>CAZEOK010000042.1:8798-22908 GCA_964513745.1 uncultured bacterium
GCGCGAAGGTCCACGAGGGCAAGGCCGCGCTCAACGACTTCGGCAGCGCCTGGGGCACCCTGGAGCTGACCGGAACGATGCCGCTCGGTGAGTACCGCATGCGCTTCTGGGAAGAGGGCCGGAGCCGCCAGATCGGCGACGCGACGCTCTTTCGCCTCGAGGAGTACAAATTGCCGGAGTTCAAGGTAACGATCCGGACGCCCGAGGAGCACGGCCGGAAGAAATCGTTCCGCCTCGGGGAGAGCGTCGAAGTCGCGGTGCAGGCGGACTACTATTTCGGCGGCCCGGTCGCCAACGCCACCGTCGAGGTGCTCGTCCGCCAGCTGCCGTTCCAGCACTGGTGGTACCCGCCGACCGACTACCCCTGGTTCTACGAGGACCTGCGCCCGTCGCGCCGTGCCCAATACGGCGAGGGCCCGATCGTCAAGCGCGAGACGCTCAAGACGGACGCAGCCGGCAGCGCGCGGCTCACGTTCGACACGCCGCGCGCTGGCGGGCAGGATTTCGAGTACCGCATCGAGGCGCGCGTCACCGACGCCTCGCGCCGCGAGATCTCAGGCGGCGACAGCGTCCGCGTCACCCGGCAGCGGTACTCCGTCCACCCGAAGCCGGCACACAACCTCTACCGGCCGCAGGACAAGGTCGCGGTCGGCATCAAGGCGCTCGACGCCAACGACCAGCCTGTGGCGGTCGCGGGGACGGTCACGATCATGCGCGACACCTGGTTCGAGATCTGGCTCGCGCCCGACGGCCGCGAGGTCAAGGGTGACGAGCTTGGAAGGCTCCAGGGCGCCGCGGTCTTCCCGCCGGCGACCAGGGCGGGGGAGCCGGCGTGGCGGCTCAAATTCCGCGGCTACGAGCACGAAGAGATCTCCCGCCGCACCGTGAAGACCGACGCCGGTGGCGAGGCGGAGGTGACGTTCACGCCGGAGCGCGACGGCTATTACCGGGTCGTGTGGTCGGGCGAGGACGGCGATGCTCCGCCCGTCACCGCCGAGTGCGCCGTCTGGGTCGCCACCAACGCCACGACCGAGCTGGGGTACCGGCACGGCGGTGTCGAGATCATCATGGACAGGGAGACCTTCCGCGTCGGGCAGACCGCGCCGGTGATGCTCGTCGCGCCCAGCAGCGACCGCTACATCCTGTTCACGCTCGAGGGCGAGGAACTCGATAGCTGGCAGCTCGTGCACCTGACCGGCACGGCGAAGCTGGTCGAGCTGGTTATCGAGGAGCGCCACGTCCCGAACGTCTTCCTCGGTGCCGCGATGGTGGCGGACCGGCAGCTCTTCAGCGCCGACAGCAGCATCATCGTGCCGCCGACGAAGAACTTCCTGACCGTCGAGGTCGCTCCCGACCGGCCGCTCTACCAGCCGCGCGAGGAGGGCACCCTCACCGTCACCGCCCGCGACCACAACGGCGAGCCGGTCGCAGCCGAGGTGGCGCTTGCGCTCGTGGACGAGTCGGTCTTCTCCATCCAGGACGACTACGCCGGCGACCCGCGCCGGTTCTTCTACGGCACGAAGCGGCCCCGGGTCGTCCAGACCCGGAGCACCTTCCAGCAGAAGGCCTACGCGCGTCCGGCCAAGGGCGGCCAGGAGCAGGGGTTGTATGAGCAAGAGGAGGCGCGCGGAGGGCAGGATTACTACAGAAAGTCGGAGTCCGGGAGCAGACTGCGAGCGGCGGGGGAGATGGCGGCAGCCGAGGCCCCCGGGTCTGGGGCGATGCCAGCTTCGAAGATGGTGGCGACCGCGGCGCCGGCCATGTTCGCCGACTCCCGGGACGAGTTCAAGATAATGAATGGGGACAAGGATGCCGGTGGCGGGCAGGAACCCGCCGTCGTCGTCGTGCGCTCCGACTTCCGCTCCACCGTGCTCTGGCAGCCCGACGTCGTCACCGGCAGGGACGGCACGGCCCGGGTCAAGGTGACCTACCCGGATTCGCTGACAGCCTGGAAAGCCACCGCGCGCGCAACCGGCGCCGGCAATCAGTTCGGGATCGCCGAGGCTGCCACGCGCACCCGGCAGCCGTTGATCGTGCGCCTCCAGGCGCCGCGGTTTTTCGTCGCGGGCGATGCCGTCGTCGTCTCCGCGGTGATCAACAACAACACCGACGAGCCCATGCGGGTGCTGCCGAAGCTCGAGGCGGAGGGCCTGGAGATCACGGGGCTGTTCGAGAAGGGCCGGGCCGTCAAGGGTGAGATCGGGCCGCGCGACGTGCCTGCGAACGGCGAGACGCGAGCCGACTGGTACCTGCGCGTCCTGAAGCCCGGGCAGGCCAGGCTGAAGGTCTCCGCGCGCGGCGACGCCCACGCCGACGCGATGGAGAAGACCTACCCGGTGTTCGAGCACGGCATCGAGAAGCTCGTCGCCGCCTCGGGCAGGGTACGCGGCAACGATGTGACCGTGAGGCTCGATATCCCGAAGCTGCGCAAGCCGGGATCCACGACGCTGACCGTGCAGGTCGCCCCGAGCCTCGCGGTGACGATGCTCGACGCGCTGCCCTACCTGATCGACTACCCCTACGGCTGCACCGAGCAGACGATGAGCCGGTTCCTGCCGGCGGCGATCACCGCGAAGACGCTGCGCGATCTCGGCCTCGAGCCCGACGAGGTGATGGGCAAGGCCTTCGGCGGCGTCGAGCGCGCCTTCGCGAGACAGACGCACCCGGAAGGCGCGAAGCCTCTTGCGCTGATCGGGGAGATGGTGAAGACCGGCCTCGACCGGCTCTACGATTTCCAGCACGCCGACGGCGGCTGGGGCTGGTGGAAGCAGGGAGACAGCGATCACTTCATGAGCGCCTACGTGGTCTGGGGCCTGATCCTCTCCCGGCAGGCGGGCGAGGCCGTGCGCGCCGACGTGCTGCAACGCGGCGCGGCGTTCCTCGACAAGGAGCTGGTCGAGGAGGAAGCGAGCCCCGACAGCCAGGCGTGGATGCTGCACGCGCTGAGCGCCTACCACGCGCTCGAGAAGCGGGGCGGGGTCGGCGGATTCCAGGCGAAGGCATTCGGGAACCTCTGGTCCAACCGCGACCGCCTCAACGCCTACTCCCGCGCGCTGCTGGCGCTGGCCGCCCACAACTACGGGTACGACGAGAGGGCCAGGACGCTCGTCGAAAACCTGGAGAACGGCGTCAAGCGCGACGACCGGCCGGACTCGTCGGTGCTGATCGGTGGCGCGCTCGGGGCGGGCGAAGCCGTGATGGGCACGGCCCACTGGGGCGAGGACGGCCTTGCGTGGCGCTGGTCCGACGGCGGCATCGAGGCGACGGCGTTCGCGCTGCGGGCGCTGCTGGCGATCGACCCGAACAACCGGCTCGTCGAGCCGGTCACCACCTGGCTCGTCAGGAGCCGCCGCGGCGCGCAGTGGAAGAACACGCGCGACACCGCGATCGTCGTCCTCGCGCTGAACGATTACCTGCGCGCCACGCGCGAGCTGACGCCGGAGTTCTCGTACGAGCTGTTCGTCAACGGCACGCGCATCGTAACGAAGAAGCTGGCCGGCGCCGACGCCATCGGCGCGCCGAGCCGGTTCGAGATCGACCCCGCGCTGATCAGGGACGTCGCGAACGACGTCCGCATCCGCCGCACCGCCGGCGCGGGCGCGCTGTACTTCTCGGCGGAGGCGAAGTTCTTCAGCCTGGAAGAGCCGGTCCCGCCGGCCGGCAACGAGATCTTCGTCCGCCGCCAGTACTTCAAGCTCGTCGGGCGGCCGACGCTCCTCAAGGGTTTCGTCTACGAGAAGCAGCCGCTCCACGACGGCGACACGGTGACCAGCGGCGATCGGGTCGAGACCGTCGTCACCATCGAGGCCAAGAACAACTACGAGTACCTCGTCTTCGAAGACCTCAAGCCGGCTGGCCTGGAGGCCGTGGCGGTCCGCAGCGGCGCGGAGGTGTACGCGCGGGAGCTGAAGGCCGCAGCGGTGCGGGCCGCCGCCCCCGAGTCCCGGAGCGAGGCGGATTTCACCAACCGGAAACGCTGGGTCTACCAGGAGCTGCGCGACCGCACGGTGGCGATGTTCCTCGACAGGCTGCCCGAAGGCGTCTGGGAGCTCCGGTACGACCTGCGCGCCGAGGCGCCCGGCACCTTCCACGCGCTGCCGGTGCTGGGCCACGCGATGTACGTCCCGGAAATCCGCTGCAACGGCGCCGAAACCAGGATCACCGTCGAGGACGCGCAGCGGTGAGGCGCCGGGCTCTGCAGCCGTAGCAGGCGCCGGCGCTGGACGACCGCTATAATGGCCCGGTGATCAACCGCATACTCTCGGCCGTCCCCCGCCCCGCGCGTCTCTTCCTGCTGGTCGCGGCCGCGGACACCCTGCTCTTCTCGCTGCTGCGCGGCGCGTTCGCGCTCGCGTTCACCCCTCCCGGGGGGCTCCCCGCGGCAGTAGCTGCGAAGGCCTTCCTGCTCGGCGCGAAGTTCGACGCGCGGCTGGCCGTCCTCGTCGCGCTGCCGCTCTTCGCGCTCGGCCGGGTGCGGGCCCCGGGCGGGCCGAGGGGACTGGCCGTCCGCGTCTGGACCCGGTACCTGGCCGTCACGCACCTGCTGCTCTTCTTCGTCTACGCCGTCGACTTCGGTCACTACGCCTTCGCGGCGAGCCGGGTCAACGTGACGGTCCTGCAGTTTCTCTACAACCTCGACACCTCGGCGCGGATGGTCTGGGAGAGCTACCCGGTGGTGCGCTCCGCCCTCGGCATCGCGCTGGCCTGCTGGGCCGTGTTCCGCGGCGCGCGCCTGCTGCTCGCGCGCGCCGCCCGCTGGGAACCGGCGACCGCGCCGCGCCTCCACCGCATCGTCGCGACCGTCGCCGTCGTCTTCGTCGCCGTCGCCGGCATCTACGGCAAGCTCTCCTGGTACCCGCTGCGCTGGTCGGATGCCTACTTCTCGACCATCACGTTCGCCGCCGATCTCGCCCACAACCCGGTGCTCTACTTCGCCGAGACGCTGCGCAAGAAGCCGGCGGCTTACGACGCGGACAAGGCGCGCGCCGCCTACTCGCTCGTCGCGCGCTACCTCGGCATAGCCGACCCCGACCCGTCGCGTCTGGTCTACGCCCGCCGCTCCGAACCCCGGGGTGCGCCGCCGCGGCGCCCGAACGTGGTCATCGTGCTGCTCGAGTCCTTCGCCGCCTACAAGACCGGCTCGTTCGGCAACCCGCTCGACCCCACGCCGCGCTTCGACGCGCTGGCCCGCGAGGGGACGCTCTACACGCGCTTCTACACGCCGACCTGGGGGACGGCGCGCTCGGTCTGGGCCACGGTGACCGGCCTGCCGGACGTCGAGACGCACCAGACCGCCACCCGCAACCCGCTGATCGTCTCGCAGCACAGCATCCTCAACGACTTCACCGGCTACGAGAAGCTCTACTTCCTCGGCGGCAGCCTGAACTGGGCGAACATCCGCGGGCTGCTCGCCGCGAACATCAAGGGGCTGCGCCTTTTCGAGGAGGGGAGCTTCAGCGCGCCGCGCGTCGACGTCTGGGGGATCTCGGACCTCGACCTCTTCGAGGAGGCCAACCGCGTCTTCTCGGGGGTCCGCGCGCCGTTCGTCGCGATCGTGCAGACCTCCGGGAGCCACCGCCCCTACACGATCCCGAAGAACCGCCACGGGTTCGAGCCGCGCACGATCGCTGACGCCGAGGCGCAGCGGCACGGCTTCGTCTCGGCGGACGAGTACAACGCCTTTCGCTTCCTGGACCACGCGGTCGGCGTCTTCGTCGACGGCGCGCGCCGCGAGCCCTGGTTCGCCGACACGATTTTTCTCTTCTACGGCGACCACGGTCTGCCGGGGGACGCGCCGCACATCCCGCGGGGGGACGTGGCGGCCGGCCTGACGCACTTTCACGTGCCGCTGCTCGTCTGGGGCCCGGGGCTCGTCCCCGGCGGGCGACGCGTCGACACCGTGGCGAGCGAGGTGGACGTCCTGCCGACGGCCGCGTCGCTCGCGGGGCTGCCGTATCTCAACGGCGCGTTCGGCCGCGACCTGCTCGACCCGGCCTTCGAAGCGCTGCGGTACACGTTCGCGGTCGGCGACCAGGGGAAGGTTCCGCAGCTCTGGCTGATCGGGAAGGACCGGGCGTTCGGCATCTTCGGCGACGGCTCGCACCGCAAGCTCACCGCGCTGGGCGGCAGCGACCCACCCGCCGACCTCGCCGCGCGCGAGCCGGAGACGGCGGCGCGCATGGAGGAGCTCTGTCGCGCGCTCTACGAGACCGCGCGCCTGCTGCCGTACAAGAACACCCCGGAGAAAGTCAGCAGCGAAGCCCGATAGCGGGGGGCTTCACCCGGCTCGGTTGGTCCGCTCGAGGATCATGATCTTCTGCCAGATGGTGCGCGCAAGACCCTGGGTGAGGTTCTCGACGTCGTTCACGGCCTCGAGCGTCACCGGGTCGTTGAAGTGCTGGGTGTGCAGGGCCGCCAGCTTGCTCAACAGGGCCAGCATCTCGCTGCAGTAGTCCAGGTAGCGGGTCAGCTCGAAGGGGGTCAGCAGCCGCTGCGGCGAGGACGGGGTGTCGCGGCTCGCTCCCGCGACCCGCTCCGGGTCCTTGGTGAGCTGGTGCATGTCGACGATGTGGGCGAGCGAGCGCAGCAGGTAGAGGCTCTTGAGGGCGCGTGCGCGCTTGATCCGGTTTTCGATCGTGAACAGGAACAGCAGCGCAAGCCCGATGAAAACCAGCTCGTTGAGGAACGCGTCGAGCCCCTGGAAAAACTCGGCGACGCTGGAGAAGACCTTCGTCGTCCCCTGCAGGAAGTACAGGCTGCCGACGAAGGCGCCCAGGGCGAGCGCGCTGCAGAGCGCCACCAGCGCGCGCAGCCAGGGCACCGGCGCGGCCAGCCGCTTTGCGGTCTCGGCGGTGCGCATTGAGGTCTCGTGCAGCCGCAGGGCGAGCCGGCACAGCCCCGAGTCGGGGAAGCGTTCGCCGATCCGGCGGTGAAGCGCCGCCGCCGTGGCGATGATCTTCTCCGGATCGAGACCCTGGAACGAGTTGGACGGCGTCATGGCGTCAGGTCCTGACGCCGCGGCGGGTGGGGCGGCTTCCCCTGCCGGCCGGCGGCCCGGCCGCCGCGAGACTTATCCCGGCGAGACCCTCGATCTCCCGCATCGTTTTCTCGGTCCCCTCGACGGAGGAGGTCACCAGGTCGATCTCGCGGCCGACGGTGGCGGTGTCCTGCCGCTCGATGCCCATCTCGGCGATGCCGGCGATCTTGGTGGTGAGGCGCTCCAGCTCGAGCATGATGGTGTCGTGGTTCTCCCGGACCTTCCGGTAATTTTCCTGACGCATTTCGATGGTGGCGATGGTGTCGAGCAGCGTCGCCCGGTGCTTCTCGACCCGCGTGGGTTCCCCGCCTTCGGAGTCGAGCACCGCCAGCCGCTCCCGCGCCCGGGCCAGGTCGCGTTCCAGCTCGGTCTCGTTGACGGTGGTGAAAAACCGCTCCAGGGTATTTTTCCCCGCGAGCAAACGCAGATAGATCCGGAGCAGGCGGTCGATGTTGTGCAACTGCAAGTCCGGGATGCCGAGCGCCTCCTGCCCGGCGACGCCGGTCGAGAGACCGCGCAGCCGCGCGCACAGGTCGCTCAGGCGCTGGTAGCGGGCGCGGTCCGCCGGGGGAAGCGTCCGCAGGATGTCGGCGGTGGTCCGCTCGAGGGAGATGGTGCCGGCGTCCTCGGGCCCATCCCCGCCCTCGGCGGACAGGGCCTGAAACCGCGGATGCGTCGAGAGCAGCGAGAGGTAGGCGATCTCCGCGGCCCCCGCGAGCGGGAGAACCACGTCGGGTCGCCCGGAGATGGCCGCCACTGCGCCCGCGACACCGACGAAGAGCAGGTTCCAGTGATAGAGGAACGCCCGCTTCAGCGCCGTGAGCCAGGATCCCGCCGCCATCATCGAAACCACCCTGCCCGCGCGCCTAGAAGTTCGCGCTCAATTCCTTGTAGGTCTTCGCGATCTCCTCGGGTGTGCTCGTGAAGATCCGCGCGTTCGTCCGGTTGGAGATCTCGGCGAGAAGATCCTTGTCCGCCTGGGACCCGTAGGCGATGGAGAAGATCTTGGGGACTTCGTAATCCTCGCCCGAGGGCAGCGTGTCGAGAAAATCGTTCCGGTTCATCCGGCTGCTCGTGTCCTTGCCGTCGGAGAGCAGCAGGATGCTGTAGCGCCGCCCCGGCTCCGCGCGCTTCAGGTTCCGCAGCTTCTGGTAGCTCTGCGCCACCACGTCGTGCAGCGAGGTGTTCCCCTCGGCGAACACGCCCTCCACGACCGAGACGGCCCGCTCGCCGCACTCGCGCACCGCGCACAGCGGGATCAGCTCCGCGACCTCGTGGTTGAAGATGACGACCATGAGCTGGTCGCGGGGCTTCATGGTCTTGATGAACTCCATCGCCCCGAGCTTGGCGTTGTCCATCGGCGGCCCCTTCATGCTGTTGGAGCGGTCGAGCACCAGAACGAGGGTCGCCGGCATCTTCACGTCCTCCCAGAGGTCGCGAATCCGCTTCAGGACGCTCTCGTCGGGAACCCGGAAGGCCTTCGTCGCGTCGACCGCGAGCTGCACGCCGTGCGCCTCGTCGAAGGGGCTGGCGAGCCGCACGTCCTTCATGATGGGGCGCAGGCCGAGTTCCATCGCCGACTCCTGGGCCCCCCGCCCCAGCAGGTAGTCGAGGAACTGCTTCGCCGCGTCGCGCTTCTCGTCCGTCACCCAGTCTTCCTTGAGGATCGTGGTGGGGTGCCGGGTCCAGACGTTCCCTTCGCGCGGGTAGATGGCCACCAGCTTGAAGGGTTTGTTGCCGTGCTTGCCGTTGCTCTCGATGATGGTGTTCTCGTACTGCACCGCCGCCGAGAGGTAGCCCGGCCCCTTGGCGTGCATCAAATCGTCGATCCAGCTATTCGACAGACCGTAGTGTTCCACCGCCCCCTCGATGTCCCTGAGGAAGGAGGTGACGCGCGGCGAGCGCAAGTCCTCGGGGGTGATCCCGTCGGTCTTCCCGAGCACGGCGTAGATCTCGGATATCACCGCGAGAAAGCCGGAGTTGGCGTCGGGGTGGGCGTGGCCCCAGCGGAACTTGCCCCACTCGGGGTGGCCGTAGGCGGCCCAGCCGCCGGGAGTGGCGGCGACCTTGGCGATGTCGAGCCAGCCGAGCTGTTTTGACGGATACCCCAGCGCCCGCGCCATGGGCTCCCACATCGTGATCACGAGCGGGATCTCGACCAGGGGCGACGAGGAGTCGAAGAGGTCCTTCTGCTTGACCGACTTCCAGTGCGACGACGCCAGCTCCAGCCAGGACTCGTCCCCCGGCGACCAGAGGTCGGGTTTGATCTTCCCCTCCTTGAGCTGGTCGAGCTGCTCGCCCGAATTGCCGTGGCTGACCTTCACGACGATCGCCTTGTCGCCGACACGGTGGCCGGCGGCGTTGAATTGCTTGACCATCGCGTCGATCCAGCTTTTCTTGGCGCTCGAGCTGACGAAGAGCACTTCGACGGTGCCAGCGGGCGCGGACTGCGTCGACGCCGGGGACGGGGACCCGGCCCCGCCTTTTTTCGCAACCCGCTCGGCGTACGGGGTGATACCCGCACGGTGCAGCCCGAACGCGGTCAAGCCCGCGACGGCGAGAACCACGGCGAACCAGAACAGCGGTTTCGGTTTGTGCTCCATACCCTGCCCTCCTGGCCTCACAACGAGCGAGCGGCTGAAATAAGGCCCGCCTGCCTGACATCCGGGCCTTGGTGAGCAGCCCGCACGTTCAACCGGCCAATGCGTGCTCCGTCAGAAAATCGGGATTCCCAGCTGCTCGAAAGCTCCGCCCGCCGCCGCGGCGTCCGACTTCCGGGACTGGCCCGCGATCATGTCGCTCAGGGTCGCCAGGATCGGGGAGTAGGTCAGGATGACCTCGCGGAACGTGTCCTCGCGCATCTTGAGAATCCAGCACTTGGTCAGCGTCTTGACGGAGACCTGGGATGGCTGACCGGTCAGCAGGGACTCAACCCCGAAGATGTCGCCGCTGGCAAGGCGCGCCTGGACCGCGCCTCCGCGACTGGACTCGGCCTCGCCGCACAGGACGATGTACATGCCGTTGGCGTGCATGCCCTCCTGAGCCAACACGCAGTCCCTGGCCGCCTCGAGCAGTGAAAAGCGACGGACGAGCTGGACCCGCTCCGGCCCTGCGAAGGGCGTGAAAAGTGGGTGGGTATCCACCAAGGCGTCCACGAGCCGCTCCCTCAGGTGGCGCAGGACAACCTTGATCATGTCGGGGTAGGTCTGGATGAGCTCGTTGAACACCTCGCGGGAGATCTCGAGCACCTGGCACTCACGGACCGCCTCCACGGTCGCGGTTCGGGGGGCCTTGGTGACGAGCGCTATCTCCCCGAAGAAGGCCCCTTCCTTGAGACGAGTGATCTCGACCCGCGGCGGCCCCTCCCGCAGGACGGCCACCTCGCCGTCGACGAGCACGAAAAGCGAGTGCCCCGTCTCGCCCTGCGTGATGAGGCGAGCCCCGGGCGGGAAGGTCCGCACCTCCACTTTCTCCACCAGCGCGCGCAGCGCCGAGGTGCCCAGGAAGGAGAAGATCGGCACCGGCGGCATGCGCATCAGGATTTCGTCCTTCGGCGAAACCGCAGGCGGGGCTGCTTGCGCGGACGGGGGGGCGGATTCCACGGTCTCCAGATCGTCGATGATGATCTCGATGGCTTCGAGATCGAGGCTCTGCGAGCCGGCCGGAGACATCGCGCGACCCAGGTCGATTGTCCCGAGGGCTTCCCCCGGCGGGATCGAAATTGAAAATGTTGCCGGGTCCCTCTTGCGATCGGGGAGTTTCTCCAGATTGAGCATCTCGGTCAGCTCCGCGATACCGAGCTGCTCGGTCGGGCCGGGCTGCTGGACGGATGCGGGCTCCGCCGCAGGCGCGGGGATCTCCGCCGGTGCGGGGACCTCCGCCGGTGCGGGCTCTGCGGATGTCTGCAGCTGCCTGGGGGACTCGACCGGTTGGAGTTGGGGCCGGGGCTCGGGTTGCGGGAAATCCGTCAATTCGACCAGCTCCGGCTCTTCGGGCGGCAGGGGTGTGCCTGTCGTCTCTGGTGTCTGGGGAAGCTCCATCATCTCGGGGAATTCGGCAAGGCCGGGAGCTGGTGTCGATTCCGGTGCCAGGAGCGCTTCCGGTTGAAGCGTGAGCAGCGGCTCCGGAGGCTCGGGAATCTCGATCAGCTCGGGAGGTTCGGGAAATCCAGGTGTTCCCGACGGTTCCGGTTCTCGAGGCGACGGCTCCGGTTGAAAAGGACGCTGCGGCTCCGAAACCTCTGGGAGTTCGATCAGCTCAGGAGGTTCGAACAGTTCTGGAGGGCCGGGAGGCGGCGCGGGTTGCGGGGGCGGCGCCGGGGGAGGCGGTGCGGAGGCGGTGACCGCGGAGAAACCGGCGAGCATCTGCTGCGCGGCCTGGTTGTTCTTGTCCAGGTCGAGCACGAGCTTGCACAGGGTCATGGCCTTCAGCGTGAAGCCCTGGTGGGCGTAGAGCTTGGCGGCAGCCTGGAACGTGGCGATCGCCTTGTCCTTCTGGCCGATGGTGCGGTATTCCTCGCCGGCCTTCTGCGGCCAGCGGGGGTTCGATGGTTCTTCCTTGAAGAGAAGCTGGTAGGTTTCGGCGGCCAGGGCGCGCTTCCCCTGGAGACTGTACTTCTGCGCCAGTGCCTTCAGCTCGCCGACGGACTTGTTTCCCACCGATGACCTCCGCTCTCCGACAGCTCTTCCGAATCGCTGTGTAACCTGTATTAAGTACCTTGACGCATGGGGGTTGTCAATCGGCCGGCGGCGCGTCCGCCCGTTGCGGCAAGGCTGCAACACCGACGCCCCGGCGTGGATGCCCGGACGCGTGCGAGGAGTACATTGTGCACGAATGGTGACACAGGGCGTTCTGGAATCCCCGTACCAAACCGGACACAGCCAGGACGGGCCTGACGACCGACGCGGGTCTGCCGCTGCACCCGGTTCCGGCATTCCGCTCGGGGCTGGTGGCGCAGATCGCCTGCAATCTCCACACCACAACCCTCGAGATTGCCTCGCTCGCAATGACGTCCGGGGAGAGTACAATGCCACCAATGAGCTCTGACGCCCTCGATTTCTTCGCGACCTGCCCCCGCGGCATCGAAGGGTTGCTCGCCGCCGAGCTTTCGGGCCTCGGCGCGACTGGGGTCAAGGAAACCGTCGCCGGCGTCGCCTTCACCGGGACGCTCGAATGTGCGTACCGCAACTGCCTCTGGTCGCGGCTGGCGTCGCGGATCCTGATGACCCTGAGCATTGTGCCCGCGGCGGACGCCGCAGCGCTCTACGCCGGCATCCATGCACTGCCTTGGGAGAAGCACCTCGCCTCCGACGGCACGCTCGCCGTGGATCTCACCGGCACGAACGAAGGGATCACCCATACCCTCTTCGGGGCGCAGAAGGTCAAGGACGCTGTCGTCGACCGCTTTCGCGAGCGGGTCGGCCGCCGCCCTTCCGTCAACCTGACGCGCCCCGACCTGCGCATCAATGTGCACCTGGCCGGGGCCGAAGCTCGCGTCTCCCTGGATCTCTCCGGCGAGAGCCTGCACAAGCGGGGCTACCGCGACGAGACCGTCGCCGCACCGCTCAAGGAGAACCTGGCGGCCGCGATCCTGATCCGCGCCGGCTGGCCGGCGATTGCAGCCGCGGGCGGGCCGCTGCTCGATCCGATGTGCGGCTCGGGCACCATCGCGATCGAAGCGGCGCTCATCGCCGGCAACGTCGCCCCCGGGCTGCTGAGAGAGTCCTTCGGGTTTTTACGCTGGCCGCGGCACGATGCGGCCCTCTGGGAGAGGCTCCTCGCCGAGGCCCGCGCACGCCAGGAAGTCGGGATGCGGCGATTTCCCGCCATCGTCGGCACCGATCACGATCCAGTCGCCGTGCGGGCCGCGCTCGCCAACGTCGCGCGGGCCGGCCTCGCGGGCCGGATCCACATCGAAAAACGCGATCTGGCCGCCGCCGCGCCGCCGAAGAGCCGCTCCGGCGCCCCAGGCCTCGTGGCATCCAACCCGCCCTACGGCGAGCGCCTCGGATCGGAGACCGAGCTGCGTCCCCTCTACGAGACATTCGGCGCGGTGCTCAAGGAACGTTTCGTCGGCTGGAAAGCGGCGCTGTTCACCGGAAACCCCGGCTTGGCGCTGCGCACCGGCATCCGCGCAAAGAAGGCCTACACGCTGTTCAACGGCGCGCTCGAGTGCCGCCTTTTCGTCATCGAGGTGGAACCCGAGCGCTTCATGCACGCCTCGAAGCCGAAGGCGCCTGCCGTTGTTGCGGGCGCGGCTTCGAGCACCAGCGGACTCGCCGGCGAAATCTCCGAGTCGCTCGCCAACCGCCTGCGCAAGAATATCAAGACGCTCGGGGCGTGGGCGCGCCGCGAGGGGATCAGTTGTTATCGGCTCTACGATGCGGACATGCCGGAGTACGCGGTGGCGATCGATCTGTACCATGTCCGAGACGGGACGCCCGCCGGCCCCCATGCGCGGGGCGGGAGGACTGCGGAGGGGCCGGTCGTCGCGTCCGGCGCATCGGTGGTGCCCGGCACGCCCTGGGCCGTCGTGCAGGAATACGAAGCGCCGAAGACGGTCGATCCGGAAAAGGCGCGCATCCGGCTTTCCGACGCCATCGCCACGACCTCGACTGCGCTCGGGATCCCACCCGAGCGCGTCGTCCTCAAAGTGCGTCGCCGCCGCGCCAGGGGCGAGCAGTACGAGAAACTGGCCGACGATCGGCATTTCCACGTCGTCGAGGAGGGGGGGCTTGCCTTCCAGGTGAACTTCACCGATTACCTCGACACCGGCCTGTTCCTCGATACCCGCCCGGTCCGCGCGCTGCTGCGCACGCTCGCCACGGGGAAGAGTTTCCTCAACCTCTTTTGCTACACCGGCACCGCCACGGTCAGCGCCGCAGCCGGGGGAGCCCGCGAGAGCGTCTCGGTCGATCTCTCGCAAACCTACCTGGGGTGGGCACAGAGGAATCTCAAGCTCAACGGCCTCGGGGGGCGAACGCACGAGGTGATCCGGGACGACTGCCGCGAGTGGGTGCGGCGGGAGCGACGGCGCTTCGGGCTGATCTATCTCGACCCGCCAGCTTTCTCGAC
>CAZEOK010000043.1:0-22717 GCA_964513745.1 uncultured bacterium
AAGGACGACGACCGGCCTGGGGAGTACGAACACATCAAGTTCGATTTCCTTGGGTTCACCTTCCAACCTCGGCGGGCCAAGAATTGCTGGGGGAAGTTCTTCGTGAGTTTTCTGCCGGCGATCAGCACCAAAGCCGCCAAAGAGATCCGCCAGACCATCAAGGATTGGCGGATGGCAACAGCCAGAAACAACCAGAAACTTGAGGATCTGGCGCGGTTGGTGAACCCGGTGGTGAGCGGTTGGATGAACTACTTTGGTCGATACTACCGATCAAGGGTCGTTCAAGTCCTCCGCTATCTCAACGAGGCCCTTGCTGCATGGGTGCGGAAGAAATACACGCGTTTTCGTTGCCGAGAGCGGGCGTCGATGCACTGGTTGGGTCGGCTTGCCCGACGCGATACCAACCTGTTCATCCTATGGCGTCTCGGCGTGAAACCGGCGGCTGGAAGGTAGGAGCCGGATGAGGCGAGAGTCTCACGTCCGGTTCTGTGAGGGCGGAGGGGTGAGATTCCCCTCCGCTACTCGACTCATCATCGGCTTCCAGAGCAAGTCCTACGCCGAGCGGTTTCTTGGGGAGCTGCGCGAGCGGTTGGCGAAGTTCTCCCTGGAACTGCACCCGGAGAAGACTCGGCTGATCGAGTTTGGAACGTACGCCGCAGAAAGGCGGATGCGCCGCGGACTCGGGAAGCCGGAGACCTTCGATTTTCTGGGGTTCACGCACATCTGCGGGAAAGCCAAGAGCGGGTGGTTTCAACTCTGGCGCAAGACGAGGCGGAAGCGGCTGCAAACGAAGCTTCATGAGATCAAGATCGCACTGAGGCGACGGTGGCACGAGCCTATCAAGCAGGTGGGCAGGTGGCTTGGGTCCGTGGTGGCGGGGCACATCCAATACTACGGGGTTCCTTACAACCTGAAGGCGCTTTGGTCCTTCAGGTGCACAAGTCACCCGGCTTTGGAGACGCGTTCTTGAAAGACGTAGCCAGCGGGCCGCCGTATCGTGGGCACGAATGGCGCGACGGAGAGAGAGGTTTCTTCCCCCGGCCCTGGTATGTCATCCCTATCCCGACCAACGGTTTCGCGCCAGGACCCAAGGGAGGAGCCCGGTGCGTTAGACGCGCCCGCCGGGATCTGCGCGGGGGGCGCCGGGCAACCGGCGTCCCTACCGCGACGCGGGGGGCACTGGAACGGATCACACCGCATCTTTTGACATTGCCTGGAGGGACGTATGGCGAAGGCCAAGGCCGTAAAGACAGCAGCGGATGCAACATTAGGCCCTCGACCACGCCACGTCAGGCTGGTCATCAAGAACTTCCGGTGTATTGGCCAAACGCCTGTCACCATCGACCTGGACGACATTGTGGTTTTGGTGGGTCCGAACAACGCGGGCAAGAGTTCCGTGTTGAAGGCCTACGAGGTCATCATGTCGGAGGGATCCAAGGCCGGAGAGCTCCTTATGGACGATTTCCCTTCGGGGAAGGTCGATCCCGACGCGTTGCCTCAGATTGAGTTGCATACCGTCGTCTTTGACAACAGCCCCGGTCCGGAGTGGATGGAGAAGACGGATTCGGGAGAGATGCTCGTCAGGGAGCTTTGGCGCTGGACAATGGGGGGACATTCGCTCTTCTATATCGTACTGACCGGTACACCGATTGGTGTGGCGGTTGCACTTTACTTCGCTGATCTAAAGAATGGCTTCTCGGAATCGGATTGCACAGGAAGGGGTGTCGTTGCATTGTTCGCTAGCATCGTTTGTGCTCTAGCAATTCTAAGGGTCACGGAATATAGCCGAGATTTCGCTAGCAGAGGTTGGCTCCTAATCCCTGTTGTGTCTCCCCCGCTTGCCAGCTATCTGAGCCAATTGTTTTGGAAGAGAAGAAGGAGGTGACTTCCTCCTGACTGATCAGATCGGGACACTGCGGGCCGTGGCGGACACGAGCGGGAACATCGTCAAGCGGAGCAGCTTTTTTCTGCCTCCCCGGCAGAGGGGAGACGTGACGATGCTCATCTCCATCAAGCTCGCCCCGCTCACGGTCGTCGCGACCCTTGCCGTCGCGCTCATCGGTTGCGCCACGCCCCGGTCGCCGGGTGCACTTCGCGCCCCGGGGGGCGGTCTGGTACAGGTTCGGCTCATGCACCGCGAACATGCGGTCCCCGGCGCTCGCGTGACCGCGGTGCGCAATCTCGGTGTCGCCCTTCTCGAGGAGCGGACGGTCGTGGTTGCCTCAGCGGATGGCCATGCCAGACTCGACCTCGCGCCTGGAAGCTGGTATCTCTCGGCATCAGCCGAACAACCTGCGATCGTTGGCTGGTACGGTTCGAACCCTGTCCAGATCCGCGCGGGGGAGGCGATCGACGTCACGATCCCGGCGGTCCCCGCGGCCGCTGCCCCGGCCGTCGCTCCTGCTGCGATGACCGACCTCACCACGACGTCCGTCCCCCCCGGGGAGGAGGCCGTGGCCGGAGAGGTCTTCGGGGACGGTGGAGTCATCGCCGGGGCGGGAGTTGCTTTCTATCTGGATGCATCGACCCAGTTCCGGGGGCCGGGCTACCTTGAAGCCCGGACCGACGAGCGGGGGGCATTCGAGACGCGCCTCTCCCCGGGCCGCTACTGGCTGTTCGCTCGTCGCCGCTCCGGTCCGCAGGCTTTCGGCCCGTTGGAGGCCGGCGATGACTTCGGTTTCTATCCGGGCAATCCCCTCGAGATCCGCACCGGCGAGCGGTTCACCATCCGCATCCCGACGGTGCGGGTTCTGAAAAAGGCAGGCTGGAGCAGCCCGTCCCCATTGCGCACCCGGATCGGCGGCACGATCCGCGACGCTGCCGGACGCCCGCTTCCGGGTTTCCGTGCGTTCCTTCACGCCAAAGCCACGATGCTCGGCAAGCCGGAGTTCGTTTCGGAGCCGAGCGGCCCGGATGGCTCCTACCTGATCTGGGTCGACCGGGATGGTGTTTACTACCTGGGAGCGCGAGCGGAGATCGGGCGCGCGCGCGAGCAGAATGAGGCGATCGGCCTTTACCTGGGAGCCCCCGACCATGCGATCGAGGTGCGGCTGGACGCGGGGGCGCTGCCAGCGCTGGACATCGTCGTCGGGGAGGCACCTTGACCGGGAAAGGATCGGCAATGGATCTCGCGGTGGTTCGTCCCCGGGCGCAGGGGTGGCGCGGAGGGGAGGTCTCCAGCGGCGGGGTCTCGATCATGGCCCGGCTCTGGTGCGCTCTCGGTGCCCTGCTCCTCTCAGCGTGCGCTTCTTCTGCCCATCTCCCCCACGACAGCACCGCGACCCCCGGGACGATCTGGACCTGGCAGGGCACGCGCCGCATCACCGGGTTCATCGAGGTCCCCGCCGGCGTCACGCTGCTCCTTGCGCCAGGCACGACCCTGCGCTTCGCCTTCGTCGATCGCGACGGCGACGGCGTCGGCGACGCGGGCCTGCACGTGCTCGGCCGCATCGAGGCGGTCGGGACGCCGACCGCGCCGATCGCCTTCACCTCCGCGGAGGCCGACCCGCAACCCGGCGACTGGCAGGGCCTGGTCTTCGACAATTCGACGGGCAATCTCTTTGCGGAGACCCGCTTCGAGTACGCGCAGCACGCCCTGCACGCGCACTTCTCGTCGGCGCGCCTCGAGCGCTGCCGGCTCGAGCGCAACATCGAGGGGACGCGCCTCGGCAACTCCGGCTTCGCGATCGAGCACTGCCTCGTGCGCGGCAACGTCAGCAAGGGGCTCAACTTCTTCGGCTGCACGAACGACATCCGCCACAACCTGATCACCGGCAACGCCGACGGCATCTTCCTGTTCGAAACCGACACCGACTCCGTCGTCGAGGCCAACAACATCGTCGGCAATCAGCGCTTCGACGTGCGGCTCGGCGATTTCTACCGCGGCGGCAAGCGGCTCGGCGAGAACTGGTTCGGGACAGCCGACCTCGCCGCGATCCGGGAGCGGATGTTCGACGGGAGAGACGACCCGGGTCTCGGTCAGATCGAGTTCACCCCGGCGCTCGCGCCCTTTGTCACCGGCTGGGAGGACGAACCCTGAACGCTGCATCCCCCGCGACCTGGACCAGGAGGCTCGGCGCCGGGGTGCTGATCAGCTCGCTCTGTCTGCTCGCGCTGGAGCTGACGCTCTCGCGGATCTACTCGGTGCTGATGTGGCACCACTTCGTCTCGCTCGTCGTCTCGCTGGCCCTCTTCGGCATCACGGTCAGCGGGCTGGCCGTCTTTCTCGCCCCGCGGCGCTTCCCCCGCGAGAAGACGGTCACCTGGATGGGGCGTGCTTCGCTGGTGCTGGCGCTGGCACTGCTCGCGCTCTGGACGTTCTTCCTGCTGCTGGCGCAATCACCCGCTCTGGCCTACCGCATCCTTGCCCCCTTTCACCAGCCACAGTACGAGCCATTCGGCGCCGGCAAGGTCACCCTGCTTGGCAGCGGTCAGATCCTGCCGCTGGCGGTGCTCTACCTGGTCTCGGCGCTCCCTTTCGTCTGCGGCGGGCTCGTCGCGACGCTGGCCCTGACGCGACATCACAACCGCGCGACCCAGGTGTACGCCTGGGATCTTGCCGGCGCCGGCCTCGGCTGTGGTGCTGCGTTCGTCCTGCTGACCTTGCTCGACCCCTTCGCCACCCTGGCGGCGCTGGCCTTTTTCGCGTCGATCGCGGCCTGGGTCTTCTTCCGGGAGGACGGTTCCAACCGCGGCGTGCTCGGCGCGCTGGCTCTCGGGATGCTGGCGCTCGCCATCGTTGCGGCGACGGCCGACGGCGGGCCCGTCGAGTTGAAGTTCGTCCGCGGCCGCTACCAGCCGGACCTGTTGCTGACGCGTTGGAACTCCTACTCCCGGGTCGCGGTCTGGCCCTTGCGCGCCGGCCAGAGCGAGGCCTCGTGGGGGATGAGCCGCAGCCACCGCGGCCCGATCCCGGAGCAGCACGGGCTCGTGGTCGATGACACGGGCTACACGACGATCGCGCGCTATCGACCCGGCGACGACCTGGGCTGGGCCCGCGCGCACCTGCTGTCGCTGCCCTACCTGGTGCGCGACGATGCCCGAGCCTTGATCATCGGCCCGGGCGGCGGCAAGGACATCCTGATCGCGTTGGCAAACGGGGCGGCTGCGGTGCGGGCGGTGGAGCTCAACCCCCTGGTCGTGCGCGCCGTCCAGGACGACTTCGGCGATTTCTCCGGCCGCCCGTACACGCTGCCCGGCGTCGAAACGATCGTGCACGAAGGACGCACGTTTCTCGCGCGCGATCCATCTTCCTACGACGTGATCCAGGCCGCGATAGTCTACGGCCAACTCGCTCCGACGGCCGGGGCGGTTGCCATCGCCGAGGACCACCTCGACACGGCCGAGGCCTTCCAAGCCTGTCTGGACCGCCTCGAACCGGGAGGCATACTTGCCCTGTCGCGCTTTATGTATGAAAAGAGCATTCTGCGGCTGGTCGCCACCGCACGGGCGGCGCTCGAGGCGCGAGGTGTTCCGGGCGCCTCCGGGTGCATATTCATTGCGGCCGAGCGCGGCCTGGTCTCCGTGCTCGTCAAGAACGTCCCGTTCACGCCGACGGAGCTTGCAACGCTGCTGCGGCGCTGTCGCGACCTGGGCTTCCAGGTGCTCCATACGCCCGGCGCCGGGGGCGACAATCCGCTCGCGGAACTGCTGCACGCTCCGGACGCCGGGGCGTATCTCGCCGCGTTACCCTACGACGCCTCGCCGGTCAGCGACGACAGGCCGTTCTTTTCCTACCTGATGCGATCCGGAGATTTTCTGCGCGGCAGTGCCGCCCGCGCGCCGGATTTCGAAGACCGGGGGGTGCTGTTGCTGCGCAACCTGCTGGGAACCGTGCTCGGCCTGGTCGCCCTGTGCATCGCGCTGCCGTTGGTTCGTTACGGCCGCCTGCGGGAGATCCACTGGCGGCGCGCCTGGGCTTCGGCCGGGTACTTTGCGGCGATCGGCCTGGGATTCGTCGTCGTCGAGATCGGTCTGCTCAAGCGCTTTTTATTGTTACTCGGCAAACCGGCCTACACGCTGGCAGTGACGCTGGCGATCTTTCTCGCGGCCGGCGCCCTGGGTAGCTTCCGGGCCCGGATGCTGGCGGGCAGTCCGCGCCTCGTCCGCCGCAGCTGCGCGCGCCTGACCATCGTGCTGCTCTTCACGGCGGTGTTGCTGCCACCGTTTTCCGAGGCGCTGCTCGCCGCGCCGCTGTGGGCCCGGCTCACCGCGGCCGTGGCGGTTATGGGGCCGCTGGGATACCTGATGGGTCAGCCGTTGCCGGCCGGCCTCTCCCTGCTCCGCCAGGAGCGGCTGGTCCCCTGGGTCTGGAGCCTCAATGGGGCGCTCTCGGTGCTTGGCTCGATCGGGGCGCTGGTGCTCGCCGTGAACTTCGGCTACACGGTGTCGATGCTCGTCGGGCCGGCCTGCTATCTGGTCGCCGGCGCTCTGGCCGACCTGGTGGAATGACCATCACGATGGAGGACAACGATGACCCTCCTGCGCGTCCTTGTCCTTGCCCTCGTGGTGCTCCCTGCATCCGGATGCGGCTCACGGCCCGGCACTATCGAGGGCCGCGCCGTGTCGCGCGGCACCGCGGTCGCGGGGGCCGCCGTGGAGGTCTATCTCACGTCGGAGCGCGGCAGGGTTCCCAGTCCTTTCGCCAGCGCGGCGAGCGGGGCGCTGTCGGGGCAGCTGCAGGAGGGCGACCTGAGCGCGACGGCGCCGACGGACCCGGTTGTGGTTCCTGCGAGCGGTTATCTCGATCTTGGCGAACTCGTGCTGCACCAGGTTGACGCGGGGCTGTTGACCGCGAAGGGTGGTCAGCGATTTGAGGAGCCGACGGCAACCGTTCTTGAGGGGCGGGTCCTCGATTCCGGCGCGAAACCTCGCGCCGGACAATTCGTATTTGTCTATGGAGACGAGGGAATGATCGGTCGGCCTGAAGCCACGGTACGCACCGGCACGAGCGGCGAGTTCGAGATTTCGCTGCCCGGCGGGGGCAAGTACTACATCGGGGCCCGCAGCCGTAGTGGCGGACCCCGCCAGCCCGGAGAATGGGCGGGAAGGCTGACCGGAACGCCTGACAGTGGTCTGGAAGTGCTCGCCGGCAGGCGGGTGAAGGGATTGACCATAGTCATGGAGCAGGTGTGGTAAACAGAGCCCGATGAGCTTATATTAGAAAAATGAAAGGGAAAATCCCGGAGTAGAAACGCTGGAGGGTTTCGATGAAGAAGGCGCTCTTGACGATGGCGGCGGCGGGGCTGGTCGCGGTAATGGCGTACTGGCCGGTTGAGGCGTGCGTTGGAAAGACCGTATTCCTGGGCAGGATGCCGGGCAGGGAACAGGAGATCCTGACCGAGATGTTTTCCTGGATGGTCAGCGAGCGGACCGGGACGACGATCCAGATCAAGACGCTGCCCGACAGCCGGGCGATGCACGCGGCGTTGCAGACAGCTGACGTAGATCTTTACCTCGAGGATCAGAGCGTGGCGTTGCGCGAAATACTCGGCCAGGCAGCGGCCGGAACCGGCGGCGACCAGCGCGAGACGGTCCGCCGCGAATACGAGCAGCGGTTCAATCTCGTATGGCTCGAACCGTGGGGTATGACCGGGCGTCCTGTACAAGTCACCGTGGCGGGTCCCGGCGGGCCGGCTGCTCCCGGGCTCGTGGCTCCGGTGATCCGTAAGGACACCCTGAAAAAGTTTCCGGCTCTCAGTCGTCTCGTGAACAAGCTTTCCGGCTTGGTCGACAACGCGACGCTGGCGAGACTCGTCCAGGAGAGCGAGAAGCGGCCGGCGCGCGAGGTCGCCAAGCAGTTCCTGAAGGAAAAGCGGCTGATCTAGCGGCCCGCCGATGGAGACCTCCCCTTCGCGCTGCCCCTTCGCCCAGTGCGTGTGCTAGGGCGGCGGAGTCCTGCGCGGCATCGGGTGCTCAGAGGCCCTGCACTAGCTGCATTGATCGTTGCCGCCGCCTGCGCGGTTCCGGGAGGCCCGGGACCGGAGAGCGGGGGGGAGCCGATGACGATGCAGGGCAAGCTGCTCGCGGACGGCATCTGGCGCGGGACCGTCATCCTTGCCGACGATTTCCAGGTGCCGCGCGGCCGCACCTTGCGTATCCTCGCCGGGACCCGGATTCTCGTACGTCAGGCCGAAACCACGAAGACGGAGCCGGAGTATCTCGACAACGCAACGGAGTTCCTGGTGCGCGGCCGTCTCCTTGTCGAAGGGACCGCCTCCCGGCCCGTGGTTTTTGAGCGCCTCCCGGCAGGGGAGACGGGGGATGGCGATTCCCGCTGGGGCGGCATCATCTTCGCCGGCGGTGAAGGGGAGCTGCGCCACGGACATATCTCCGGCGCCGAGACCGGCCTCACGCTGCTTGGTTCGTCGCCCGCGGTCACCGAGCTGACCGTCGATGGTGTCCGGCAGGGCATCGTCATCCACCGCGGCTCCGCGCCGCGTCTCTCGCGAGTTTCGGTCCGGGCGGAGGAGGGCGGCATTTCGTGCTGGCCGGGGTCGAGCCCGACGCTGGACGGTGTGAGCGCGCTGGCCGGCGAGCACGAGGGATTGCTGGTTGCCCCCGGTGCCGCGCCGCACATTGACGGGTCCACTTTCTCCGGGAAGACCGCCGACGTGCTCTGGGGCGCGGCGCTCCCCCCCCCCGCTGCACTTTCAAAGGCTCGGGTGCTTCGTGTCCACGTTGCCCCGGTCGAGCCTGGATATCGTGACGGCGTCGGGGTGGCTCCGGCGGAACCGCTGCCGTTCGAGCCGCGGGTACCGCCGCCGGGAACAGCTCCGGCGCGGGTCTACCGCGGCGAGCAGTTCATCGGCGAGGACACCACTTGGGAGGGGGAGGTGCTGATCGACGGTACCGTCATGGTTGCGCCGGTGGCGCGCCTGACGGTGGCCCCGGGCACGGTGGTGCGTTTCGCTTTTCGCGACAGCGACAGCGACGGTGTCGGCGAGAGCGAGCTGTTCGTCCAGGGCCGGCTTTTCGCCGAGGGGACGTCCAAGGCGCCGATCGTCTTCACCGCGCTCGACGGTGGCGGGCCGGGGCGCTGGGGGGCGATCAACCTCATGGGGACCGATGCCGAGGAGAGCCTCCTGGCCTGGTGCCTCGTCGAGTCCGGTTACCGCGGCCTGCACAGCCATTTCTCGCGCTTTCGCGTCCTGCACTCGATCTTCAGGGACAACTACCGTTCGATCCAGTTCCAGGAATCCACCGCGGCCATCACGGACTGCGCGGTGACCGGGAGCGCCAGCGCCTTGCGCTTTCGCGACTCGACGGCGGCGATCGAGGGCCTCGCGGTCTTCGGCAACACGCTCGGGCTGCAGATTCTCAGGTCCTCCTTCTCGGTGGTCGGGTCGAGCGTCACCGGCAACGCCCTTGCCGGGATGCATGTTCGCGAGTCCGAAGGGACGATCGCCGGGTGCCGCTTCGAGTCCGATGCTCCCGGGCTGCGCGTCAGCGACAGCCGTCTGCGTATCGAGGGCAACCGCTTCGTGGCGAACAACGGCGCCGGGCTGCAAGTGCGCCGGACCGAGGGGCGCATCGAGGGCAACCGGATCGAAGCGAATGTCGGCAACGGGATTTCGACCGACAGTCCCGGCGCGGTGCTGCGCGGCAACGCGATCACCGGGAGTCTGCGCTTCGCGATCGAAAGCAATACGGCGGAGGCGATCTCCGCTGCCGGAAACTGGTGGGGTCCCGGCGGCCCGACCGATGGGATCATCTTCGACGCGGCGGACGACCCCGGTCTCGGGCCGGTGCTGACCTCCCCGCCGCTGGTCGTGCCTCCTCCCGTTCCCTGACGTTCACGCCCGCTCGCCTGTGCTATAGTCCACCCCGCGGCAAGGGAGGGCGGCGTTCCGGTGCGGATAGCGGTTCTTTCGGACATCCACGGCAACCTCGAAGCGCTCGAAGCGGTGCTCGCTGACCTCGATCGCATCGGTTTCGATCAGCTTTACTCCCTCGGCGACATCGTCGGCTATGGTCCGAATCCCGGGGCGTGCATCGAGATCGTTCGCCGTCGCGCGGATGTCTCGCTGAAGGGCAACCACGACGCTGCGGTCGCGGGAGTCGCCTCACTTGAGGATTTCAACGAATTCGCCCGCTGGGCCGTCGAGTGGACGGCCCAGCGCCTCGATGGCGGACAACTCGAATATCTCGGCTCACTCCCCTACACGTGTTGCGTGCAGGGTATCCTGCTGGCTCACGCCTCGCCGATTGAGCCGGAGCGCTGGCACTACATCCATGGGCTGGCCGACCTCGACGACCACTTCGCCGCGTTCGCGGAGCGGCTGTGTTTCGTCGGGCACTCGCACCGGCCGGGCGTCTACGCCATCCGTGCGGGGCACCATGCCGCGCGGCATGGGGATCGGGAGCGATTGCGCCCGGGGTTGCGATATCTGGTCAACGCCGGGAGCGTCGGGCAACCGCGCGACCGCAACCCTCAGGCTTCCTATGTGATCTACGACGAGGAGGATGAGCGCGTCGAAGTGCGCCGCGTTGCCTACCCGGTGGCGAAGACCCAGCAAAAGATGCGAGCGGCGGGCATTCCCTCTTTTCTCGTTGACCGTCTCGACGCCGGCGTCTAGCGCGGACCGATCATGAAACGCCGCCGTGGCTCCCGCCTGGGCATGGTGCCGAGTCTTCTCGTGGCCTGCGCCCTGGTCGCGTTGCCCGCAGTCGCGGCGGACCACCCGGGAGGCGTCGGCGGGCCGAGACGCGGGGGCGGCGAGTCGCAGATCAACGAGTCCTCGCCGGACGAGTCCTCGCCCGTTCCGGACCGCGCCGCGGCCACCGCATCGCTCCCCGTGCGACTGCGGGAATACGTCGAGGGCAGTCTCGCCCGCTACGATGCCCTCAAGAGCGAATCGACGGGATTCCGGCGCCAGGGGTGGTTCCCCTCGCTCTTTCTGCGCGATCCCGAGCGCGACGTGCTGATCGAGGCCGGTTCGGGCGGCACGACTGTCGTAACCGTTCACATCTCGTACGCACGCCGGGACCTCGAGCAGCGTCTCGTAATCGCGCCTGCGGACAGCTTCGAGTTGCCGGAGGCCGACAAGCGGTTCTTCGCCGAGTTGCTCGGTGCCCTGGCGGTTACCGCTCCGGAGATCGGCCGCGCCCGCCTGCACTTCTGGTTCGGAGTCCTGCGCCCCGACGGCCAGATGACCTGGGAGTCCCGCGGTGGCATCGGCTTGAGCGCAGTCGCGGCGCGCCGCTTCCCGGCGGGAGCGCGGACGGCCGAGGCCATCTGGCCGCTTCTCGACGAGAACACCCTTTCTCCCTCTGTCTGGAAGGGGTTGTAACAGCGATTCCGTCACCGGCGTGGTAACGTCCTCGGCCTCCGGTGGTACAATGCTCCTGCGATGGGCCCGTTCGCCGAGTCCTGGAAATTGCCGGTGGTGTTCTGCCTGGCTTCAGCGCTTCTCCTGTCGCCCCTTGCGCTGCCGGCAGCCGCCGCGGGCGGTCCGGGGGTTGGCGGCTACGCGCCGCCGCTCGAACTCGTCGATCTCGGCGGAACCGCCAGGAACGTGAGCTGGGGCGAGGGGGCTCCAGCCGCGACGGTCATTTTCTTCTTCGATCCGCAATCCTCGTCATGCCTCCTCGAGATGAGTTTTCTCGACGCCCTCTATCTGCAGGCCCGGGATTTCGGGCTCGCCGTCTACGCGGTGGAAGCTCGTGGCCGGCAACCGGCCGAGGTCAGCCGCTCGATGGAGCGCTACTGTGCCATCTATCGCGACCCGGCTTTCCCGGTGCTGCCCGACCCTGCGTTCCGCGCCGGGCGCACCTACGGTGTGGACAGGATCCCGGTCACGTACATCGCGGAGTCTCATGGCGTGATTCTCAACAGGATCGAGGGTTACGATCACGGGACTGCCGTCGCCGTCGCGCGGCGGCTCGAACAGCTCTTGCGGCGGGATCGTGGCTTCCTGTCCGCGACATTGCGCGAGGCCGGTGTCTCCGAGACCGAGGAGCGCGAGGCCGAAGCACGGATCGCCACCGCCGCCATGGCTTCCCCCGCCCCGGGGGCGAGGGCGCTCGGCGCGGGTGACCGGGTCCCCGATCTGTCGTTCACCGATCTCGCCGGTCGCACCGGGAACTGGAACTGGTCGGGGGAGCCCGGCAAGGGATTGCGCATCGTCGCCTTTTTCGCCGGGCTCACGCTGGCCTCAATCGAAGAACTGAACTGGCTCGACACCCTTGCGCGTCGCGGTTTCGACGCCGGCCTCGAGGTGATGGCAGTGGAAGCCGGCGGCATGGACGCCGCCGCGCTGCGTGTCGCCCTCGAAAAGTACCGCCGCTACAATCCCGAGCCCTCCTTCCCGGTGATCCCCGACCAGGGCGGGAAGCTCACGCAGGTCTTTGGTCCGTGGGAACAGTTGCCGCAGACCTATCTGGTGACAACCGACGGGAAGGTCGTCTACCGGGCCGAGGGCTTCAGCGCCGGCGAGGGCGAGATCATGACCGGCAAGGCCGAGCGGGTTTATGCCCTGGCGGGGCGGCCGTTCCCGCCGGCGCGTTCCGCCGGGGTCACCGCCGCGCCTCCGCCCGTCGAGGAGGAGGCCCCGAGCATCCGCAAAGCGCAGGAACAGGATGAGCGATACCGTTCGGGCATCATCCAGGGCGACGCCGCCTTCATGGCCTGGGAGTTCGATCGCGCCCTGTCGGGCTACCTGAGGGCGCTCGAAGCGCAGCCGAAGGATGTATACGCCCTGGTGCGCACAGCCCAGATCTACGAGCGGCGTGGTGAAGTCGCACTGGCCCTCGAGTACTGGGAGCGCGTGCTCAAGGTGCGGCCCGACCACGCCGAGGCCGCGAGCCGAGTCAGGGAGCTGCGGCCATCACGCTGAGTGCAGGTCGCGGGTGCCGCGACGGGGCGATCCTGGCGCGGGCCCGCGGGTGGTGGTTGACAGCCCGTGGCCCTTGGAGTATCACCAAAACATCACATCGGTGGAGCACAATACAAAGGAGGCCTGTATGGGAACGCTCGATCGCTGGTTGGTGGTGGTTCTCGCGGTGCTCTTGGCCCATGCTTCCCCGGCGCGCGCCCAGGCGCCTCCGATGAAGGAGCTGCCGAAATTCTTCGGCGTCTTCTCCACGACGGTTGGTGGCTGGTCGGAATACGCGGTGACCGAGACCGGGGGGGGCAAGAAGTCAACCATGCGCAACTCCATTGTCGGCAAGGAGGGCGACGCCTTCTGGTATGAGGTCGCCATCACCGAAGGCGGGGCGCGCAACGTCATCAAGATGTTCCTCAAGGGCGATCCGAACAACCCGGAAAACATCCAGCGCCTGATCATGAAAAACGGCGACCAGCCCGCGCAGGAAATGCCCCGCGATTTCGTCGTGATGGGGCGGCGCATGGCCACCACGATGTTCGAGACCCGCAGCGGCTCCTCGGTGACGACTCTGCCGGACGTCAAGTCCGTGGAGGTCGGCACGCGGGAGGTGAAGGTGCCGGCGGGGACGTTCACCGCGGTTCAGAACCGGCTGGTCGATGGCGCCGGGAAGGTCCTCGCGACCTACGACTTCAACCGGGATGTGCTCCCCTTCGGCGTGCTGCGCTCGGAGACCGACAAGGTGAAGATGGAGCTGGTCGCATACGGCAAGGATGCGGTGTCGGTCATCACCGAACAGCCGGCGATGATGAAGACCCCGCCGGGGATGCCCGACTCCAATCCGCGCGGCAAGCCCCCCGGCATGGAAATGCCCGGGAAAGCCCCGGCGACCGGCGGCTACGGATCCCCGTCTCAGTAGCTGGGCCCCTCTTGTCCGGCTTACCCCGTTGGCGCCTGCGGAGCAGGCCGCCGAGAAGGGTCCAGATGCAAGAGATGGGCCCTTATCGACGGCCTGCTACGGGAGGATTACGTGGTCGCCGGGCTGCAGGTCGTGATCCGTGCCGAAACCATTGAGGCGCCTGATCTCCTCGACCGAAGCGTCGAACTTGCGCGAGATCTGCCAGAGATTGTCGCCCCGGCGTACCTCGTAGGTTCTCCCGCCGCGAGTGGAGCGGGCGGTGGAGGCCTCGGTGTCGGCGGGCTCGCGCAACGCGATGGTCTGGCCGATGCGCAGCATGCTCTCGGTGTCGAGATTGTTCCACGCCAGCAGGTCGTCCAGCGAGACGTTGAAGCGGCGCGCGATCGACCACGGGTTGTCGCCGGGGCGCACCCGGTACGATGCCGGCAGCGTCGAGGAGACCACGATGCGAGCCGGGGCCCGCGGGATCGGGGCCTCCGCCAGCCGCAACCCGGGAATGAGCAGCTGCTGGCCGGGCCGGATATCGCTCTCCTTCATGCGATTGGCCTCCCGGATGGCCTCCGGGGCGGTCCCGAAACGCTGTGCGATGGAGAAGAGCGTGTCGCCTGCGGCCACGCGGTACGTGTTCAGGCCGGCGGTCGTTCTGCCCGCGGGAACTTTTGCAAGGCCGGCCGCCAGATCATCGGTCCGCCCCGCGGGGATCTTCAGCGCGTACTTGCCGCCTGGGGGGACGGTGGTCTTGCGCAATTCCGGGTTGAGGTCCTGGATGGCGTCGATGCTGGTTCGGCAGAGCGCGGCAACCAGCGAGAGGCGCGTCCCGCCGCCGACCTCGATGATCTCGGTCGGCTCGAGCCGCTCGTACTCCAGATGAAACCCGTAGCGCTCGGGATCCTTGGCGATGATCAGGGCCGCGAAGAAGGCCGGCACGTAGTTGCGGGTTTCTCCCGGCAGGTCGAGCGACCAGAAGTCGTTGGTCCCGGCCTTGGCGATGGCCCGCTGAACCCGGCCTTTGCCGGCGTTGTAGGCGGCGAACGCGAGGGGCCAGG
The DNA here is from genome assembly GCA_964513745.1 of uncultured bacterium. Taxonomy (GTDB): domain Bacteria; phylum JAUVQV01; class JAUVQV01; order JAUVQV01; family DATDCY01; genus DATDCY01. The sequence goes on from CAZEOK010000043.1 coordinate 14,790, forward strand.
ATCCAAGGTCGTTGTAGAGGTCATTGAGATGGCGGGCGGCGGCGCGCGTGGCCTTCTCGGGGTCGCGGCGCTCGTCGAGCCAGTCGGTCCGGCGCAAGCCGTAGAGCTTCCCGGTGGAGGTGATGAACTGCCAGACCCCCATCGCTCTGGCAGACGAATAGGCCTTCGGGTTGAAGCCGCTCTCGATCAGGGCGAGGTAGTAGAGGTCGGTCGGGATGCCGAGCTCCGCGAATATCGGCTTCATCATCGCTTCGTACTTCTTCGAGCGGATCAGGCCCGCCTCGAAGCTGCGGCGCCGGGTGGTCTGGAAGATCTCGACGTAATCGAGCACCTTGGTGTTGAGATCCATCGGGATGTCGTAGGCCGGCTCGGCGATCTTGATGGCCGGCTCGGCCGGGACGATGACGACGTGCTTCTCGACCTCCCGCAGCAGACGGTCGTCGTCCGGGCCGACGAGGAACGGAGCGGTTTCCGTCCGCTCGGGGAGCGGCTCCGCGGTCTTGACGCCTTCGATGGCAGGCAAGGCTGACACCGCCGGCGTCGCATTCGATGCCGGCACCACGGCCGGTGCGCCTGCGGTCCCCTGTGTCGCCGAAGCGGTTTCGGTCGCGGCGGGGGTCTCGATGGCAGCGCCGGGTGCCGCCGTTGCCGGGATCGCAGTCTGGATCTCGGTGGTGGCTGCAGCCGGGGCAGCGACCGCAGGCTGCTCGGGCGCGACGGCCGCAACGGCGACCGGGACCTGTACGGGGATCCCCTCGGCCCCCTGGACAGGCATGGCCGACATCATCAGCGCGGCCAGCGCACCTGCGAGCAGAAGAGAGGCTGTCCCTCTCGTCGCGTTCGCATCTTTCATCTTCATCCTCCTTGCCGTCTGCCGGGGCCGGGATCAGGTTTTCCCGATCGTCCCCGTGTGTCGTCGGTGCGAGATAACGAAGTTCAGGTAAAGCAGGGTGAGGTTGTGGTTCAGGAATGTGAAGGTATGCTAACCTCCGATTCCGGGGATGGCAAGAGGTTTTTCACTTTTCTGCTGGAGTCATTATAATGACAAAGCGGCCATCGGCGGTCCTGATCGGGGCGCATATCAGCATCGCCGGAGGGGCGTCGCTGGCCTTCGAGCGCGCGGTCGAGGCCGGATGCGCCGCCATGCAGATCTTCACGAAGAACGCGACGCGCTGGGAGGCGCCCCCGCTCTCACCGGACGAGGCGGCCCGCTTTCGGGAGCAGCAGGTACGGACCGGTATCGCCCCGGTGCTCGCGCACGGTTCCTACCTGACCAACCTTGCCTCCCCGGATCCCGCGCTTCTGGAGCGCTCACGCATCGCTTTTCTCGACGAGCTTCGCCGGGCCCGGGTTCTCGGTCTGCTCTGCGTCATCACCCACCCCGGGGCGCACATGGGGGCGGGGGTGGAGGCGGGTCTGGCGCGGGTCGCCGAGTCCCTCGACTGGGTCGTGGAGCGGGCCGGGGACGGGGCGCCCCTGGTCTGTCTCGAGAACACCGCCGGTCCGGGGTCGGTTCTGGCAGGGGAGTTCGGACACCTCGGCGCGATTCTCGGGCGGGTCCGCAACCCGGACCGATTCGGTGTCTGCCTCGACACCTGCCACGCTCACGCTGCGGGGTACGACTTCACGACTCCCGCCGCGTACCGCAAATCCCTGGCGGCGCTCGAGGCTGCGGTGGGGGCCGGCCGCGTCCTGGCGATCCACCTCAATGACGCCAAGGGCGAGCGGGGGAGCCGTCTCGACCGGCACGAGCACATCGGACGCGGGCGCATCGGCCTGGAGTGCTTCCGGCTTTTCATGAACGATCCGCGTTTCAAGAGGGTCCCGAAGATCATCGAGACGCCGAAAGAGGAGGGTGGGCGGCGGATGGACCCGGTCAACCTCGGAATCCTGCGCCGCCTCACCGGCCAGGCCGGCCGCTGAAACCGGCCCAGCTGCGGCGTTGCGCTCGCCTTGCATCTAGACCTGTTTGAGCGGCCGGCCCGTTCCGGACTTCCCGGCGGCCAGTCCCTGTTTGCGGCTGCGCGGGTGGGCGCTCTCGTAGACCCGGGTCAGCTGTTCCACGTCCAGACGGGTGTAGCGCTGCGTCGTCGAGAGGCTGCGGTGCCCGAGCATCTCCTGGATGGCGCGCAGGTCGGCCCCGGCCCCGAGCAGGTGCGTGGCGAAGCTGTGACGCAACGCGTGCGGCGAGATCCGCTTCTGCCACCCCTGACGCAGCGCGCGTGCCCCGAGGAGGCGGTGGACGCTGCGCGAGGTCAGGCGCCCGCCGTCGCGCACGTTGAGGAAGAGGGCGGTCGCGTCCGGGGTGCCGCCGCGGCGCTCGTGCGCCAGGTAAGCTTCCGTGGCCTCGATCGCCTTGCGCCCCACAGGCACGATCCGCTCCTTGCGCCCCTTGCCGCGAACCCGCACCGAGCCGCCGCGCAGGTCGAGGTCATCGAGGTCGAGCCCGGTCACCTCGCTCACGCGCAGCCCGCTCGAGTACAGCAGCTCGAGGAGGGCCCGGTCGCGCAGCGGGCTGCGCGGCGGGCCGCCCGGCGTCTCGAGCAGCCGCGACGCCTCGTCGACGGTGAGAACCGCGGGGAGCGTTTTGGCCTTGAGGGGCGAGGGGATCGGTCGCGCCGGATTGCCTTGCAGGAGCCCCTCGCGGTTGAGGAACCGGAAGAAGCTGCGCAGGGCGGCGAGCTTGCGCCCGAGCGAGGAGGTCTTCAGCCCCCTCGCGCTCTGGGCGCCGAGGAACGCGCGGACGGTCCGCAGCGTGATGCCCGCCGGGGAGAGCGCCGGCGGCGGGGTGCGCGCGGCAGCCTTGACGCGCGGGGTATCCCCGGAGCAGAAGCGGGCGAACTGGTCGAGGTCGGCGGCGTAGGCCCGAATCGTCGCGGGCGAGAAGTTCTTCTCGACCCGCAGCCAGGTCAGGAAGGCCAGGACGGGGTCGCGGTCCGGCACCGTCGCCGCAGGGTCATCCGAGGAGTCGTTCAATGTCCGCCAGACCGACCGAAGGTTGCGGCGATCGGCAGGAGCACAGCATTCATCGTGGCGCGTCTCCATGACGAAACGAGGGACCCGGTACGTTTTGTAGTGCCGCTCGTCGGGCAAGTCAAGGATCCCGCCGCCCTGCGGCAGCAGGTTGCCTTGTCGCGGTCTGGTAGAATCCCCGGCGGCGGGCTGTTCCCGCCGGGGAGGGACATGCCCGCGTTGAAGTTCGTCGTCCTGGATTGCGACGGCGTGATGTTCGACTCGCGCGAAGCCAACCGCGCCTACTATGGCCACCTGCGCAAGCGCTTCGGCCGCCCGCCGCTGACCGAACTGGAGGTGGGGTTCGTCCACGCGCACCCCGCGCCCGAGTCGGTGCCTTTCGTCTTCCGGGCGTGGCCGCAGGACATCGAGCGCGTCAACGCCTACCGCGCCACGCTGGACTACACGCCGTTCCTGCGGCAAATGACGATCGAGCCGGATCTGCTCGAGTTCCTCGCGGCGGTTCGCCCGCCCCTCCGGACGGCAATCAGCACGAATCGGACCTCGACGATGGCGGCGGTGCTCGACACATTCGGGCTGCGCCGGCATTTCGACATCGTGGTGACGGCACTCGACGTGGAGCGCCCCAAGCCGCACCCCGAGGCGCTGCTCAAGATCCTCGCCAGTCTCGGCGTACGCGCGGACGAGGGGATCTTCGTCGGCGACACGCAGGTGGACGTCGAGCACGCCGCGGCAGTCGCAATGCCGCTGGTGGCGTTTCGCAGCCCGACACTCGCGGCCAGGTACCACGTGTCGAGCTTCCGCGAGGTTCTGAGCCTGCCCCCGTTCAGCGGCGCGACGGGATCGGCGCGGCGCTCGGCGATCAGGGTTTCATCGTCGCCTGCCTGAGACCCGGCACACCGAAGGTTCTCAGCGGCCGCCCCTGTGCCGGCGCGGCACCAGCGACCCCAGGTACACGACAAGATTTGTTGCCGGCTGCAGCGCCGCCGCGGCGACCAGCATGCCGGCGACCGCTGGCTGCGGAGCGTCGATGCGAGCCGACAGGCCCACCGCCAACCCGGCAAAGATCAGGTCCTTGTTCGGGAGCAGCGGCACCCGGGTCAGCGTCATCTGAACGGCCAGGAAAAAGAGCCACTGTCCGACGCCGACCGCGGGGAGCGCGAGATGCCATTGAAACGCCTGCAATCCCATGGAAACGAGGATCCGGGAAAGATGTATCGCGGCAACCCTGGCGCCTGCCCGCAGCGGCAGCGTCATCCCCTGGCGTCGCAATACGACCACCACCGTCAGCAGCACCGCCACCAGCACGCCGGCGACCACCGTCGCCTTCACCATCAGGGCGCTGTCCTGCCGTCCCGCGACCGGAGAGTCGTTGAGAAGGACCACGCCCAGGACGCAGAACGTGACGCCATAGGAGGCGAGCGCGGACAGGATGTTGACGTCCCGCACCACGCGGAATACCGGCGCATCATCAGCTGCCAGCGTGCGCCTGGCCCAGAGATAGAAATAGGCTTCACCGGAATATTCGACAACGGACTCGTTGTAGACCCGCTTGCGCAACAACGCCGGCAGACTCTTCAGCCCGGTTCGCCACAGTCCGTCGTAGATCAGAACTTCGCAGAGCGGCAACGACAGATAATTGACAAAAAAAACGGCATAGAACCAGGGTGAGGCCGGCAGGGAACGCAGTACCTCGATCCAGCCGATCTGCCGCAGCTTGTAGACCAGATACGCCGCCACCGCTGCCATGGAGGCGATCCGCAACGGGGTGACGAGGCGTTGCCAGCCGGTCGGTGAAGCGGCACTCGCGGTGGGCAGCGACGCCGAGCCGGGCTTGAAGTCGCTATCAGGTTGCATCGTGCCAATATACCATTGGCGATCCCGGCAGCCGCGCCGCTGCGTTTTCGCCGTCGCGTGCCTGCGCGCGGCTCTCGGCAAAGGCCCGGTCAGCGGCGTCCCGGGCCGATGCGCACGAGGGCTGCGGCGGCCCGGCTGTGACCGGGGTCCAGCCGCAAGGCCTCGCGGTAGGTCGCCCTGGCCTCCACCAGGTCGCCGCTCTCCTCCAGCAGCTGACCGATCCGGTACCGGGGCTCGGGCAAGCCGGAGTCGAGCCCGATCGCGACCCGGAACTGCCGGATCGCCTCCGCGGTGCGATGTTCGCGGTAGAGCATGTTTGCCAGCTGCAGCTGGATGTCGGTTGCGCGCGGCCGCAGCCGCGCCGCTTCGCGCAGGTGCTCAAGCGCCTCGGCGGGCCGTCCCGCGGCGTAGAGATCGACGGCGTAGTTTTTATGGGCGACCCAGTTGTCCTCGGTGGTGGCCAGCGCGCGCTGCCAGAGCGTCTCCGGGGAACGCCAGTGCGCGGTCTGCGCCTCGGCGACGATCGCCAGGACCGCAAGCGCGGCGACTGCCGCCGCCGACAGCGTCGGTGTCCCGAGTCGCGTGCGGCGCGCGAGCCCCGGCGCCGCCCAGGCCGCCATCACCCCGAGGCCGATCAGCGGCAGGTAGAGATAGCGGTCCGCGCGTGTCTGGCCCCCGACCTGGACGAGACCGATCACGGGCAGCAGGGTCACCAGGAACCAGGCCCAGCCGGCGAGCAGCCACGGTTGCCGCCGCCGCAACAGCCAGGTCGCCAGCATGATGAGGGAGAGCAACGTCGCCGCCCCGGCCACCTGCAAGAGGGGAGTGCCCCGGAGCGGGAAAGGGTAGAAGACGGCGAGACCCGAGGGCCACAGGGAATCTCCAAGGTAGGCGACGCAGGAGACGATGGCGTTGGCCAGGCGCGCAGCCGGGCTGAAGTCGTCAACCGATGCCAGCGCCCCGACCGTGCGCTGGGAGAGGATCGTCACCACCGCGGAGGCTCCCGCCAGCGCCAGCAGGGGAACCTTTTCCAGCATCAGCCGAAGCGGCGCCGTCTTCCCCGGGGCGGCGCCGCCCAACCGCCCCAGCGGCCACCAGTCCAGCAGCATCAGCACCAGCGGCAAGGTGATCACGATCGGTTTGCTCATCAGTCCGAGCGCGAAGAAGCCCGCCGCCGCCGCGTAGCGTCCCGCCCCCGGCCGAGCCGCGTAACGCGTCCAGGCGGCGATCCCCAGCAGCCAGAAGATCGCGCTCAACGGGTCCTTGGCCTCCGTCACCCACGCCACCGACTCCACGTGGACCGGGTGTATCGCGAAGAGCGCGGCCACGAACGCCGGCGGCCAGAACCTTCCGGTCAGCCGCTGCAGCACGAGGAACAGTCCGATCGACGCCAGGGTGTGGAGCAGCAGGCTGACGAGGTGGTGCGCGCCGGCGTTGCTCCCGAAGAGCGTCACGTTCGCCATGTACAGCAGCGTCGTCAGGGGCTGCCAGTTCGCGCCGTACATTTCAGTGAAGGCCCGGCGCACGCCCTCCCCGGTGAGGCCGCGCGCGACCAGCGGGTTCAACTGAAGGAAATAATAATCGTCGAAGACGAACGGAAAGGCACCGACGCGGTGGTAGACGGCGACGGTGGCCGCGACGATGAGGGCTGCCGCCGCGAGTGATGCGGGTTCGATCTTTCTCATTGGCGTCCCGGCCTGGCCACGCCCCGAGACGCGCCCCACGGCGTGCAGGCCCTCCACGGCGATGAGTCTGATGCCCGCCATGCAGGCGCGGCTGCAGCGCTGCCGCGCCCTTGCCCACCGGCGCCGCCAGCGGCTGCAGCTTGTCCAGGCGCGTGATCAGGCCGTCGAGGTCGTCCTTCCTCAGGACATGGTACTGGAGCAACTCCAGCACGGTCGCTCTCCCTGCGCTCCGCCGGTCGGGCCGCCCGGTTCACCGCGGTCCGCTTGCGCTGGCCTCGGCGGACGGTCCGGTTGCGAGCGCCTCGTGAACAACCTTGGCCAGCTTCTCGAGCCGGTAGGGCTTCTTCACGTAAGGGCCGGCTCCGAGGTGCAGCGCCTCCCGAACGCGGTGGGTTTCCGAGAAGCCGCTGGTGATGATCACGCGCAGCCCCGGGTGCATCGCGTGGACCTGGCGGAAGGTGTCCAGCCCGTCCATGCCGGGCTCCATGATCATGTCCAGGATCATCAGGTCGGCCGACCCGGTCTTCAGGTGCTCCACCGCGGCTTCGCCGCTCGGGACCGCGTGGACACGATATCCCAGGCGCTCGAGCATTTTCGTGATGAGCGCCCTCTGCTCGGGCAGGTCGTCCACGACCAGAATCGACTCACCCCGGCCGGCAAAGCGCTCGACGCCGGGGGCCGGCTCCTGCGCGAGCGACTCCCGGCGGCTCGCGGGGAAACAGAGCACCATGGAACTGCCCTTGCCGACTTCGCTCTGGACGAGGATGTAGCCATGGTGATCCTTCACCGTGCCCCAGACGACGGCCATGCCCAGCCCCGTGCCACTGCGTCCGAGGATCTTCTTGCTGTAGAAGGGCTCGAAGATCCGCTCCTGGTCCTCCGGGGATATTCCCGCCCCGCTGTCGGTGACCGTGAGCGTGACGTATTCCCCGGGTTTGATGTGGTCATAGCCGCGGAGCGGCTGGTCGAGGTAGCGGTTTTCGGTCGACAGGGAGACCGTGCCGGGGGGAGTGATCGCTTCGTATGAGTTGAGGACGAGGTTCATGACGACTTTGTACAGCGGGAGGGCCCCCCCCTCGATGTTCAGCAGGTCCGGGTCGAGAACCGTCGTCACCGTTATGTCGGGGAAGTTCCGCTGGAGTTGGATGTGTTCGGGGCTTTGCAGGTACTCGGCGACGACGCTGTTGAGATTCACCACATCGGTCACCAGCACGCCCCGACGGGAGAGGGTCAACAGGTCCTGGACGACGCTCGCCGCCTTTTCGCCGGATTTCTTGATCTCGAGCAGCGAGGACCTGAGAAAATCCTCGTCGGTGTAATCGAGCAGCAGCATGTCCGGGTATCCCACGATGCCGCACAGGATGTTGTTCAGGTCGTGCGCGACGCCTCCCGCCAGGATGCCGAGCGACTCCA
>CAZEOK010000044.1:0-22607 GCA_964513745.1 uncultured bacterium
GTGGTCATGAACACGCCGGGCGGCAACACCGTCACGACCGCCGAGCACACGATCGGCATGCTCTTCGCCTGCGCGCGGATGATCCCCCAGGCCTACGCCTCGATGAAGGCCGGCAAGTGGGAGAAGAAGAAGTTCGAGGGCGTGGAGCTCTGGGACAAGACGCTCGGCGTCGTCGGCCTCGGCGCCATCGGTGGCGTGGTTGCCAGCCGCTGCGCGGCGCTCGGCATGAAGGTGCTGGCCTACGATCCCTTCATCTCGACCGAGAAGGCCAAGGCGCTCGGCGTCGAGCTCGCCGACCTGCCGACGATCTGGAAACACTCCGACTTCATCACCGTCCACACGCCCAAGACCAAGGAGACGGCGAACCTGATCAATGCGGCGACGATCGCCCAGATGAAGGACGGCGTGCGCATCATCAACTGCGCGCGCGGCGGCATCGTCAACGAGCAGGACCTCTTCGACGCGCTCAAGAGCGGCAAGGTCGGCGCCGCCGCGTTCGACGTCTTCGAGAAGGAACCGCCGGAGAACCACCCGCTGCTGACGCTGGACAACTTCATCGCGACGCCGCACCTGGGGGCCTCCACGCAGGAGGCCCAGGAGAACGTCGCCACCGCAGTCGCCGAGCAGGTCGTGGACTACCTTGCCGCCGGCACCGTCCGCAACGCGGTCAACGTCCCCTCCGTCCCCTCCGATCAGCTGCCGACGCTCGCGCCGTACATCAATCTCGCCGAGAAGATGGGCCTGTTCCAGGCACAGCTCTGCGAAGGCGGGCTGACCGAGGTGCTCGTGGAGTACAGCGGCGAGGTCGCCGGACTCAAGCTCGAGCCGATCACGCTTGCGGCGCTCAAGGGGCTGCTGACGCCGATCCTCGAGGAGAACGTCAATTACGTCAACGCGCCGCTGATCGCCAAGGACCGCGGCATCGAGGTCAAGACGTCGACCTCCTCCGGCGGCTCCGAGTACACAAGCCTGATCAGCATCCGGGTCAAGGCGGGCGGGCGGAATCTCTCCGTGGCGGGCACGCTCAACAGCAGGAAGGAGCCGCGCATCGTCCAGGTGGACAACTTCCCGATGGAGGCCGTCCCCGAGGGGGACATGCTGGTGCTGATGAACAACGACAAGCCGGGCGTCATCGGCGGGATAGGCATGCTGATGGGGGAGAACGGCATCAACATCGCCCGCATGCAGTTCGGGCGCGAGAGCGCGGGCGGGCGCGCGATGTCGGTCGTGAGCATCGACAGCCCCGTGACGGACGAGCTCATGGCGAAGGTCAGGAAGCTGCCGAACGTGCTTTCCGTCAAGCAGGTCAGGGCGTAGGCGCGCGCTGTCGGGAACGCAGCGCGCCGGAGCGGTGGGGGGTACGGCGTCGGGGGAGGGGGGATCGAGATGAAGGTCAGGCAGCTGCTCGGCACCAAGGGCCGCGAGGTGGTCACCACCGAGGCGGAGAACACCGTTGAGGATGCGATCCGCTCGATGCACCTGCGCAAGATCAGCGCCCTGGTGGTTGCCGATCACGGCCGGCCCGTCGGGATCTTCACCGAGCGCGACGTGCTGCGCTGCTGGATCGCCACCGACGGCAAGAGCTTCAAGGACATCCACCTGCGCGAGGCGATGACGGCGGACCTGGTGGTGGCCGAGCTCGACGACGAGCTCAACGACATCATGGCCGTGCTGATCGACCGGAACATCCGCCACCTTCCCGTCGTCGACGGGGGGGCGCTGATCGGGATGCTCTCGGTGCGCGACATCATCCAGTCGCAGGTGCAGAAGCTCACCAGCGAGATCCACTATCTCAAGGACTACATCGCCTCGGCCTGACGAGGCGGGTCCGCCCACAACAACGACGGAGGCGCGGGATGGCCGAGATCGAGGAGTGCATATTCTGCAAGGTCGCGCGCGGGAAGCTCCCCGCGTACATCCTCTACAAGGATGACCACGTCGTGGCGTTTCACGACATCAATCCCCAGGCGCCGGTGCACGTGCTCGTGGTCCCGGTCAAGCACATTCCCGACATGGAAGCCGCGGCCGGGGAGGACGCCGACATCGTCGGCCGGCTGTTCCAGGCGGCGGCGCGGGTCGCGAGCGACCTGCGCTTCGCGAAGAACGGTTACCGTCTGGTGCTGAACAACGGCGCCGGCGCCGGGCAGATCGTTCCCCACCTGCACCTGCACGTGATGTCGGGACGCCGCTTCGTCTGGCCGCCCGGGTAGCCGCTGCCCGTCCGCGCGCGTCGGGAGCGGTCCAGCGTCCGGCCCCGCGCGGGAAGAGCGCTCCGGATTGCGCCCAAACGCTCCGTCCGGAGTTGACGGACCCCCGTTTGCCGCCTAAGTTATGCGAATAGGTATTCACATTGCGCGGACAGGGGGCACGGGTGGCACTCAGGCTGAAGACCGCGGTGCGGCGTGAGCAGATCGCCCAGGCGGCCCTCGAGGTGCTGGCCGAGTCCGGTCTCGCCGAGCTGAGCATGGCCCGGATCGCGGACCGCATGGGCCTTGCGACATCCGCGATCTACCGGCACTTCCCCGGCAAGGGCGAGATACTCGATGCCGTCATCGACCTCATCGGCTCCCGCCTCGAAGCGAACGTCGCCGCGGCTTCCCGCGCCTCGGAAAAACCTCTGTCGCGTCTCGAGTTCCTGCTTTTACGCCACATCGCTCTCGTGCGGGAGAACAGCGGCATCCCGCGGCTGCTCTTCTCGGGGGAGGTCTTCTGCAGCGACGGGAAGAGGGAGCGACTCTTCCGGCTGATCTCCGGGTATCTGGCGCGCGTCGCGAAAATCATCCGGGCAGGGCAGCGGGCGGGGAGCATCCGCACCGACATCGACGCGCCGACCCTGGCCGTGCACTTTCTCGGCATCGTGCAGCCCGCGGTCATGCTCGGCCACCTGAGCGATGGCCGATTCGATGTCGCCCGGCATGCGAAGCGGGCCTGGAAGCTCTTCGTGGAGACCGCTGCGACTCGCTGAGGAGGGCTCATGTCGAGGTCAACCAACCCCGCCGCTGAGGCGGGAAAAAGGAGGAGGCTGGTCATGGAAACGGTGAAAATCTCTCTCGGTGCCGCCGGTCTGCTGCTCTCGCTGCTGTTGGCCCTGCCGCCGCTCGTCTGGGGCCACTGCGACACGCTGGAGGGTCCCGTGGTCGTCGACGCGAAGGCCGCCCTCGCCAAAGGGGACATCACGCCGGTGTTGAAGTGGATTCCGGCGAAGCAGGAGGGGGAGGTCCGTGACGCGTTCGTAAAAACGCTCGTCGTGCGCGGCAAGGGAAAAGAGGCGCAGGAGTTGGCCGACCTGTATTTCTATGAAACGCTGGTGCGGGTCCACCGCGCGAGCGAAGGCGCGCCCTACACCGGTTTGAAAGAGGGCGGGGCCGAGGAGGAGACGATCGTGGCCGCCGACCAGGCCCTCGCCACCGGCAAGGTCGACGGACTGGTGAAACTGGTGGTCGAAACCGTCGAGAAGGGCATCCGGCATCGCTTCGAGGAAACGGTGGAGCGCAAGAAACATGCGGAGCACGACGTGGAGCACGGCCGGGCCTACGTCGCCTCGTATGTTGAGTTCATCCACTACGGCGAGCGGATCTACCAGGCAGCGGCCCACCCGCCGTCGCACCACGCGGAGGGGGCGGCGCCCGCGGCGCACGCGCACTAGATGCGAGGCGGCGACTGGTTTACCCCTTGCAGTCGAATCGTGGTGATCACCGTGCCGCCAGGGTGGTAGAGTTGTAAGTAAGGTGGTCGGGAGGGGTGATGGTCATCTTCAGGACGCTGGGCCGAAAATACACCTTCATCAGCCTGCTGTTCCTCGTCTTCTTCACCACCTATCTTGTCGCAAGCTTCCTGTTTATCAATTACATGTCGGGCGACGCGCGCAAGATCAACATCGCCGGGCGCCAGCGCATGCTGACCCTCGATCTCTCCTCGCACCTGCACTTCATCACCGGCAACACCTTGTCCTCCGACCGCGAGCACCATATCCGTGGCGCCGAACGGGCAATGGACGAGTATGAGGCCATGCTCTTCAGTCTGCGCGACGGCAACCCGAAGCTCGGCCTGAAGCCGGTGCACCCCTACGACAAGCCCACGCGCGGCCAGCTCGACCTGCTGATCGAGCTCTGGCAGGGGACCCAGCGCCCGCTGCTGCGCGACATCATGCGCACGCCGGACCGCAATCCAGAAAACTGCACGCGCTGTCACGCCGCGATCCGGGAGAAGTTCCCCGAGATCGAAACCTTCGTTCGGAACCTCGAACGCCATCACGACGATGAGATCAGGAACTTCACCATCGCCAGCTTCGGTGCCCTCGGACTCCTGGTCGTGATGATGGGGCTGGTCTTCCTCTTCGTGCGGCGGACGCTCATCGCGCCCGTGACAACCCTGCGCCGGGCCGCGGCAGAGCTCGAGCGGGGCAATTTCGAGGTCATGACGGACGTGAGAGGCCACGACGAGATCGGCGATCTCAGCCGGTCCTTCAACCAGATGGCGCACAGCCTCGCGACACTCTTCCGCGAAAAAACCGAACATCTCGAGGAGCTGAACGTCCTGCACCAGGTCGGCCAGGCCGCCGCCAGGTCGCTTTCCCCCGAGCGGATGCTGCAGCAGGTACTCGGTTCGCTACAGAAGCTCAAGCCCTTCGAGAAGGCCGGGGTCTTCCTCTGCGACGAGGACGGGCGGACCCTGCGGCTCGCGGCGTCGCTGAACTTCACGCCGGATCACGCCCGGGCCTGTGCCGTGGTCCCTCGCGGCGAGTGCCTGTGCGGCCTGTGCCTGGAGCGGGGCGAGACCATCGATTCCACGAACAGCACGGAGGATCCCCGCCACACGAGAGACTACCCGGGCAGCGCCCCGCACGGACACCTCCTGTTGCCGCTGCGGTCCCGCGACCGGATCCTCGGCGTCCTCTCGCTCTACCTCCCCGCGGGGAAGCGGCTTGTCGACAAGGACGTCAAGATCTTCGGCGCCGTCGCGGATCTCCTGTCGGTGTCGGTACACAACGCGATCAATCACCGACAGGTGGCGATCCTCGCCCAGTCCCTCGAGACAAGCATGGATCTGGTCATCATCACCGATCCCGCCGGGCGCATCCTGCACGTCAATCCCCAGGCCACCACCTATCTCGGGTACAGTCGGGAGGAGTTGATCGGCAAGGACATCACGCTGATGCAGCCCGATCCCGAGTTCGCGGGGCACTGGGACGAAATCCTGCGGCGCACCCTCTCGGAGGGGAGCTGGAAGGGCGAGATCACAAGCGTGCACCGGGCCGGTCACGCCTTCCCGGTCCTGCTCGCGACGACACAGGTCACCTACGAGCAGGACAAGGTCATCGCCCTCGTGGGCATCGTCCGCGACATCTCCGCGCAGCGGGAGGCGGAGCGGGCCCTGCAGATCAAGGACTGGGCGATACGCTCCTCCTCCTACGGCGTTGTTTTCGAGGACCTGGGGCACGTCCTGCAATTCGTGAATCCGGCCTTCCTGCGGATGTGGCGCTACGACAGCGAGCGTGAGGTCCTCGGGAAGACCTGCGCCGCCCTCTGGAAGGATATCGAGCGTTCGGAGGACGTCATGGCGGAGATCCGCAGCGTGGGCGTCTGGAGCGGCGAGCGAGAGGGAGTGCGGCGCGACGGTACGACCTTTCCGGTGGACGTCACCGCCACGGTCGTCAAGGATCAGCAGGGCCGGCCGATCTGCATGATGGCCGCGCTGAGCGACGCAACCGAGCGCAAGCGCGCGGATGAGGACCGGCGCGGGCTGCAGGCCCAGCTCCTCCAGGCCCAGAAGCTCGAGTCGCTCGGCCGCCTCGCGGGTGGCGTCGCCCACGATTTCAACAATCTGCTCACCGTCATCCTCAGCCACTGCGACATGGCAGCCGCCAGGATCGAGGCCGGCGATCCGCTCCAGTCCTCCCTCAAGGCGATCCTGGACGCGGGCGAGCGCGCCGCGGCGCTGACCCACCAGCTCCTCGCGTTCAGCCGCAAGCAGGTCCTGGAGCTCCAGGTCGTGCCCCTCAACGCCGTGATCGAGCAGATCATCAGGATGCTGACCCGGATCATCGGCGAGGACATCGTCATGGAGCTGCATCTGGCTTCGACGCGCTCGATCCTCGCGGATGCCGTCCAGATCGGCCAGATCATCATGAACCTCGCCGTGAACGCCCGGGACGCGATGCCGGGCGGCGGCCGGTTGGCGATCGAGACCACCGACCTGGAGCTCGAAGCCGGGGACCCCCGGCTCAATCCCGCTCTGCCGCCAGGCCCCCACGTCCTGCTGACCGTGTCCGACACCGGCGTCGGCATGACGCCAGAGGTGCTCGAGCAGATCTTCGACCCCTTCTTCACGACCAAGGAGCAGGGGAAGGGGACCGGGCTGGGGCTGGCCACCGTCTACGGTATTGTCGTCCAGCACCAGGGGACGATCACCGTCTCGAGCGAGCCTGGCCGAGGCACCACGTTCCGTATCTGCCTGCCCGCCGTCGACCGGAGCGCGCAGGTCATCCCCGCGCGCGAGGCCCCGATCGACGAGCGCGGGACCGAAAGTATCCTGCTCGTGGAGGACGAAGCCCCGATCCGCGAGCTGATCCACCAGGTGCTCGCGCCGCTGGGCTATCGTCTGATCGAGGCCGGAACCGCGGAGGAGGCGCTGCAGGCCTTCGCGGCTGCCGGGGGGGCCGTGGACCTGCTCCTCTCGGATGTGATCATGCCCGGCATGAACGGGTACGAGCTCGCGGATCGGTTGAAGAAGCAAAAGCCTGCGCTGCGAGTCCTGATGATGTCCGGTTACAACGACCAGTCAGTCGCCGCCGCGGGGATCGCCCGCCCCTGGCTGTCGTTCCTCGCGAAGCCGCTGACGCCGCCCAAGCTGCGGCGGGCCGTTCGCACGGTGCTCGGCCTGGGACGGCGGGAGGATGCCACGGACTGACGGCGCCTGATCGTGTCCCCCGCTGCGCGAGGGTCAGAGCCAGAACTCGGGGTAGCGGCGACTCTTTGGGATGTTGTTCACCACCAGGGCGATGACGAGCATGATCAGCGCGCCCCCGCCCACCGGGAACAGCGCATACGTGAGGCCGAGGTCGTGGATTTTCTCCCCGCCGATGACGGCGATGAGAGCGGTGGCGCCGCCGGGCGGGTGCAGTGTTCGCGTGGCGTGCATGACCGCTATCGCCGTCGAAACGGCCAGCGCCGCGGCGAGCCAGAGCATGGAGTGAAAAAGCTGCTGGCAGGCCACGCCGACGAGCGCCGACAGGACATGCCCTCCGAGAAGATTCCGTGGTTGTGCAAGGGGACTCTTGACCGCTCCGTAGATCAGCACAGCGGAGGCGCCGAACGAGCCGACGATCATCAGCAGGTCAATCTTTTCGAAGACCCGGTAGTTGGTGAACGAGATGAACCCGATGCCGAGGAAGGCGCCGAGCCACGACCAGGCAATCTCCGACAGGCTGACGCGGGGCGGGCTCTTGGTCGTGCCCCTCATCTTTTCGAAATACGGCTTCATCGCGCTATTCCCGTGGGGTGGTCTGCGCGCGGAGGAGGTCGGCGCGCGATACGATCCCGGTGAGCTTGCCCGAGCCGTCGACGACCGGTACCCGGTTGATATTCTTCGTCGTGAAGATGTCCAGGATCTCGAGTGTCGAGGTGTCTTCGTGAACGATGACGGCGGGCGCTGCCATGATGTCCGAGGCTGCCCTGCCGCGGATCGGCATTGCCACACATCCCTTGCCTCCCAGGCATGCAGCGATGATGCCCATGACATGCGTCGTGCCTGGGGCGCCCATCCGGATCAGGAAGTCTTTTTCAGTGATGACGCCAGCCACCCGGCCAGTCTTGTCGAGGACCGGCACGCCGGAAATCCCCTGCCGAGCCAGGAGTTCGGCGACATCCTTGAGCGGGGTGTCCACCCTGACATGATGGACGGCCCTGGTCATGACCTCCGCCGCCTTGACCGGGCGGCTGACGCGCTCGCGGGCATGGCGGAACGCGTGGCGGTAGATCTCCTTCAGGTCGGAGGGCGTGATGTCCAGGTAGCCCTGGATTTCCTTCATCGCCTCGTAGATGTCGTCATCGGAGATGTCGGGGCACTGCCAGTCGCCAGGGTCCGTCTTGGCCATGATCGTCCTTCCGTCCCTCCCTGGGGACAGATTTGAAATCTGTCCCCAGACGTCAGCGCTCTGCTACGACACGACGGCGATCCGCGGAATTCCTCCTGGAGTGCATTCGCGCGGCATGTGGCCGATTCTCCGGACGGACGGAGGTTTGTCAAGGTCCGGCCCGCTGGTTGGTTTACAGGCGGCCAAGCTGTATTGACGAAACCATGAGTTGACCGTATATTAAGTGAGCATAATTTCACATGCGAGTGGGCTAGGGGGCAAGGATGCCGCTCAAGCTGAGCACCCCGCCTCGTCCGTGCATGCTCCAAGCTGCCGATCTCCCGTGTCGTCACCAATCTCTCCGCCGCAGTTCTTTGACCCACGTCAAGGACAGGGGCCCGGGGAACATTGATGCTGACCACAACACACCCGGCGCGGAAGCCGGAGAGAAAGGGGATGTGAGATGACATCGGGGAGTGCGAAAACCATTTTTTGGGTGGGCACGCTCTCGTCGGCGCTGATCTTCATCGCGCTGACGGTGGATTTCCACCGCCGTGAGCCGGAGCTCGCCCACACCGACCGCATCACCGACCAGGTGGTGCAGGGCAAGAAGGTGTGGCACAAGTACAACTGCAACGACTGCCACACGATCCTCGGTTTCGGGGGCTACTACGCGCCGGACATGACGAAGGCCTACTACCGGCTCGGCGAGGGGAACATCATCCATGTCGTGATGAACCCCGAGAAGGTCTACAAGAACTCCTTCCGCAAGATGCCGAAACTCGGCGTCACGGAGCGGGAGGCGCGGGATCTCGTGGCTTTCCTCAAGTGGACCGCCGAGATCGAGAACCGCAAGTGGCCGCCGCAGGACGAGAAGTACGTGAAGGCCGCCCGGGCCAAGGAGGCCCAGGCCCGGGAGGTGCCGCGCACCGACCTCGTCCTCGCCTCCTGCGGCGGCTGCCACAGCTTCGAGAAGCGCGGTCGGGACGTTGCCGGCGATCTCGCGGACCTGGCGCGATCGAACACGTTCGACCGTGAGACGCTGATCCGCTTCATGCTCGAGCCGGCGGCGGTCAGCCCCGGCAGCGGCATGCCTCCACAACAACTCTCCCGGGAGAAGGCCGAGCTGATCGCGGACTTCGTCCTCGGTCTCCGGTAAGGGAGGCGCGCCATGGTCAAGTATGAAAGTCAGAAGGTTGCTCTCCCCTATATCTATCTCTCGCTGCTGCTCTTCCCCCTGCAGGTGCTGATGGGGCTCTGGCTCTCGACCAACTACGGCTTCACGTTGCCGCAGTCGCTCGTCGACGTCTTCTCCTTCGCGACCGCGCGCGCGCTCCATACGAACCTGCTGGTGGCCTGGCTGCTGCTCGGGTTCATGGGCGGCACCTACTTCATCCTCCCCGAGGAGTGCGAGAGCGAGCTCTTCAGCGTCAAGCTCGCCTGGCTACAGCTGGTGCTCTTTGCCGGCGCGGCCGTCGCAGCCGTCGTCGGCTTCCTCTTCGGCTGGACGCAGGGCAAGCCGCTGCTCGAGATCCCGGTGCCGCTCGACCTGGTGATCGTCGTCGCGGCGCTGATCTTCATCGCGAACGTCGTGCTCACCATTGCCAAGGCCAGGCAGCGCTCGCTGATCCAGTACATGCTGGCCGCGGGCGTGACCTTCCTCGCGCTGCTCTACCTGATCGGCATCCCCTTCTTCAAGAACCTGAACGCCGACTACTACTACTGGTGGTGGGTCATCCACCTCTGGGTCGAGGGCGCCTGGGAGCTGATCACGGCCTCGCTCGTCGCCTTCGTGATCCTCAAGACCACCGGCGTCGAGCGCAAGGTCGTCGAGAAGTGGCTCTACGTCGAGACCGGGCTCTTCCTCTTCACCGGGCTCGTCGGCACCGGCCACCACTACTACTGGATCGGCGCGCCGGACTACTGGCTCTGGTGGGGCGGCGTCTTCAGCGCCCTCGAGCCGCTGCCGATCGCGCTGATGGTGGCGGACACCTGGCTGCACGTGCGCGAGCGCAAGGACGTTACCGTAAACCCGCTGATGTGGACGTACATCGTCGGCATGGCGATCTACCACTTCTTCGGCGCGGGCGTCTGGGGCTTCTTCCACACCCTGCCGCCGATCAACTACTACACGCACGGCAGCCAGATCACCGTGTCGCACGGGCACATGGCGTTCTTCGGCGCTTACGCGCTCGTGAACCTGATGATCTACTACTACGCCCTGCCGCAGTTCAAGGGGATCAGGCGCTACGAGGAGAAGCTCGGGCAGTGGGGCTTCTGGAACATGTGTCTCTCGATGTTCTTCCTCTGCCTGATCTTCCTCATCGCGGGGGTGCTCCAGACCTACCTCGAGCGCTTCCTCGACATCGGCTACATGACCGCGCACAGCGTGATGATGTTCTGGTTCAAGATCGCGCTGGGGATCGGCGTCTGGTTCCTCGCCGGGGTGCTGATGACGGTCTGGCACCTCTTCACCCTGAAGCCGGCGCGGGAGCAGGCGTAACCGGCGGCCTGAAAGAATCCAGCGGCGGGGCGGTCCGGGTGCGGCCGCCCCGCCGGGTTGTGACGTACCTCAAGACCGCGGTCCTGCGGCCGCAGGACCGGTAGCGTTCGCGTCGCTATTTCTCGGTTTGCGCGTAAACCGCATTCCAGCCCGCCGGCGGCGGATGGGCGAGATATTCCTCGCAGCGGGATGCGAAGAGCGCTGCGGGGCCGTCGTCCGGCTGCCGGTCGAGAACAAAGCGGAACTGACGCCGCGCTTCGTCGAAGCGGCGATGCAGGTAGTGGTCCATGGCCACTGCGAAAGTATCCAGGGTTTCCCGCGCCGCGTCGTTCCACGCCGCCTGCCATCCCGCCAGCTCGTGGATGTCGAGCGGCTCGGCGCGACCCTTCGGCATGACGCGGGCGAGCGGGCGGAAGGCGAAGCGACCGGGCCGCTGCGTTTCGGCCTCGCGGCGTGTGGCGTCGGCGACGATGATGCGCGTGCCGAAGGTCTTGTTGAGGGGCTCCAGGCGGGAGGCGGTGTTGACCTCGTTGCCGATCACCGTGTAGTCGAATATCTGGTGCGAGCCCATGTTGCCGACGACCATTTCACCGGTGTTGATGCCGATGCGGATGTCGAGCGTGCCGCCGGCGGCCTGCCACGACGTGCCCTGGCGACTGACTTCTTCCAGCATGAGCAGCGCCGTCTCGCAGGCGCGCGCGGCGTGGTCCGGCTGCGCCAGCGGCGCATTCCATTCCGCCATGACGGCGTCGCCGACGAACTTGTCGAGCGTGCCGCCGGTCTGAGACACGCAGGCCGCCATGCGGTCGAGATAACCGTTGAGCAGGGCGCCGACCTCCTCCGGCGGCAGCTTTTCGGAGATGGACGTGAAGCCGGCAATGTCGGAGAACAGCACCGTCATGCGCCGCCGCTCGCCGCCCAGCCTCAGCTTGTCCGGCGCGTTCAGCAGTTCCTCGAGCACCTTCGGCGACAGGTAGTGGCCGAAGGCGGTGCGCAGCCAGCGCCGCTCCCGCTCGGCGGTCACGGCGCGCGCGAGCAGCACGCCGGCGTAGGTCAGCGCCATGGCGGCGATCGGCTTGACGAGCGGCAGCACCCAGCCGTGGCCGAAGGCCGTCCAGGCGCCAGCTGCGATGCCCACCACCGCGACCAGCGCGAGCGGCATCCCCAGGCCGAGACGCAACGCGTGCGCCAGCAAGGCAATGGCAACACAGCCGGCGAGCACCAGAAGGAAATCAGCGACCGCTCCAGGCGAGCGCAGGAAGCGGCCGGCGAGGAGGCTGTCGATGATGTTGGCGTGAATCTCGATGCCCGGCATGACCGGGGAAAACGGCGAGGCGCGCAGGTCGGACAGGCCGGCGGCCCGGGCCGAGACGAGGACGACCTTGTCGCGGAAGGCGCCGCGCGTGAGCGGTGCCTCCCGGCCGGCGGCGAGCAGGTCCTTGGTGGCGAGGACCTGCTCATAGGGAATGTGGCGGTAGAAGGACTGGAAAGTCTCGCTGCCGTCGGCCTGGCGCTGCAGCGTGCCGCCCTGGTAGCCGATCCAGGCGCTGCCATCGGGCCGAAGCGGCAGCACGGCCTCGCCGATGGCGAGTCCGGCGGAGTCGCGCCGCAGGGCGGCCTGCGGCACGTTTTTGACGTGGGCGGCGATGGCCACGCCCAGGGCCGGGTAGGCCGCCTGCCGGTCGCGCCACCAGATGAGGGGTTCGAAGCGCCGGTAGGTTCCGTCGGCGTCCGGCAGGGCATTGATGTGGCCGATGCCGTGCGAAGCCAGTGCCAGTGCGGCAAACGGCAGGATGGCGTGGGTACGGACGGCCTCGTCGCGCGGGGCTGCGACAGGCACGCCGGGACGGATTTTTGCGGCTTCCCCGGGCTCGGTGGGTTCCGTGCCTCCCCCCAGGGCGAAGACGGCCGCCTGGAAGACGTTGCCGGCCGTGGCCACCGACTCGACGAACTGCCGGTCGCCCAGCCCCGGCTGCAGGGCGTCGATGCGAAGGCCGAGCTCGGTGCGCACTTCGACGAGGTCGGCGCTCTTCGCGAGGGCGGAGAGCGCCGACCAGTCGGCCTCGTCCACTTCCCGTCGCATGACGGGCTCGGCGAACAGGAGATCAAAGCCGACGGCGACGGCGCCGTCGCTCGCCAGGTATTCGGCCACCTCGCCGTGCAGCGAGCGCGGCCAGGGCCAGCGGCCGTAGAGCGGCCGAAGGCGCTCGATGCTTTCTTCGGTGATGTCGAGGATGACGATTCGCCCGGTGAAAGGCGTCGGCCGGGCGGATTGACGATAGCGGGCATCGAGGGTGCGCCGCTCGAAGTTCTCCAGCTGGCCGCCGGGATCGAGACTGACCGCGGCGGCCGCCAGCAGCGCCACCGCCAGGGGCAGCTTCACCGCCAGTCAGGCTTGAGTTCGCCTTTGCCGCCGACGATGTGGCAGGTCAGGCAGAAATCGAAAACGCTCCCGGCCTGGGCCAGGACGGGCACGGAGGATTGCGCAGCGGCCGGCGCGGACTCGCCCGCCGCGATCGCGACATATTCGCCCCGGGGCACGTTCAGCTTCTTGCCGTCGGGGGTGGAGACCTCGATGGTGCCGGTGCAGGTGCAGGCACAGATGACCTTTTCCCCTTCGCCGAAGACCATCGAGAAGCCCGTCCCGCGCACGCCGGCGATGGCGATCGGCGTACTGATGGCGGCACGGCTGCCCGCCGGCAGGTTCGACTGCAGCCACAGCGCGCCGCGGTTCATTTTCGTCGTGAAATCCTTCGGCTCACGGCCCAGCTCGATCTCGGAGGCAGGTCCCATGACGAAACGGCCGACCGACGGCAAGTCGATCACCGCCACGGCGGCTTTGCCGGTTCGCAGGCGCTCCCCGGCGTTAACCTTTTTCCCGACGCCGATCTGTTTCCAGGCGCCGCCATCCAGCCGCTCCAGTGTGCCGCCGCGCAGCGAGGCGACGACACCGCTGTTCACCCCGGCGGCGGCCGGGGTGCAGGCCAGCACCAAAGCGGCAGACAACAACCAGCGGGCGAATGTCCCGGCGCGTATCTTCTTCATGGCGCAACCCCCTCCGCACCTGAAGACGAGTCTAGCACGGAGTGCGCCATTGTCCAGGAACGGCGCCCGGTTCTTGACGTGCATCAAGGCCGATCTCGCGGCCGGACGCCATACTTGTTGCATGTCCAGCCGGCAGGGGACCGCGACTGGCGATGAGGTTGCCTTCACGAAAGGAGTGCGGTATGGATCGGTACACCAAGGCCTTTGTCGTAGCGTCGTTGAGCTACTTCGCGGCAGCCGCGGGGATCGGCGTCTGGATGGCCGGCACCAACGCCCCGGCGGGGGCCGCTTTCGCTCACGTGCACTTCAACCTGCTCGGCTTCATGGCGATGATGGTCTACGGCGTGGGCTACTTCATCGTCCCGCGCTTCAACGCTCGACCGCTGCGTTGGACGGCGTGGGTGCCGCTTCACTTCTGGCTCGCGAACATCGGCCTTGTCGGAATGGTGTTTACCTACCCCGAGCGGCCGTCCATGGGCTTCACGCTCTTTTGCGCGATCTCCGGCATCGGTGCCGCGATGTTCGCGCTCAATCTGGCAGTCACGATCCTGGGGGCCGCCCCCGCCGAAGCGTCCCACGCTGAACCCGCCACGAACCAAACCAGGGAGGCTCCCCCCGTGAAGACCGGATCCACTGCGCCAGCCGTGCTCATTACCCCGCAGACCCGCGTCGGCGAGATTCTCAGCCGCTGGCCCGAGACCGCGGAGATCCTCGTTCAGGCCGGCCTCGCGCCGCTCGCGAACCCGGCGCACCGCGAGAAGGTCAAGAACCTCCCCGTTACACTCGAGATGGCCTGCGGCAACCACGACCTGGACCTCGACGATGTGGTGCAGCGGCTGAACGCGGCGGTCGGCGGCAGACCAGGCGCAGGTTCAGGAAGCGCAAAGGCGCCCGCCATCGGGCCGAACGACGTGATCGGCGATGTGTTGCGCGCTCACCCTGCCACGGAGACGGTCTTCAGGAAGTACTACGGCGCGGCCTGCTTCTCCTGTCCTGGGCAGGCGACCGAGACCGTTCGCCAGAGCGCGATGATGCACAACGCGCGGGAGGAGGAGCTGCTCCGCGAACTCAACGCGGCGGCCGGCTTCTAGCCGGTCGCTGCAACCGGTACGGGAGCAGGCTCAGGGAAGCACCGCGTAGTCACCGCCTTGACAACCCCACGGTCGCGGCCGAATATCCCCTTATCGGGAGCGGCACTACCGCTCGGGCCGGTCCCTGGATTACCCGTGCATTGAGGGGATGGGCAATGGGCCGCGATCAGCACACTTCTTCCCGGGGACCGTCCGCCGACAGGGCCGATAGCGGCGGCGGAGCCGCCGGGAAGGTACGGAAATACCTTGCCCTGCTCGTCATGTTCCATTGCCTTGCCATCGCCCTTTCCTTGTCCTTCAGCCTCAGGACCGCCGCGCAGGGGTATGAAGCTCTTGCACTCTTCACGGCACGCTCCTTCTTTCAGCAGGTGGTGAGCACCCGCCGCTGGAACGCCCTGCACGGGGGCGTCTATGTGCCGGTCACGGATTGCGCTCAACCCAATCCCTACCTCGATGATCCGCTGCGGGACGTCGTCACCACCGGCGGGCTGAAGCTCACGAAGCTCAACCCCGCCTATATGACCCGCCTCATTTCCAGCGTGATGCAGAAGGAACGTGGAGCGCAACTGCACATGACCAGCCTCAAGCCGATCCGCCCCGAGAATGCCGCGGACGACTGGGAGCGCGAAGCGCTGGAGAGCTTCGAAAAGGGCAGGAAAGAGCGCACGATGGTGTCCGGGACCGGCGAAGCGGCGGTCTTCCGCTACATCGCCCCGTTGACGACTGAGGAGTCCTGCCTCGGTTGCCATGCCCGGCAGGGCTACAAGCTGAACGACATCCGCGGCGGGATAAGCGTCAGCTTCCGATACCAGCCATTCAACGATGCCCTCGCGCAACACCGGCTGGGGACGTACCGCATCCATCTGCTGTTCTTCGGCTTCGGCCTGGCGTTCATCCTCACCCTCGGCCACTTTCTCCTGCAGCGGGTCCGCGATCTGCAGGAATCCGCCAGCCATATCCGCAGACTGGAGGGACTGCTGCCGATCTGTGCGGGTTGCAAGAAGATCCGCATCGCGGGCGGTGATCCCGATGTGCAGGCCGCCTGGGAACCGATCGAGAGCTACATCCACGACCGCACGGACGCCGATTTCACCCACGGCATGTGTCCGGAATGCGCACGGAAGTACTTCGGCGAGTTCGCCAGGCCTTGAATCAGGAGCCGGGATCGCTTCCTCTTCGCCTCGGCTGCGCTACCTCCCGAAGTTCTCGAAGATCTCCGCAAAGCGTCCCCGGATCTCCTGGAAGGCCGCGAGGACCCGCGGGTCGAAGTGCTCCGGCAGCGTTCTGCCGTCTCCTCGCGTGATGATGCCGCAGGTTCTTTCGTGATCGAATGGAGGCTTGTACGGCCGCCGGCTCCTCAACGCGTCATACTGGTCGACAATGTTCAAGATCCGGCCCGCCAGCGGGATCTCTTCCCCCTTGAGCCCCTGGGGATAGCCGGTGCCGTCCCAGCGCTCGTGGTGCGTGAGCGCGATTTTTTCTGCCGTTTGGAGAAAGGCCGATGGCGAGCCCTTCAGGATCGCGGCTCCCGCCGGCGCATGGGTCTTCATCAGCGCGAACTCCTCCGGGAACAGCTTGCCGGGCTTGAGCAGGATCTCGGAAGGGATGCCGATCTTGCCGATGTCGTGCATGGGGCTGGCGTAGAAAATCGCTTCCGTTGCCTGGGCGTCGAGCCCGAGGGCCTCGGCCAGAGCGGCGCAGTAGTGGCTGATCCGCCGGATGTGGACGCAGGTGTCCTCATCCTTGTATTCCGCCATCACCGTCAGCCGGTGGATCGTGTCGATGCAGCCCGCCCTGACCTGATTCCGCGACGCCTCAAGCTCCATGGTCCGCTTCTGCACCTCCTCCTCGAGATGCGCGCTATGCTGCTTCAGGGCGTCCTCGTATTTCTTGATCTTGACGAGATTTCTGGTCTTGATCATCAGCTCGGTGGAGTCGATCGGCTTGCTTAAAAAATCGATGACGCCGTGGTTGAGTGCGTCGAGCTTGGATTCCCGATCCGTGAGCGCGGTCACCATGACCACGGGTATCGTCGCCGTGAGGGGATTCTCCTTGAGGCGCTGACAGACTTCGAAACCGTTCATCTGGGGCATCATCACGTCGAGATAGATCAGATCGGGCGGAGAAGAGACGGCCTTCTCCAGGGCCTCCGGGCCGCTCACCGCGGTATCGAAGTGATAGCCGTAGCTTTTGAGAATCGTGCCGATCAGCCGGATGTTCTTCTCCTCGTCGTCGACGACCAGGATCCGGCCCTGCGCGGTTCCACTCTTTATCATGAGGCTCTCCTCCCCAGCAGGTCCCGGAGCGTCGAGAGAAAGCCCATGAGGTCGATCGGCTTCGAGAGATAGCCGTCGAATCCTTCAGCGAGAAAGCGCTCGCGATCCCCTTGCATGGCGTAGGATGTCAGGGCCACGATCGGAATGGCCGCCGTCTCGGGCGATGCCTTCAAGATCTTCATGGCCTGGACTCCGTCCAGTCGCGGCATCTGGATATCCATCAGGATCATCGCCGGCAGGGATTCCCGCGCCAGCCGCAGCGTCTCCTCGCCGTTTGCCGCCTCGATCGTTTCGTATCCCTTCTTCTGCAAAATGATGCGGATCATCCTGCGGTTCTGCTCGTGATCATCGCCGATCAGGATCCTCGCGCCCATCAAACCCTCCCTCAAGCACTCTTCCCGCCCGCCTCCAGCAAGGTCGCGAGGAATTGCGCGCCGCTCAGGTCGCCCTTCTGCAGGATGACCTCGGCCAGAAGCGAAAGACGGCTGCGTTCCGCCGCCGCCAGGTCCATCGCGGTGAGCACGACGATCGGGATCGCGGCGCACCCCGGGTCGGCCTTGAGCGCCTGCGCGACCTCGAGGCCGCTCATCCCGGGCAAACCGAGATCGAGCACCACGAGGTCCGGGCGCTCCTTGCGTACCAGGGCGAGGCCGCGCTCCCCGTCGGGGGCGGTGTGGACCGTGCACACGACGTTGCGCAGGGCGGCCTCGATCGTGCGGACGGTCACCGCGTCGTCCTCGATCACGACGACGTTCTTGATGAGCGCGACGGGGATTGCGGCAGCGGCCGGCCGGAAAGGCGCCTGGCGTTTGACAGGCTGCTCGACCGGCAGCGTGAAGGTGAAGGTGCTCCCCCGGCCCGGCTCGCTCTCCACCCGGATCGTTCCCCCGTGCAGCTTGACGAGGTTCCTGCAGAGGTTGAGGCCCAGGCCGGTGCCGGTGAATTCCTTCGTGAGCGTCGTCTGGATCTGCTGGAACGGCTGGAAGAGCTTTTTCTGATCCTCCGGAGAGATGCCGATGCCCGTGTCTGCTACTGCAACCTCCACGAACGCACCTCCCGGCGCACCCTTGTCGGTCGCCACCGGTCCGGGGGCCGCGATCCGCCGCGTGCGCACCCGGATACTGCCGCCGTCGGCGGTGAATTTCACGGCGTTGCCCAGCAGATTGATGATCACCTGCTTGACCTTGCGGGCGTCGGCGACGATCACGCCGGTCGCCGCGCCGATTTCGGCGGTGAGCGTGAGGCGGTGTTTGAGCGCCTTCTCCCTGAAAAGGGTCAGCGCATCCTGCACCAGATCCTCGAGAACGACCTGCTCGAGCTCCAGCTCCATCTTGCCGGCCTCGACCTTGGAAAGATCGAGGATGTCGTTGATGAGGCTCAACAGGTGCCGGCCGCTCTCGCGGATGTCCCGCACGCTCTGCGCCTGCTCCTGCGTCAACTCGCCCTGGAGCCCCTGGTCGAGGATGTCCGCAAAGCCGATGATCGAGTTGAGCGGCGTGCGCAGTTCGTGTGACATGTTCGCGAGGAAATCCGATTTCGCCCGCGAGGCCTCCTCGATCCGCAGATTCGCCTCCTGGAGCGCCTTTTGCTGGGTCTCGAGCTCGGCATTCATCTGCCGGAACTCCTCGTTCATCGCCTGCTGCTCTTCATTGATGGACCGCAGCTCACGGTTGGCGTGCTGCACTTCCTCCGCCAGCGACTTCTGCGCGAGATGGCCCTGCAGCGTGGTGACGGCGATCGCGAGCTGTATGGCCAGGCGCTCCAGGAGGTCCAGCTGCTGGCCGGAGAGCCCTTGGAGCGACGCGGCCTCGATCACCCCGATCGCCTCGCCCTTGTAGAGCAGGGGGACGGCGACGATCTCGCGCGGTGCGAGATTCCCGACGGCGGTCGCCACGCGCAGGTGGCTCCCCGGGGGGATCTCCCGCAGACGGCGCGTCAGCTTCTCCCGGGCGCACTCCCGCGCGAAGGGGCCGGTCTCGCCTGGCAGCGATGCGGCGAGAGCCGTCCGGGGACGCAGGGTCTCCCCCTCGGCGAGGTGGCAGGCCAGGGCGGAAAGGTCGCAGATTGCGGCAAGTTGCGCGAGCGCGGCGCGGCAGAGCTCCTCCACGGATTCGTAGGGTGCGTTGAGCAGCGACAGGAACTCTCCGTATTGGCGGCGGCTTTCCTCTTCGTCCCGCAGTTTCTTAGCGAGCGTATCCGTAGCCGCCAGGAGCCTGGCGCCTTTCGAGGCGAGGATGGCGCCGATGCCGAGGAAGAATAGCGTGAAGCCCCCGATCCAGTTCGTGAGCTTCACTGCCGGCTCCAGGACATCGTCTTCATAGCGGTCGATCACGACCCCCCAGCCGGCGTTCCTGACGGGCGAGTAGGTCGCGACGATCGGAACCTTGCGGAAAGTGCCCATTGTCCGGACCACGCCTTCCCCGCCCTGCTGCAGCGCCTTCACCGCCGGCGTGTGCGAGTAGTCAACCTTCCGGTCGCTATCGAGGCTGCTGTGGTAGATCAGCACGCCTTTCTTGTCGACGACGTAGATCTGGCCATCGGGGATGTTGACGGTCTGCATCGCGCCGGCGACGAAGGCTTTGCTCGGCTGGACGACGAGGATCGCGAGAACCTCACCGCTCTGGTTGTCCGTGACGGGAACCGCGATCGCAAAGAGATAGCGCTGCGGAGCCGCCTGGCGCTGGTAGAACTCGGAGACGTACGGCTGCCAGCTTTTGGAAACGCCTCGGTACCAATCCTTCGAGGAGAAATCGACGCCCTGTACGGCGGGATCCTCCGGGTAGTCCACGTACAGGACGCCCTTGGGCGTGGCGATGAAGGAGCGTTCGATCTGCCCGCCGGTTTCGACAATTTGTTTGAGGTGGTAGCGGATGCCCGCCACGTCGCCACGGCGAATCGCGTCCTGCAGAAGAATGCGTTTCTTGAAGAGTGCGGCCATATTCAGGACCGAGTTGAGCCGCTCCTCCAGCGTATGGGCCGCCAGCGTGGCTAGAGATCTGCTCTCCTGCAGGAGCCGCTCTTCCAGCACCCGGCCGACATAGAGGCTCACCGTGAAGGCCAGCGCCAGCAGCGGCAGGGCCACCATCAGGACCCCCGCCGAAACGATCCGCCATCTGCGGCCGAGGAGCCAGGGGGTCAGGCGTGTCACGGCGCAACCCCCCTCGTGTGCTTGCGGTAGATCCGCAGTCCCGGGACGATCTCGGTAAAATCCGGGACGAGCGCCTCGGGCATGGCCTCCGCCTCGCCGAGCATGAGAAAGCCGCCGCTTGCCAGAGCGCTCGCGAGAAAAGCGATCACCCGTTCACCGACGACTCGCTCGAGGAAGATCAGGACATTCCTGCAGAGGATGAGATGGTAGTCACTGAAGATCCCGACTCGGGGCGCCCGCAGCGTGGTGATGTCGTGCGACGCGAAGGTCACGAGCGCGCGGATCTCCCCGCTGATCCTGGCGGTGCCGCCCTCGGCGTGAAAGTATCGGTCCAGGTGCCTCTTCCTGACATCGAGCAGCGAGTCCCCCGTGTATTGCGCCCGTCGCGCCGCGTCGAGGGCCTGGGGATCGACATCGGTCCCGAGGATGAACGGCTGCGCCCGGCGCTCACCCGGAGCCGACGACTCCCGGAGCAGGATTGCGACGGAATAGGGTTCTTCCCCGCGCGCACACCCCGCACACCAGACCCGGAGCGTTTCGTCGGGGAAACACTCGCGCAGCTCGGGGAGCACCATCGCGCCGAGCGCCTCAAAGGCGAACGGATTCCTGAAGAAGGAGCTGACCTTCACGGTGAGCGCCTGGATCAGCTCGTCGATTTCAGCAGGGGAGGAGCGAAGTGTTTCATAATAGGCGTCGTGATCGCCCGCTCCGGTCTTCGCAATCCTGAGCTCGAGCATCCGCTGGATCGTGCCGGGACGATACGCATGGAAATCAATCACGCGCTTCTCTTTGACGAAGTCCAGGATGCGGTGAATCGCCTCAGGTGCGTACACGTCGGCAGGTGCCGCGGTGTCGCCAGGGACCTGCAGCAATGGGATACTCCTGCTCCCCGTGCCCATGGTCAATCCCTCTGTCTGGCGGGGCCTCCCGAGCCTGACAATTCAACCAGTGTCTGGTTGAGGCAGTTCATTGATATGCCTGATGTCTCGTACCAGTCCACTAGGCTACGGAAAAGGGCTTGCCTGCTGCGGTACACCCCTTGCCCCGCTCGAGCTCGGCGGGTGCAGGTGCACCACAATGTTTTTCATTACACCGCATTCCCCGGATATTCGCAAGCCCAGGATCATCTTTTTTGATCAGCCTGCCCGTTTCGAGTTTTTCAGCAGCCAGCCATTCAGCCGTAGCTGCCTTCTAATTAGAGATGCAATCCATGTGCCACGGGGTGGGTTATTATATCTCTAAGTTTATCAACGACTTTGCGTTATGAAGAAGACCGCGTGCGGGATTCAGGTATAAACATTGTTTATAATTATTAAAAAATTTAATACGATGCAGGATCGACCTTATCGCAACGAGCATGGGCAAGCGCTTGACCGCCAGGGCGGAAATGTTTTGAAGGAACGGTGATTCTGGTATTGTCGGGATCGTCCAGGCTGCCAGGGGGGGGTGATCGGTATGTCAGACGATTTCACCGTGCCAAGCGACGTCGGGCCGCAGCGGTCCTGCGCTGAGCTGGAGCGGCTTCTGCGCGAGCGGACGGCGGAGCTTGAAGACGCACGGAAGGAGCTCTCGTCCTTCATCTATTCGGTCTCCCATGATCTGCAGGCTCCCTTGCGCCGCATCCTCGGTTTCAGCAGGATCCTCGAGGAGGACTTCGCCGAGCGGCTGGGCGAGGAGGGCCGGCAGCACCTGACGCGGATCGCCACTTCGGCATCCGGCATGGACCAGCTCCTCGGCGGCCTGCTTGGACTCTCGCGCGTCGCCCGCGCCGAGATCCACCGCGTTCCTACGGATCTGAGCGCGCTCGCGGAAGTCGTCGCCGCCGAGTTGCAGATCGCCCAGCCCGAGCGGGCGGTCGAATTTGTCGTCGCCCCTGGGCTGACGGCGGAGGCCGACCCGAATCTGGTGCGGATCGCGCTGGAGCACCTGCTGAAAAACGCCTGGAAGTTCACCGGGAAACACCCTGAATCGCGCATCGAATTCGGGACGGAACAGCGCGACGGGGAAACCGTGTTCCTCGTGCGGGACGACGGCGCGGGTTTTGATATGGCCTACGCGGACAGGCTGTTTACCCCTTTTCAGCGCTTGCACCGAACGGACGAATTCGAGGGCGCCGGGGTCGGCCTGGCGACGGTACAGCGCATCGTCCAGCGCCACGGCGGCCGGGTCTGGGCCGAGGGTGCCGTGGAGCGGGGCGCGACCTTCCGCTTTACCCTGCCGTCGGCGCCCGCGAAGACGTAGACAACAGATGCCGGGGAGCCCTCCCCGCCGCGGAGGGGTATTGCGTTGCTGCTTGCCGGGCGTATTCCTTTCCCGCCCCGGCAGCGATGGTATGACCATCATGGAGGGACGATGAACGACAAAACCGTACGCGAGACGAGCGTCACCATGGCACAGGTCATGCTGCCGCAGGATGCCAACCCCGCCGGGAACGTGCACGGCGGCGTGATCATGAAGCTCATCGACACCG
>CAZEOK010000045.1:0-22563 GCA_964513745.1 uncultured bacterium
CTCCTTCCACTGGCGGACCATGTTCCTGTTGAAGGTCGAGCGCGGGAAGCGCTCCTGGAGATAGGAGAAGAGCTGATCGTCGATGTAATCGCCGGCTTGCAGTAGCGTACGTTGGTCGTCTTCTCCCGGGAGCGTTCCGTGCATGATGCACAGGTCGGTTGTCCCGGCGCCGATGTCGATGACGAGCGCGTTGTTGAGCAGCCCGAGGCTGTAGGCCACCGCGAAAGGCTCGGTGACCACGACGAGCGAGTCGACGAACTCCGCCACCGCTTTGCGGATGGCGAGCTTGTTGATCTTCAGCGAGTCGGAGGGGACGCCGACGACGGCGTGTATCTTCTGGCCGGCGGACGGCCCCGCCAGCTCGATCAGGTGGCGGATGATCTCCTTGACCGCCTCCTCGTTGCGGTCGATCCCCTCCTTGATGATGCCGTGCTGGAGCGGACGACAGGCATCGACGGAGAGCCGGAACTCCAGGACCTCGCTGCCGAACAGCACGGGTTTGCCGACGACCTGCGCCGCAACGAAGTCCTTCGGCCAGCCGACGTAGCTCTCGATCCACTGGCGCTGGCCATTGCCGGCGGAGATCGAGGAGCGTGAGGTACCGAGGTCGATGCCGACGAACAGGACGTCATTTTTTGGATTCATGCAAGGTCCCCCCGTTGCGTAAATAGTCGAGAATGCCGGTCTCAAGGTAGGCGGCGATGTTCTCGCGGTGCTCCGGCGTGCCGAGGCGCGTTTCCTCATCGCGGTTGCTGAGGCAAGAGACCTCGGCGAGTACTGCCGGCACCTCCGCCTGGTTGAGAACGACGAAGGGGCCGCGCTTGGTGCCGTAGTCGAGGATGGCCGCATCCTCGCGGTGGCTGTTGCGGTAGAGGCTGCTCTGGATGGCGGCGGCGAGCCGGGGAGATTCTTCCCGTTTCATCTGGGTCTCCATGCGCTCGATGATTTCGCGCAGTTCGCTCATGGCGGGACCCTGGCCGGAGTTTTCGCGGCGCGCCAACTCCGATGCGGCTGCGTCGGTCGCAGGGCCGAAGTAGAAGGTCTCGATGATGTTGATCGGCTTGTTCGGCACGAAGTTGAGGTGGATCGACACGAAAAGGTCGGCGTGGGTCGCGTGCGCGATCGCGACGCGCTCGCCAAGTGCAAGCGTGACGTCGGCGTCGCGCGTCAGCAGCACCTCGGCCGAGGCTTGCGTCTCGAGGCGGCGCTTGAGGCGGCGCGCGATATCGAGGGCGATCTCCTTCTCGCGGGAGCCGCCAAGGCCGATGGCCCCGGTGTCCTCGCCGCCGTGGCCGGGATCGATCAGGATGGTCTTCACGCCGAGATCGAAGGCCCGGCTCAGCGGCAGGCCGCGGCCTCCCTTGAAAAGCGCCGGGTCGAGCACGGGGGGGTGGCCCGGAGCGCTGGAGGGCAATGCCGGGGAGGGGAGGGAGGGAGTCGCAGCGATGAAACGGGCCTGGATCTGCTGCACGGGGAAGAACACCGGGGAGAGCGAGGAGCCCGTGAACAGAATCCCGAGCAGCAGGGTCGCCGTGAAGAGTGCTGCCTTGGCGGCACGGGGGAGCCGCTTGCGGACGTAAACCCGGGGCGTGGTGCGCCCCAGGAGCATCAGGTTGTCTTCGTAGAGCCCGCGGAAAATAGCCTGCTTCATCCGCAGTTCGCGGTTAAGCGAGAAACGGCCGATCATGACGCCCGCGGCTCCTCCTCGACCTCCTGCGAAAACACCAATTCCCCCGTCAAATCACAGTTAATCTAACAAGATACGGTCTGCTGGTCAACAGGCGCAAAGCGGGACGCCCGGGAAGCGTCTTCAGTGCTCGACCACGGCCGTCAGCACGACCGGTTCGGCGCCGGGGCAGAGGTCACGCTGGAGCTCGGTGACCGTTACCAGGAGATAGCCGTTTTCTCTAAGCCCGTCGATGAGTTCGCCGAGCCGGGTGACTCCCGGGTCCTCGCGGCGGGTGCTCAAGTGCATCAGCACGATCCCGCCGTTGAGTCCGGGACCATTTGCCCCAAAGGAGAGAATGCGGGCGGCGATCTCCCTGGAAGTCAGATAATTGTACGCGGAGCGTTCAGCGACCCAATCGAGGCTGTCGAGGGTTCTCTTCCCGCCGGCGTCATCGCGCGTCCACCCGACGTGGCGCCAACCTGCAGCGGCAGCCCAATCGAGCAAGTCGCGGTTGACCTCCCCGAAGGGGGCGCGCCAGAGGGGGGCCATGGATCTGCCCGTGGATTCCTTGAAGGCCTGGGCGGTTCGCCGCAATTCTTCCTGCAGGAAATAACGATCGATGCCCGCTAGGGTGTCGTGGCGGTGTGCGCGGTCCCAGGTGGTCAGGTGAGGGTGCGACCATGTGTGGTTGCCTATTTCGTGCCCGGCCCTGGACATCCGTCGGACCAAGTCCGGATTGCGCCTGATGTATTCGCCGGTGAGAAAAAAGGTGACGCTCAATCCCCGTTGCTCAAGCACGTCGAGGATGCGCTCGCTTTGTCCGGCGTCGCCGCCGCCGTCGAACGTCAGAGCGACCTTGGGAAGATCCCGGCGGCCACGCTCGAGCGAGACCGCGAGGTCTCCTGGCCGCGGCGCAGCCATGGCGCATGGATCAATGACGGGGAGGATGGCAAGAAACACGACGAGAGCAGTTGTGCCGGCAGACCTGAAGCGTCGTCTGCAATTCCCCATGCAATTGCATTATGAATAAAGGAAATATGGAGTTCAAGTGAAATAGTTGAACTTGACAGACGAACATCCACCCCGCGCTGAGATGGTCGTTGCTCGCGTACAGGTCAGGGGTCCTGACGCAGCCGGGGAACTCGTTGACGTGCGCGAGGCGAGGGGGGCGTCTCGCCGATGTTCGTAGCGTCAGGACCCCGCAGTCCGCATGGTGATCGGTCGGAGGTCAGTCCCTGGTGAAGCTGGAAGCGAACCAGCTGATGAAGCTGACGAGCAATGAACCGAGGAGGGCCGGCAGGAAGCCGGTGATGTGAAATCCGCTCAGCAGGTACGCCACCAGGCCGAAGGTTGCGGCGTTGACCACGAACAGGAAGAGCCCGAGCGTCAGGATGGTGATCGGCAGGGTCAGGACGACGAGGACCGGGCGCACGATCGCGTTGACCACACCGAGGAGGATTGCGGCGCCGGCCAGGGTGCCGGCGCCGTCGATGCTGATTCCCGGGACCGCCTGCGAGGCGAGCCAGAGTCCGAAAGCCGCAAAGGCTGCCCGCAGGAGGAACCGTTTCATCACCCGAGCTTCTTGACGATGCCCTCGAAGGCTTCCTTGCTCACCAGGTTCGGCACCGCGAAAAAGACGCCCGAGGTGCGGTAGTAGTCAATCAGCGGCGCGGTCATGGCCTGGTAGGTGTCGAGACGCTTGGAGATCGCCTCGACCGTCTCGTCGGCGCGCTGGATGACCGGCGAGTCGCACTTGACGCACTTGTCGCCGGGAGCGGGGGGCTTCGACTTGACGTTGTAGATCTCCTGGCAGGCGCCGTTGGAGCAGGTCCGCCGGGTGGTGAGACGGTCGAGGATCACCTCGCGGGGCACTTCGAGGCTCACGACCATGTCCAGCTTGATGCCGAGCTTCTTCAGGATCGCGCCGAGCGCCTCGGCCTGTGGGATCGTGCGGGGGAAACCGTCGAGCAGGAAGCCCTTCTGCGCGTCGGGTTCCTGGAGTCGGTGCTCCATGATGCCCATGATGAGCGAATCCGGGACGAGAGCGCCGCTGTCCATGTAGCCCTTGGCTTCCTTGCCGAGGGCGGTACCGGCCGCGACGGCCGAGCGCAGGATGTCGCCGGTGGAGATCTGGACCGAGCCGTCGTGGGCGTTGAGCATCTTGGCCACGGTGCCTTTGCCGGCGCCGGGGGCCCCCAGGAGAATTACGCGCATTGCAGTGTGCCTCCCTCAAGAAGTGTCGACCGTGCCCCGTGTCGAAAATCGCATGCGGGGCTGCCTGAAAAACGGGCACTATTTTGACAGGATCGGTACGGAAATGCAATTACCCGCTTGCCAAGTGTACCCCGTTACCCTGCGAGCTGTGTAGACGCACGACCGAAGGGACGCCCCTGTCGCCTCGCGCAAGCTGACGAGTTTCATCACGGCGGCCGCCCGGAACCCGGTGCGGTTGCATTGCCGTGGAGTGGTCACTACAATCCCAAACACATCGAGTTTTGACCATTCGGGGGGGGGACGCAAGCGATATGGCGGAACGATACCAGCCGGCCGAGGTCGAGGCCCGGTGGCAGAGGCGTTGGGAGGAGAAAGGGGCGTACCGCGTCGAACGGTGCCCCGACCGCCCGAAATACTACTGTCTCGAGATGTTTCCCTATCCCTCGGGCAAGCTCCACATGGGACACATGCGGGTCTACTCCATCGGAGACCTGCTGGCGCGCTACAAGACGATGCGCGGCTTCAACGTGCTGCACCCGATGGGCTGGGACGCGTTCGGGCTGCCCGCGGAGAACGCCGCGATGGCGCGCGGGACGCACCCCGAGCATTGGACGCGCGAGAACATCGCGAACATGAAGCAGCAGATGCGGGCCCTCGGCGTCAGCTACGACTGGGGCCGCGAGATCGCCACCTGCGACCCCGACTACTACCGCTGGAACCAGTGGCTCTTCCTGAGAATGTACGAGCGCGGCCTGGTCTACCGCCGTCGCACTGCGGTGAACTGGTGCCCCGACTGCGAGACCGTGCTCGCCAACGAGCAGGTCGAGGGCGGCACCTGCTGGCGCTGCTCGAACACCGTCGTCATCCGCGAGATCGAGGGCTGGTTCTTCCGGATCACCCGCTACGCCGACGAGCTGCTCGCCGGCTGCAACGATCTGGCGGCGACCTGGCCGGAGCGCGTCCTGACGATGCAGCGCAACTGGATCGGCCGCAGCCACGGCGCGCGCATCGACTTTCCGCTCGCGGGTCGCGCGGGCGCGGTGACGGTGTTCACGACGCGCCAGGACACGCTCTTCGGCGCCACCTTCATGTCGCTCGCCCCGGAGCACCCCCTCGTTGCCGAGCTCTCGCGCGGCACCGGGCAGGAGGCGGCGGTGCGCGCGTTCGTCGAGAAAGCCGGGCGCCTGGAGCGCTCGGCGCGCACGGCCGGCGAGATCGAGAAGGAGGGCGTCTTCACCGGGGCCTATGCGGTGAACCCGCTGACCGGTGCCGCGATCCCGGTCTGGGCCGCGAATTTCGTGCTCATGGAGTACGGCACCGGCGCGGTGATGGCCGTGCCCGCCCATGACCAGCGAGACTTCGAGTTCGCTGCAAAGTACGGGTTGCCGATCTCGGTCGTCGTGCTCCCGCCGGAGGGCGGTCTGGAGCCGGCGACGATGGCGGCGGCCTTCGAGGGTGATGGCACCGCCGTGAACTCCGGCCCCTGCACCGGCCTCCCTACCGCTGCCGCCAAGGAGAGGATGATCGAGCTGATCGAGCAGAAGGGCTGCGGCGCGCGGGAGACGAGCTACCGTCTGCGCGACTGGGGGATCTCCCGTCAGCGCTATTGGGGGACCCCGATCCCGATGGTCCACTGCGCAAGCTGCGGCATCGTGCCGGTGCCCGACGCCGACCTGCCGGTCGTGCTGCCGCTCGAGGGGGTTTCGATCAACCAGCGCGGCGGCTCGCCGCTCGGGCGTATCCCGTCGTACCGCCAGGTTGCCTGCCCGACGTGCGGCGGCGCGGCAGAGCGGGACCTGGACACGATGGACACCTTCGTCGACTCCTCCTGGTATTTCCTGCGGTACTGCTCGCCGCACCACCAAGCGGCGCCCGTCGACGCCGTCGAGGCCGCGTACTGGATGCCGGTCGACCAGTACATCGGCGGCATTGAGCATGCGATCCTGCACCTGCTCTATGCGCGCTTCTTCACCCGGGTCATGCGCGATCTCGGGCTGGTGGCGTCGCCCGAGCCATTCGCGAACCTGCTGACCCAGGGGATGGTCTGCATGGAGAGCTACCGCTGCGCCGAGCACGGCTACCTGGGCCCCGACGAGGTTCGCGGCGGCGACGCCGGACGGGCCTGCCACGTCTGCGCCGCGCCGGTGGAGGTCGGCGGTCGCGAAAAGATGTCGAAGTCCAAAAAGAACGTCGTGAGTCCGGACGACATGGTGCGCGCCTACGGGGCGGACACCACGCGCCTGTTCTCGCTGTTCGCCGCACCCCCCGAGAAGGACCTGGAGTGGAGCGAGGAGGGGATCGAGGGCTGCCACCGCTTCCTCAACCGGATCTGGAGGTTCGTCGACGGGCGGCTAGCTGAAATCCGCGCCGGGGTGGCAGCCGAGGCAGCGGGAGCCGAAGGTGCCTGGCTGGAATTGCGCAAGCGCACCCATCGCACCGTGAAGAAGGTCACCGACGACGTCGAGCGCTTCCATTTCAACACCGCGATCAGCGCCGTGATGGAGCTGGTCAATCACCTCTACCAGATCGAGGGCGCGGTTGCCGCGACGCCGGCCGCGGGCGGTGTCCTGCGCGAGGCCGTTGAGCGGCTCCTGCTGCTGCTCCAGCCGTTCACGCCGCATTTCGCGGCCGAGCTCTGGGAGCGCATCGGCGGCGGCGGCGAAGCGCGTGAGGCCGCGTGGCCCGGCTTCGAACCGGGCCTGCTGCGCGAGGACACTCTGGAGATCGGCGTGCAGGTGAATGGCAAGGTGCGCGGGCGCGTCACGGTGCCCGCGGACGCCAGCGAGGAGGAGGTGCGTCGCTCGGCCTTCGCGGATCCCCGGGTGCGGGAGTGGGGCGGCCGTAGTGAGGTCCGCACTGTGGTGTTCATCCCGGGACGGCTGCTCAACATCGTCGTGGCGGGACAGGACCGGGGGCAGGGGTGAGCCCCACGGTGCGTAGGCCAGGTGTCCTGGGGTTCCTGGTTGTCCTGACGTTGCTCGGCGCCTGCGGGTACCGCATCGTCGGAATCGGCGGCCAGCTCCCGGGGGGCATCACGCTTGTCGAAGTGCCCGTTTTCGAGAACCGCACCACGCGCACGGACGTCGGGCGGGTGCTCACCGAAGACTTCATCTCCCAGCTGCTGGGTGCCGCCAAGCTGCGAATCGCTCCTGGCGAGGAGTCGCAGGCGACCATCCGCGGGACGGTTACCGGCTACAAGCGCGAGCCGATAACGTTCGACACCAAACAGAAACCGCTGGAGAATCGCCTGACGATCAGCATGGACGTCACCTTGACGGCGAGGGCGGACAAACGGGTGCTCTTCAGCGAAACCGCCGTGACCGTCCGCTACGATTATGCGGTTAAAACCGATCTGCAGGAGAATGACCGCCTCGAGGAGGAGGCTCTGCGCAGCGCCTCGAAGCTGATGAGCCAGAAGCTCTGCGGCCTGATGCTCGAGGGCTTCTAGCCGGTGGGCGCCGATGACTCCTGATCAGTTGCGCCGAGAGATCGACAAGGGCAGGGCGGCACCCGCCTATCTGTTCACGGGATCGGAGACTCTGCTCAAGCGCGAGGCGATCGACGCTCTCGTCTCGCTCGTCCCGGCAGGCCTGCGGGACTTCAATGTCCAGATGTTCCACGCCTTCGAGTGCGATCTGGCCGAGGTGCTGACCGCGGCCGGGACACTGCCGTTCATGGGGGCGCGCCGGGTCGTGGTGCTGCGCGACATCGAGAAGATGCACCCCACCGAGGGTCGAAACCAGCTGCTCGAGGACTACCTCAAGGACCCGGCTCCCGAGACGATATTCGTGGTGACCACCGACGACGACGACAAGGCAAAGAGCCTGGTCAAGCGCCTCGGCGACGTCGTGGCCGTGGTGGCCTTCAATCCGCTGAAGGGAGCGGCGCTCGCCGGCGCGGTGCGGGGTGAAGCCGCGCGTCTCGGTTGCACGATCGACACCTCGGCCGTCACGGCACTGATCGAGGCCACCGGCGAAGACCGCGCGCGGGTTTTCAACGAATTGGCGAAACTTCGTCTGGCGGTCGGTGCCGGCGGGGCGATCGACGACGCGACGGTGGCGCGGTACGCCGCTGGATACGTCCACCACGGGGCGTTCGACGTCGTCGAGGCGATAAGCCGCCGTGACCTGCCCGGCAGCCTGCGCCTGATCGGCGAGGTTGCCATCAAGGACGAGGAATTCCTCGGCCTGCTCGGGATGCTCGGCAAGAGGCTGCGGGTGCTCTGGTACCTCGCCGGCGGGGCGCGCGAGGTGCCCAGGGAGTTCAGGATCTACCCCGGCCAGATCGACAGGCTGCGGCCGGACGCCAGGCGCTACACGCGCGCCGAGATCGAGCAGGGTCTGCAGGGGCTGGCGTTGCTCGACGAGCGGGTCAAGAGCACCGCGGTCGCGCCCAAACTGTTGCTGGAGCATTTTCTGCTGGGTTTCCTGCCCACCCGCTGAGCGGATCACCGCTGCGGACGCCCATCGTGCGAGGGGGCAGATTTGAAATCTGTCCCCACCGTCCGCCGCAACGGGGACGCCTGCTAGAAGAGCAGGCGGAAGATTTCGTTCGAAAAGAGGATTCCCGTTTCGGTCAGGCGCAGCCGACTGCCGACGCTCTGCAACCAGCCGTGCTCCTCGCCGAGGGCAGCGGCCTCGGGGAAGAGCACCGCGAGTGGCGCACCGTGGGCCAGCGCGAAGGCGCCCTCGTCGATACCGTCCATCATGCGGAGGCCGAGCATCAGCGCCTCGCCCGCGAGCTGGCGTGGTGACGGCTCCTCGCGCAACGCGACCGCGTCGCCCCTCGAAATGATCGATCGCACGTAGTCGTCGATGTCCGTGGTGTTCGCCAGACGCAGCGGTGCCGGCGCGCGCACGAACGAGTGGGCGCCGGCGCCGCAGCCGCGGTATTCCCCGAGGCTCCAGCAGTCGAGGTTGTGGCGGCAGTGGTGGCCCGGTCGGGCGTAATTCGAGATCTCGTAACGCTCGTACCCGGCGGCAGCGGTCAATTCGCGCACCTGCGACAGCATCGTCAGGTCGTCCCCCTCCGGTGGCAGACACAGACGTCCGGACTTCAGATCCGCTGCCAGCGGCGTGCCCTCTTCAACGCCGAGCGCGTACAGCGAGAGGTGTTCGGGCCCGAGATCGACGGCTCGCGCCAGGTCGCGTCGCCAGATGGCCGGCGTTTGACCCGGCAGGCCGCTTATCAGGTCCAGCCCGAGGTTATCGAACCCGGTGCGTCGCAGCAGTCTGAAGGCTTCAATTGCCTCGCAGGCGGTGTGCCCGCGACCGATGCGGGCAAGCAGGGTGTCGTCGAGCGACTGGACCCCGAGCGAGACGCGGCTCACGCCGAGCGATCGGTACGCATCTGCCTTTGCCGGTGTCAGCGTCCCCGGATTGGCCTCGATCGTGATCTCCGCCCCCGGTTCGATCGCGAACGTGGCGCGCACGGCTCCCAGGACGCGGGCAAGTTGTCTGCCGCTGAGCAGGCTCGGAGTCCCGCCGCCGAGAAAGACGCTGCCCGTCCGTCTGCCGGCCTCCGGAGCCGCCGCAATCTCGCACACGAGCGCGTCGAGGTAGGGCTCGAGTGCGTCGGGGCGGAGCGGCCGCGAGACGAAATCGCAGTAGCGGCACTTCGCGATGCAGAACGGGATGTGGATGTAGACTCCGAAGGCGGTTTGCGGGGGACCATGAACGCTGGCGGCACGCGGGCCATGATCAGCGCCGGGTTGATCGGGGAACGCAGCGGTATGGCTCATTGCCGGGGAAGCGTCTCCAACATACTTCTGACCACCGTAAGCCCCGGATCCAGGGAAAGCGCCCGGCCGAGTGCATGCCTGGCTTCGGTCATTCGGCCCGTATCGGCGAGCAGCAGCCCCAGATTCGTCCAGGCCGACGCGGAGCCGGGACTGAGTTCCAACGCCTGACGAAGCCATTGCTCCGCTTCGCCCCGCCGGCCGAGGCGCAGGAGAAGAGCGCCCAGGTTGTTGGCCAGTTCAGGACTTGGGTGGAGACGCTCCTGCTGGTTGCGTACCATCTCGCTGGCCGAATTCATCAGCAATGACGCCTGAGCAGAAAAGGGTGGGGCTTGGCCTGGGAAGAAAAAGCGATATTCGTGTTTTTTCAGCAGCGCGTCCTGGTCTGGCGTGCGGCGCGCAAGGATGCACCAGGCATCGTCCCAGAAAACGAGCGCCCACTCGGCCCGGGGAAAAAATACCGAATCGTTGACGGGAACGAGTGCA
Source organism: uncultured bacterium (assembly GCA_964513745.1). Taxonomy (GTDB): domain Bacteria; phylum JAUVQV01; class JAUVQV01; order JAUVQV01; family DATDCY01; genus DATDCY01. Next base: position 10,107 of record CAZEOK010000045.1, read on the forward strand.
AGGTTCAAGTGGAAATCCGCCGCGATCTTCGGCCATTGCTCAGGGATCGCCTGCGTGTTCAGCCGCGCAATGAATTCCCTCGGGTAGGCCAATATCCGTCCGTCCTGAAACACGCCGAAACGGGGGAAGAGACGGAAGATCAGGTACCCCCCTTGATTGAAGTGATTAAAGATGTTCCCCTGCCATGGCTCGGCAAGGAGCAGGTTCGCTGCCGCCACGGGATGAAAATCTTCATCAATTCCCCACCCCCAGCGATATGGTTGCATCCGGTCCCCGGTGAAGGACCAGAGTAGCGCCACCGCAGCGGCCACGATCCCGAAAGCCTGAACACACTTTCTGCTGAAAAGTACCCGAGAGCCTGCCAGCGCATGCAAAGAAGCCGGGACCGACGCCGATGCGAGAAGAAGAAAATAGGGGATCTCGCGGATGTACATGATGCCCAGAATCCCGAGGCCGGTGGCGGGCAGGATCGCCGCCCAGTCCCGACGCCCGCGCGGCAAAAGGAGCGTGAGGCCGCCCAGCGCCAGGCCTGCCCAATAGAGCGGCAGTGATCGGAAAGTCGCGGTGGCGTGCTCCGAGAGCCGGACAGACGGGCCGAGGTGAACATGAAGAAGGGGAAACGTCAGGACGCGATAACCCTCTGGATTGAGGAGGGAAGCGGCAAGGCACGTAGCCGTGACCATGGCCAGAGGGCGAACGAGGCCATTGCGCGCCGTCTCGTCGTGCGCACTTCGTCCGTTGACAAGTTCGCCGACAATGACTCCGCAGAGATACAACAGTCCCAGGATGAGCTCGGGGTGGATGTTGCTCCAGAGAGCGAAGAGCGGCGGGAGAAACCAGAGAGATCGTCGCCGGCCGCGTCGCGCTCGGTCGATGACCAGCAACACCAGCGTGAATAAGATGTACGAAAAGAGCTGCGGACGTTCCTGGAAGCGAAACCGCATCACCGCGAGGGGAACGATGGCGAAGCCAGAGGCGACAAGAGGGTGCGCGCCGCGGGCCAGGAGAAGGGCATAGAGCAAGGACCCGAGCGCGATGACGAGCAGCATCTTGAAAACATGGACGCCGAACCACCCTCCTGCGCGGTACGCGAGGGCGAGCAGGACCTGAAAGAGCCACTCCGGATTCGGCCACGGGTAGTCGGGGTAGATCGAAGAGAAGACATTCGTGAGCACGAGCCGGCCGGTTTTCAAAATGACCTGCCCGGTCTCGAGATGAAAAAAGACATCGTAATCGACAACCTTGAACCAGCCGAGAAAACACGCCGCGGTTGCAACCGCGAGTAGGCCGAAAAGTCGCATCAGCAGGGAACCGGCGTTGCAACAAGCGAAGGAATCCGGTGAATCACGAGGGATGGTCAGGGCCGTCGGCCGGGACGCGCAGGAACAGTTTCATGGGACGCGGGCACATGAGGCGCCATGCTCAGGTTTGCCTGTTCTTACAGATTGATCCCGAAGAGTGTCAACGCCCAGTTGATCATCCCGCCAACGAAAAACGAGAACGGGGTGATGAAGCCGATGATCGCCAGCGCCCGCCTGATCCCCTGCTCCTTGATGATGACCAGGAAGTTCGCGACGCAGGGGACAAAGAGCGTGATCACCGTGAGCGCGACCACGGTCTGGTTGACGCTCAGGCGGGGCGGGTTCGCCGTCGCGAGCGCGAAGAGTCCGGCGGCGCCGTAGTCGCGGCGCAGAAAACCAAGGATAAAGACCCGCGTTGTCTCCACGGGAAGCGAGAGCCACCCCTGGATCAGCGGCGCGAGTCCCCGCTCGAGCAGGGCGAGCAGACCGCTCTCGGATGCGAGGAACAAGGCGAGGGTGCCCATCAGGAAGAGCGGGGTAGCCTCGCGCAGGAACCAGACGATGCGCAGCCAGGTCTTCATCGCGATGTTCCCGATGCGCGGCAGGCGCAGCGGCGGGATCTCGAAAATGAAGTCCGAAGGGGCGCCGGGGACGAAGCGCGAGGCGAGCCAGCCGACGAGCAGCATCGAGCCGCCGACCGCCACGATGATCAACGCGAAGCCTTTGAGAGATATGAAGTTCGCCAGGCCGAGGATCACGCCGAGCTGGGCCGAACAGGGGACGCCGAGCGCGAGCAGCAGTGTCACGATGAAGCGCTCCTTGCGGCTCTCCAGGATGCGGGCGGTCATGGTCGCCATCGTGTCGCAGCCAAGCCCGAGCACCATCGGCAGGATCGCCTTGCCGTTGAGTCCTATCAGCCGGAAGAGCCGGTTGGACATGATCGCGAGCCGGGGGAGGTAGCCGGAGTCCTCGAGGAGCCCGAACGCGAGGAAAAAGGTCCCGACGATCGGCAGGACCAGCGCGAACGCATAGGTCAGTCCCATGGTGATCAGGCCGAAATCCCCGGCGAACATCCGCTGGACAAAGCCCCACGGAACGTGTGTGAACAGCCGGACCACGAGCGGATTGATGTGCTCCCCGAAAAGGTTCTCCTCGAGGAGGCCCACTAGAACTCCAGCCCCGACGTTGCCGACGAAGTAGTAAAGGCCGAGCATCACGGCAAGAAAGATCGGGATGCCGGTCGCCGGCTCCCGTGTCCAGCGCCCGAGGATCTCGGCGAGCCGGGAGCGACCCGGGGCGGCCTGCTTCAGGTGACGGGTGACGACGATCTGGACGCGGGCGCGACGCGTCTTCAGGATGACCATCTCGGGTGGCTGCACCAGGCGCGAGATCGTCTCGGCGGCAATCGCCCGGATCGCTGCGAGCGTCCCGGCCCCGTAGGTCCGCGCAGCCCACGCCTCGAGCCCGGGTTCGCCGGCGAGGAACATCAGTCCGAGGCCACGGGCGCAGCCTGGGTGCTGCGGCAGCAGAGGGGCGATTCGCTCGAGACGCTCTTCGATCGCACGACCATAGGTGACCAGTGGGGTGCCGGTGCGCGGGGCGAGCAGGGCGCGCTTGAGCGTCGCCAGACCCTCACCCTCGGGGGCGACGGTCGGGATGACATCGATCCCGAGAAGGCGCGAGAGTTCTCGGGTGTCGATGTGGACGCCTGCCTGTTCGGCTTCGTCGCTCATGTTCAGGCACAGGACGAGCGGGCGGCCGCACTCGAGCAACTGGGAGGTCAGTGTCAGCGCGCGGGTCAGGTTCTTGGCATCGGCGACCTGGACGATGACGTCCGGCTGGCGCTCGAGCAGGATGTCGCGGGTGACGCGCTCGTCGTCGGAGTGCGGGTGCAGGCTGTTGATGCCCGGAGTGTCGATCACCGTGAAGCTGCGCTCGCCGATGCGCAGATGCCCCATGGTTACCTCGACTGACGTCCCGGGGTAGTTCGAGACGACGGCGTACTTGCCGGTCAGACGCCCGAAGATCACACTTTTCCCGACGTTCGGCTGGCCGATGAGGACGACGGTCGAGCCGCCCGGCGCGAATTCGTTTACCCGTTCCCCGCCGTGCTCGTGCATGCCTTCTGCTCCTTCTCCCGTATAAATATATAATGATAACAGGTTGCATAATAATCCGGAACAGGCAGTCCCGAGCTTCGAGGCGAGCAGGCGTGCGCGCTGCGGCCATTGGCGAGGAGCACATATCCGGGCGTTTCGCGCCAAGGTCCGAGCGCACTATCGCAGGCAGGGGCGGAGCATGCCCTGGCGCGACACCCGGGATCCCTATCGCATCCTCGTCTCCGAAGTCATGCTCCAGCAGACGCAGGTCGATCGCGTCCGCGCCAAATATCAGGAGTTTCTCGCCGCCTTCCCCGACATCGCCGCGCTCGCATCCGCGCCGCTCGACCGGGTGCTCGCTCTCTGGCAGGGTCTCGGCTACAACCGTCGCGCCATGGCTTTGCACCGGAGCGCGGGCGTCATCCAACGAGAGCACAGGGGCCTGGTCCCGGACGACCCCGAGGCGCTCGTCGCGCTGCCGGGCATCGGCGCCGCCACTGCCGCGGCCATCCGCGCCTTTGCTTTCGACGCCCCGGTCGCATTCGTCGAGACAAACATCCGCCGGGTGTTCCTACACGAGTTTTTCCCAGGTCGTACGGCGGTGGCCGACTCCGAGCTGCTCCCCCTCGTCGCCGCCGCGCTCGATCGGCGTCGACCGCGCGAGTGGTATTATGCCCTCATGGATTACGGTGCCGATCTGGCGCGGCGCGTTCCCAATCCGAATCGCAGAAGTTCGGGGTACACGCGCCAGTCGCGTTTCGAAGGTTCCGATCGCCAGGCGCGGGGTGCGATTCTGCGGGCTCTCGTCGGCGGCAGGGCGCTGGCGGCGGCCGCGTGTGCAAAAGCTGCCGGGGTCGAGCGGGACAGGGCGATCCAGCTGCTTGGAGACCTGGAGCGCGAGGGTTTCCTCCGACGCGACGGAGTGCGGTACGGCATTGCGGGAGGGGAAGATTCGGGGTGACCATTGAATTCTCATCCGGTTTTCAAGGGCGCGCTGGAAGCTTTGGCGCACCCCCGACGAAGGTTGTCTGCCGGCCCCACCCCAGAATCTCCACCCGAATCTTATGCCTTGACAAGGGGTTGCGGTCTGTTTACACTTCGAAATCTCATTGGAGCGAATACGCAAGGAGTTGAGACGATGATTGCCTACAAATCGAAGATGGCGAAGAAGGAAAACCAGGAGCGCGTGTGGTATGTCGTCGACGCCACCGACAAGGTCCTGGGGCGGCTTGCTACCCGTGTAGCCGGCATCATCACCGGCAAGAACAAGCCGGAATGGACGCCGCACGTCGACTGCGGCGACCACGTCGTGGTGATCAACGCCGCCAAGGTCAAGGTGACCGGCCGCAAGCTCGATCAGAAGGTGTACCGTCGGCACACCGGCTATCCTGGGGGGCTCAAGGAAATCACCCTCGGCAAGCAGCTGGCCCAGAAACCCGAGCGGGTCATCGAGCACGCTGTCCACGGCATGGTCGCGAAGGGCCCCCTCGGTCGCCAGATGGTGACCAAGCTCAAGGTTTATCCGGGTCCCGAGCATCCGCACGCTGCCCAGAAGCCCCAGGCCATCTAGCCCTGGGATAACACGCCAAGGAGAGCACGAGAGCGATGGAAAGCACCCAGATCTACAGCACGGGCCGGCGCAAGACCGCCGTGGCCCGCGTCTGGCTCAAGCCGGGCGGAGGGTTGATCACCGTGAACTCGCAGGAGGTCTCCGCTTATTTCCCGCGCAAGACCCTGCTCGCAATCATCCAGCAGCCGTTCGAGGCGGCGAATGCCGTCGGTCGTTTCGACGTGGTCGCGACGGTCGAGGGGGGCGGGCTCTCCGGCCAGGCCGGAGCCGTCCGTCACGGGATCTCCAGGGCCCTCGTCGAGGGCGCGCCGACCGCGAAGGACACCCTGCGCCGTGGCGGGTACCTGACCCGTGACTCGCGCAAGAAGGAGCGCAAGAAGTACGGCCTCAAGGGCGCTCGCGCGAGGTTCCAGTTCAGCAAACGTTAAGCGCGACACCGCATTTTCCGGCGGGGGGGGAGGCCACGGCTTCTTCCCCCGTTCGCTTTTCTGGCCTGGGGCGCGTGGCGGCCCGGTGACGGGAGGGGAAGGCAGTGATGCACGAAGTCGGGATCATCGGGGCAAGCGGCTATACCGGGGGAGAATTGTTGCGCCTTCTCTGCCGGCACCCATCGCTGCGGGTCGGCTGGGCAACGTCCCGACAGCATGCGGGCACCCCGGTGTGCGAGGTGTTCGCCCCGCTGCGCGACTTCAGCGACGTGATTTTCAGTTCCCCTGACCTGGCGGGCATTCCCCCGGGCGTCGAGGCGGTCTTCGTGGCACTGCCGCACGTCGAGGCAATGACGGTCGTCCCCGCGTTGCTCGACCGCGGTCTCAAGGTCGTCGATCTCTCAGCGGACTTCCGTCTGCGCGATCCTGCAGTGTATTCTCGCGCGTACGGCCACCCTCACGCGGCGCCCGATCTGCTCGGGGAGGCCGTCTACGGGTTGACCGAGCACGTGCGCCCCCAGGTGCGCGAGGCACGCCTGGTCGCAAACCCGGGTTGCTACCCGACCGCCACGCTGCTCGCGCTGCTGCCATTGGCGCGCCGCGGCTTGACCGGGGAGTTCGGGGCGGTCGTCGACGCAAAGTCCGGCGTTTCCGGGGCAGGCCGGGGTCTCAAACAGGGGAGCCTGTACTGCGAAGTCAACGAGGGGCTTACGCCCTACAACATCGGCCGTCACCGACATCAGCCCGAGATGGAGCAGGAGCTGACGGCTGCGGCAGGGCGCGCCGTGCGCCTGACTTTTGCGCCTCATCTGGTGCCGTTGAGCCGAGGCATGGAGGCGACGATCTACCTCGTGCCTCCGGCCGGCGTGACGCTTCGCGATGTCGCGGGGGCGTTGCGGGAGGCGTACGCCGGCGAGGCGTTCGTCAAGGTGCTGCCCGACGGGAAGATACCTGGCGTGCGCGAGGTCGCCGGGACCAACCTCTGCAGGATCGGCTGCACCGACGATCCGCAGGGGGGGCGTCTGGTCCTCGTGTCGGTCATCGACAATCTCGTCAAGGGGGCCTCCGGGCAGGCGCTCCAGAACCTGAATCTGATGCTCGGCCTGCCTGAGACGGCCGGACTCGAGATGCCGGGGCTATTCCCCTAGCAGGCCGCTGAACAGGTCCATCCTACGAAGCGGGCTTGTCCACGTGCGGGCTGCGGGGTCCTGACGCTGCGGACATCCCCTCCGCGCCACCCTTGCGCCCAGTATATCCGCATGGTGGCTGTTTCCGTCGCCTCCCGAACCGTTTTGAGTAGTTCGTCTACCTGCTAGACTGTGTTCATCCGTGGCGGAAGCGACAACAAGGACAGGAGGGTCGAAACCGATGAAGAGCGAAATCATGGAACCGCAGGAGGTTTCGTGGCGGGATCCACAGGGGACACGTTCCGTTCCGGGAGGCGTGACAGCGGCGCGCGGATTTTCAGCCTCCGGGGTGGCGGCCGGGATAAAAAGTGCGGGCGACAGGCTCGATCTGGCGTGCATTTTCGCCGACCGGCCCTCGTCCTGGGCGGCAACGCTGACCACAAACCGCTTCGCGGCCGCGCCCGTGAAGCTCGCCCGGGAGCTGCTGCGCAGGGGCGGGCCGCTGCAGGCGGTCCTCGTCAACAGCGGCAACGCCAACGCCGCCACGGGACCGGAGGGGGATCGGCGGGCGCTGTCCGTTGCGACAGCGCTCGCCAGGGTGCTGGAGCTGCCCCCGGGCCGCGTTCTCGTCTCCTCGACCGGGATCATCGGCCGGCCTCTGCCGGCCGGGAAGATCGTGCGCGCCGTTCCCGAAGCGGTGCGGACGCTCTCGGCATCGGGAGGAGCGGCCGCCGCGCGGGCGATCATGACCACGGATACGTTCGCCAAGGAGGCGGCGCTGGAGGTGCGGATCGGCGGCCGGCCGGTGCGGATCGGCGGGATGTGCAAGGGCGCAGGGATGATTCACCCGAACATGGCGACCATGCTCGCCTATATCACCACCGACGCACTTGTCCCCCGGGGACTGTTGCGGCGCCTGCTCGCCGCTGCGGTGGCTCGGACCTTCAACCGGATCAACATCGACGGCGACCAGAGCACCAACGACACCGTCGTGCTGATGGCGGGGGGGGCCTCCGGGGCCAAGGTCCCGGCTTCGGGGCCCGACCGGGAGCGATTCGCGGGGGCGCTCGCCGAGGTCTGCCGCCGCCTTTCTGAGCTGATCGTCCGTGACGGGGAGGGTGCGACGAAGCTCGTCGAGGTTGCGGTCACCGGAGCCCGCAATGACGCCGAGGCGCTGCTTGCAGCGGACGCGGTGGCCAACTCCAAGCTCGTGAAAACCGCCTGGTTCGGGCGTGACCTGAACTGGGGCCGTATCGCGGCGGCGCTCGGGTACTCGGGGGCCAGCGTCGACCCGGACCGTGTCAAGATCAACCTCAACGGTCGCGCGGTTGTCGCGGGTGGCCGTGGCGTGGCCCCGGCGCGCATGGCGCTGGCGGCGCGGGAGATGCAGGAACCGGTGCTGCGCTTCGCGATCGACCTTGGCGTTGGCAGGGGAGCCGACCGGGTGCTGACCTGCGACCTGACACACGAGTACGTCTCCATCAACGCGGAGTACCCTACATAAGGCCGCTCGCCGACGTTCCCCGAGTGCACAGCGGCGGGGACGCCGCTCCGGTCGAGTGCGCCGCTCGGAGCCCGCCCTCACCACCTGGCCCGCGCACGGAAACGGGTGACCTATCGCTCTGTGGCTGCCGGAGGCGGGTCGATCGCGGGCTGGAGTCGGCTCGGTGACGGTTCAGCGCCCGGAAGACCCGGCCGGGACGGAGCGACTGCGGGGTGCGCGGGCAGATCGAGGTCCGCGGTGTCGATGACATCTCCGGGCACCATCATCACCAGCCGCTCCACGCAGTTGCGCAGCTCGCGGACGTTGCCGGGCCACGGGTGCGCCGTGAGGGCCGCCAGCGCCGACGGGGCGAAGCGCTTGGGCGGAAGCCCGGCTTGCGCACAGAAGGCAGTCAGGAAGTGACCGGCGAGAAGCGGGACGTCCCCCGAACGGTCGCGCAGCGCCGGGACATGGAGGGAGATCACGGCAAGGCGATAGAAGAGGTCTTCGCGGAACCGCCCGGCGGCGATCAGATCCTCGAGACGGCGGTTCGTTGCCGCGATCACCCGCACGTCGACCTGCACCGGCTTGCTGCCGCCGACCCGCTCGAAGCTCTGGCACTCGAGCACCCGCAGCAGCGTCCCCTGCGTGCGAGGAGACATGTCGCCGATCTCGTCGAAAAAGAGCGTGCCGCGATCGGCCTGCTCGAACCTGCCGCGGCGCTGGTCGACTGCTCCGGTGAAGGCTCCCCGCTCGTGGCCGAACAACTCACTTTCGACAAGCTCCGCCGGGAGCGCCGCGCAATTGACTTCGACAAACGGCCGGAGCCGCCGCGGCGAGTGCACGTGGATCGAGCGCGCCACCAGCTCTTTGCCCGTCCCGTGCTCACCGGTGACCAGCACCCGGCCGGAGCCCGCGGCGGCCAGGCCGACCAGCCGGCGCAGTTCGACGATCGCCGGGTGGGCGCCGATGATCTCGACCGTGGCCTCGGCCTGGCGCAGCAATTCGCTGTTTTCGCGCGCCAGGCGGCGTTCCTCGAGGGCGTGCCGCAGCACGAGAAGGGTCTTCTCCATGGAAAGGGGCTTCTCGATGAAGTCGTACGCCCCGAGCTTGGTCGTGCGTACCGCGGTTTCGATCGTGCCGTGGCCCGACATCATGATCACGGGCACCGCCGGCCAGTCGCGGGAGATCTCCTGGAGGATCGCGACACCATCGCGTCCCGGAAGCCAGATGTCGAGCAACACGAGATCCACGGGCTGCTCGCGCATGCGCCGCAGCGCCGCCTCGCCGTCCTCGACGAGCAGCGGGCGGTAGCCCTCGTCTTCGAGGATCCCCTTGAGTGCGACGAGGATCCCGCGCTCGTCGTCAACGACCAGGATGGTCTCAGCCGGCATGGCGCACCTCCGCGACGGCCGCCCGGGCCATCTCCCGGTGCAGCGGGAACTCGAGCACGAAGACCGTGCCGTGGGGCTGGTTGTCCTCGGCGCGTATGGTGCCGCCATGCCCGGCCACGATGTCGCTGACGATCGCGAGCCCCAGCCCGCCCCCTTCCTTCTTGGTGGACACGTACGGCAAAAAGAGCCGGTCGCGGTCTTCCGCCGGCAGCCCGTGCCCCGTGTCGCTGACCGAGATGCGCACGGTGTGGCCGTCGTCGCCCGGCTCGGTGGCGATCTCGATGTGCCCGGATCCCTCGATCGCGTCGAGGGCGTTTTCGACCAGATTGATGAAAACGCGCCGCAGCTGCTCGGCGTCGCCGTCGACCACGAGGGGCTCGGGGTGGAAGCGTGTCGAGAACACCACGCCGCGGTGCCCCATGCGATAGAGTCCGAGCGCGCTCTCGATCACGGGGTGGACGTCCACGGGCTCGGGGCGCAGCGACGGCAGGCGTGCAAAGCGCGAGAACTCGTCGACCAGGCGCTTCATGGCCTCGCCCTGGGCGATCCCCGTGGCAGCCGCCTCGAGGAAGACCTCCTCGCGGTCGGGGGCGCGGTCGAGAAATTTCTTGCGGGCGCGCTCGACGGAGAGTTGGATCGGGGTCAACGGATTCTTGATCTCGTGCGCGATCCGCCGCGCCGCCTCGCGCCAGGCCGCGACACGCTGGGCCTTGACCAGCTGGGTGAGGTCCTCGACCACGACGAGCCGCCCCAGGTCGGTGAAGCGCGGGTCGCGCAGGGGCACCGCGGTGACGACGAGCGTGCGCAGCTGTCCCCCCGATGCGACAACGACGCGGCCTTCGCCGGCCCCACCGTCGCCCGTCCCGGGGCTGTCGACGGCGTCGCGCAGCGGGCGCAGCGCGGGCGCCCGGAAGACCGATGCGAATTCATGCCCGGCGACGTCCTGCGGCAGGCCGAGCAGTTGCTGCGCCGCGCGGTTGCAGGCGGCGATCGCGCCGCGCGGGTCGATCGCGATCACACCGGTGCCGATGGTCTCCAGGATGGTCGCGATCAGGTTGCGCCGCCGCTCGAGCTCCAGCGTGAAGCGCTGCAGCTCGCCGTAGGCGCGTTCCAGCTCGACCTTGCCCGATTTCAGGTCGCGGGTCATGCGGTTGAACGAGTCGACGAGCACGCCGATCTCGTCCTGGGCCTGGACGGCGATCTCGAAGTCGAGGTCGCCGCCGGCCACGCGGCGGGTGCCCTCTGCCAGCTGCTGGATCGGCGTGGTGATGACGCGCGAGAGGTAGAAGGCGAACCAGGTCGCCGAAAAGGTGATGAGCAGCGCGATGGTTGCCAGCGTCAGGATGTAGCTCAACCGGATTGGACGGCGAAAGAGTCGGATCTGTCGATAGTTCTCCGATGTCGCGGCCGCCGCCGCAAGGCGCGAGCGAAGCTCGGCGGGCACGAAAAGGCTTGCGGTCACGACGCCGCGCACGGGTTGTGAGTGCCCTTCGCGCACCGGCCAGTAGGCCTGGACGGTGTCGCCTCCCGGACCGCTCGCGGTCGAGAGCCCGCTGCGTCCGGACCAGGCGTCGAAGAGTCGCTCGGGAGGCAGGAGTGGTGCCGATCCGGGCAGCTCCGGGGAGCCAAGGCGCAGGTCCTGATCGTCGGGGCCACCGTAGTAGGCAACGGCGGCCAGACCGAGCTCCTGAACCCGCTCCCGCAGGTGTCGGGCGCGGATTTCTCGCCGGCCCGGGCCAGCGAGATCAAGCCGGACGATCTCCTCGGCGAGGCGCTGCGCCTGCCCGAGGACGGTCCGTTCGGTGCTGCGCGGGGCGTCGGCGGCGAGGTCGGCGGCAAGGCGCAACGCGTCCTCGACGCGCACGTCGAACCAGCCCTGGATGCTGGTGGTAATGAGTTTGAACGATACCAGGAACAGCAGGATCGCCGGCAGGCTGGCAAGCCCGACGAACGCCACGGCGAGCCGGGTGCGCAACCGGGCGCCGACCACGCGCCGTCTGCGCTCGAAGAAGAGTTTCGTCAGGTTGCGGAAGATCAGGATCGCCAGCGCCATCAGCAGGATGATGTTGATGTTGACAAGTCCGAAGATCAGCAGGTTCGTCGCGAGCGGTACGCTCGCAGGGGCTCCCTGGAGCCAGAACTCGACACCCGTGAGCGCGGCGATGAGGACGGCGATCGCCACCGCCCAGAGGAGGTTGCGGCGGAGGCGGTCGCTCATCGGTCCGTGCGGGGGGGCGGCGGGGCTGGAGCCTTGCCGTCGAGCAGGCCCTTGAGCTCGTCCATGAACTCGGAGATGTCCTTGAACTGGCGGTAGACCGAGGCAAAACGCACGTAGGCCACGTCGTCGAGCTGTTGCAGCCGCGCCATGACGCGCTGCCCGATGGCGGTGCCCGGTATCTCCTTCTCGCCAAGCTCGAGCAATTCGTTTTCGATTTCCTGGACGACGCCTTCGATCGCGGCGGCGCTCACCGGCCGCTTCTGGCAGGCTTTCTGTATGCCGGCGAGGATCTTGTGGCGGTCGAAAGGCTCGCGACGCCCGTCTTTCTTGACGACGGTGGGGAGGATCTCCTCGACGCGCTCGTAGGTGGTGAAGCGCCGCTGGCATTTAAGGCATTCCCGCCGGCGGCGGATGATCTCGCCATTCTTCCCGGTGCGCGAATCGACCACCCGGTCCTCCAGGTGGGCGCAAAAAGGGCAGCGCACGCTAGGGGGCCTCGGCGGCGCCGCTGCATCGCAACGCAACGCCGGCCTCCTCGAGCAGCTCGCGCGAAAGCTCATCGGGGTAGCCTTCCGCGAAAATCACGCCCCGGATTCCGGAGTTGATGAGCATTTTCGAGCAGATCACACAGGGTTGAGCGGTGCAGTAGAGCGTCGCGCCATCGACACTTACCCCGTGGAGGGCCGCCTGAATGATCGCGTTTTGCTCGGCGTGCAGCGCACGGCACAGCTCGTGCCTCTCGCCGGAGGGGATGCCGAGGCGCTCGCGCATGCAGCCGATGTCCAGGCAGTGGCGCAGCCCGCGCGGCGCACCGTTGTACCCCGTGGAGAGGATGCG
>CAZEOK010000046.1:0-16961 GCA_964513745.1 uncultured bacterium
GCGAGCGGATGCCGGAGTTCACGAAATTCGAAAGGACGAAATCGACGATCCGGTATTTTCCGCCGAAGGGCACGGCGGGCTTGGCGCGATCGCGGGTCAGGGGGTACAGACGCTCCCCTTTGCCTCCGGCCATGATCAGCCCCAGCACCTTGGTTCCCATGACGGCTCCTTTCACTGCGCGGGCGGGTTCCCGCGCGTTGTGCGCGCGATCAGCCCCTGCGTCGTCCGCCGTGGCGGGCGCCGAGAGAGCGGTACAGCTCAACGTAGCTGCGCGCCGAGGTTTCCCAGGAGAAGTCAGCAGCCATCGCATTGGCGCGCAACCGCGCCCAGTCCCGCGGCCGGGCAAAGGCGGCGGTCGCTTCGCCAACCGCCCAGAGCATGCCGTTGACGTCGTAGTCGCGAAACACGAAGCCAGTGCCGGTCCCGCGGGCGGGATCGAAGTGTTCGACGGTGTCGACGAGCCCGCCCACGGCGCGGACGACGGGGATTGTCCCGTAGCGCTGGCTGTACATCTGGTTCAGCCCGCACGGCTCGAAGCGCGAGGGCATCAGATAGCAGTCGGCGCCGGCTTCGATCAGGTGCGCCAGCGCATCGTCGTAGCCGATGCGCACGGCGATGCGTCCGGGGTAGGCGCGAGCCAGCGCGGCGAACAGTTCCTGGTAGCGCCTGTCTCCCGACCCGAGGATGCAGTAGCGGAGCCCGGCCGCCGCGAGCGCCGGAAGGGCGGCGGCGATCAGATCGAAACCCTTCTGGTCGGCGAGGCGCGAGATGGTCGCGAACAGTGGGACGGCCGCCCCGCCATCGAGGCCGAACGCCTTCAGGAGCGCCTCCTTGCAACGGATTTTTCCAGCGGGGTCGGCGGCGCTGTAGCGGGCGGGGAGGAACGCGTCGGTCTCCGGGTTCCATTGCTCGTAGTCCACGCCGTTGAGAATGCCGTGGACCGCGCCCGAGCGCTCGCGCAGCACCCCGTCCAGGCCTTCACCGAACGCGGGCGTGCGGATTTCCTCGCTATAGCGGGGGCTGACCGTGGTGATGGCGTCGGCGCAGAGCAGCCCCCCCTTGAGAAAGTTGACCTGGCCGTGGAATTCCACGCCGCCGATGTGAAAGAGGTGTTGCGGTATTCCCGCATACGGCATGGCTGCGGCTGGGAACAGTCCCTGATACGCCAGGTTGTGCACCGTGAGCAGCGAGGGTGTCTGCGCAAGCGTGCCGGCATAATCCGGCCGGTGTCGCAGGTACAGTGGCAGGAGGGCGGACTGCCAGTCGTGTGCGTGGATCACGTCGGGGCGCTCGCCGAGGGCCTGGAGGCCGGCGAGGACGGCGCGACAGAAAAGCGCGAACCGCCCGGCGTTGTCCCAGTAGTCGCCGTCCGGGGTGCCATAGAGGTGGGGGCGATCGAAAGCGGCGTCTTCGCGCACCAGAACGACGCTGACACCCGGGGATGGCTCGTGGCGGAGGAGCTCGACGCGGACATCGTGGCCGGGGAAAGCCAGGTCCAGGGGCTCGTGCGCCCGCGGGAGGTGCGGAAAGCGTGCCCGCGCCTCGCGGTGGTACGGGACGAAAAGCAAGACCCGGTGGCCAAGGCGCGCAAGGTGCAAGGGCAGCACGCCGGTGACATCGGCTAGGCCGCCGCTCTTGGCGTACGGCAGGGCCTCCGACGCCGCCATGGCGATCGTGAGGGAGGCGGGCTTTTTCATGACACCCCCTTTTCCTTGAGCAGGGCCAGAAATTCAGTTTCCGAGAGGCGGGGCACGCCGAGCTTTTCGGCCTGTAGGGATTTCGATCCGGGATCGGATCCGACCACCACGTAGCTGGTGGCGCGGCTGACGGAGGCAGCTGATCTCCCGCCGGCGCCGGCGATCAGATCCTGCGCCTTCTCGCGCGTGAGCGAGCCCAGGGTTCCGGTGAAGACGAAGGAGCGGCCGGCGAGAGGACCGGGACCGGCTTGCCCGTCGCGGGGATCCAACGCGACGCGAACGCCACCGGCGAGCAACGCGGCCAGCGTGCGCCGATTCTCCTCCTGGCCGAAAAACGCGGTCACGCTGGTGGCGATCTCGGGGCCGACGCCATGCACGCCCGTGAGTTCCTCCTCGCTCGCCGACGCGAGCGCCTCGAGCGTGGCATAGCGCGCGGCCAGCACGCGAGCGACCTGCTCGCCGACGTGGGTGATGCCCAGGGCGAAGATCAGCCGCGCGAGGCTGGTGCTGCGGCTGCGATCGATCGCAGTGACCACCTTGGCAGCGGATTTCTCGGCCTGGCGCTCGAGGGGCTGGAGATCCTCCCTGCTGAGCCGATAGAGATCGGCGACCGAGTGGACGAGTCCGCGTGCGACGAGCTGGTCTATCAGCTTCTCGCCAAGCCCTTCGATGTCCATCGCGCGGCGCGACGCGAAATGCCGGATCGTCTCCCTGAGACGGGCCGGGCAGGACAAGGAGGTGCAACGCCACGCCGCCTGGCCCTTGACGCGGCTGAGCGTCGCCCGGCACGAGGGGCAGGACCGGGGGAAGACGACCGGCCGCTCCGAGCCGTTTCGCAGCGAAGGGACAACCTCCTGGACAGCCGGTATGACATCGCCGGCGCGGGTGACCACGATGATGTCCCCGATGCGGATGTCCTTGCGGCTGATCTCGTCTTCGTTGTGGAGCGTCGCACGCTCGACATCGACGCCGCCGATTCGAACTGGCTCCATGATCGCCACCGGGGTGACGACACCGGTGCGCCCGACCGAGAATTCGACGCCCAACAGCCTGGTCTGCGCCTGTCGCGGTGGAAACTTGACGGCGATGGCCCAGCGCGGACTGCGCGATACGGAGCCGAGACGATCCTGGAGAGAGGTGTCGTCGACCTTGACGACGACTCCATCGATCTCGAAGGGGAGATTGTCGCGTCGGACCTCCAGACGGCGGTAATACGCGGCGGCCGCCTCGACGCCAGTCGAACGCTCCACCAGGGGCGCCACCGGGAAACCCCAGGACCGCAGCGCCTCGAGGACCAAATGTTCCGTGGCCGGCTTGAATCCCGTGCAATCGCCGATGCCGTAGAAGACAACGGTCAGCGGGCGGGAAGCGCTGATCCGCGGGTCGAGCTGCCGGAGAGAGCCGGCAGCGGCGTTGCGCGGATTGGCAAAGGTCGGGTCTCCGGATTCTTCCCGCTCCCGGTTGAGTCGTGCAAAGTCGCGCGTGCGCATGAACACCTCGCCCCGCACCTCGAGGTAGGCGGGAGCAGCCCAAGATCCCCCGGTGCGCAATCGAAGCGGCAGGGAACGCACGGTCCGGAGATTGGCGCCGATGTCTTCGCCGGTCATGCCGTCGCCGCGGGTCGATCCGGATATGAAACGCCCTTGCTCGTAGATCGCCTCGATGGCGAGGCCGTCGAGCTTTGGCTCGAGGACGTACTCCAGCGCATCATCGCGGGCGAGCATGCGTCGGAGGCGCTGGTCGAATTCCACGAGATCCTCAGTCGAGAAAGCGTTTTGCAGGCTGAGCATCGGCAACCGGTGGCGCACCGGGGTGAACGCCGCAGCGGGGGGGGCGCCGACGCGACAAGTCGGAGAATCCGGCGACGCCAGATCCGGGTGGGCAGCTTCGAGTTGCTGCAATTCGAGGAGCAGTTGGTCGTAGGCGGCGTCGGTGACTTCGGGGTCGTCAAGAACGTAATAGCGATAATTGTGTCGCTCGATGGCGGTGCGCAACTCTTCGATCCGCATCGCGATACCCCGCTTCGTCGCGCCCATTGTTTTGATGATAGCACAGGGCTTGCTGGGAGAGCACCACGGTCGAGAAGCACGGACGTTGACATTCGTCGGCCCCGTGCTACCATACCCGCAGGGTTGGAGCGACAATGCAAATCGAAGATGCCGACAAGGCCAGACGCCTCGCACGGACTATTGTGTCCGACATCGCCCTGTACAATCGCGAGGAGATCCGCAAGGGGATCAAGAACGACAACGTCTTTGAACTGCTGGCCGAGGAAATCGAGCGCGGCAAGAAGCTCTACATCTCCCGTGTCTCCCCCGAAATCCAGAAGCATCGGAACTATTTCAACCAGGCGATCGTCGACATCCTGATCAAGCAGTACGGCAACATCGAATCCTCCATCTGGTAGCCCGGGCTACCGCCATCAGCGCTTTGACGCGGCCCTGAAGACGATCCGGGGCCGTTTGAGTTTCGGACAGCGCGGGTCCGCAGCCCGCACGGAAGAGTCCGGTTTCCCGTCTCGAGGGCGATCGCGTCGTTACCGAGAGATTTTCCTGAACACGATTCGGCCATCCGCTCCCAGTTCACCCAGCGCTTGCGCGGCTCCGGCGATCCCGGCCGGGATGGCGATCTTCGTTACGACGAGCGAGGGCACCCGCGCCGTCACAGCCTCGGTGACAGGCACCGGCACGGTAATTTCGGCGTGAGACTCTTTCCCCTTCTGGGCGCGCGGCACGGTCGAGGCTGGTGCGGTGGGTGACGAGGCTGCCGCGCCCTTGACGGCCACACGAGGGACCTTGCCCGTCGGGCGGCTCCGCACGAGGCGCGCGTCTCCCCCGGCCGTCACCGCGCCGCCGGCCGCACCCTGGGCCAGGAGCTTGAACTTCTTCAGTGCCGGGCTGCCGGGGGCCTGGCGGATGGTGAAATCATCGGGTCGGAGGCTGATGCCGCCGCTCACCTGAACCCTGGAATTGGTCCGCCAGGACGCGGCCTCGGCCCGCGCTTCGTGGTAGCGCTTCATGATCGCGGCGGTCTCCGCCTCGAGACGCGTTCGCTCGCTGGCGAGGGGCTCCGGGGGCGGCTCACCGGCGGCCCGCAGCTGCTTTGCCACGTGGGCCATCTCTTCCTGGATCTTCCCGAGCCGCTTCTCGTCTGCCAGTTGCTTCGCCCTCTCGGCCTCGCCCTCGGGGGGGAGGGGGTAGTCGATCCTGCTGACGAGAAACTCGAGGAAGATCGTGAGATCCCCGCCCTCTCGGAAGAGCGAGCGCAGCGGATGGTCACGCTGCGCCTCGAAGAGGGCTGCCGCCTCGGTCTCGTAATCCGAGCAGGGCCGGCGCTTCGCCTTGCGCGCCACGCAAAGGTAGGCCGTGAAGGTTTTCTGGTTGCCGAAGAAGTCACCCACCTTCCGTTGGAGCAACGGGGTCAACCAGGTTACCTCGGAGCGCTCCCGGACCATCGTCTCCGAGACCTTCACGTCCGGGGGGACCGCGAGATACTCCGTGGAGATGACCCGTTCCAGCGCCCGCGGCGTTGACAAAGCCGGCAACTCGACGGCGAGAAGGGCGTCGAGGTCGAGCCTCGTTGCCTCAAACCGCTTGAGCCAGGTGGAGATGGCCATGAGGCGGGCCACCGCCGTGAGGTCACCGAATTCGGGGAACGCGGCGGCGTAGCGCGCGTAGTTGGCGTTGATGTCCCGGATGTTCTCCCGGATCCCGGGGTCGAGCGCGGTCCGCTTCCTCCTCGAACCGACGTCGTCGAATCCCTTCCCGATACGCTCCGCGTCGGCGGTGAACTGGGGGCGGGTGATGACGGCGAAGCCCTCGAGCGGATCGGCGTCGACGCTGACCGACTCGGGGTAGAACCAGTAGCGGGTCATGATCCAGCCCTGGGTCCCCGCGGCCCCGTCCATGAGGAAGGCGCGCTCGGAGTTGGTCATGAACGTCGGGACGACCTTGCGGATCTCCTGCCGGACGTCGCGGTGCGTGAGCGGGTCGAGCCCTGAACAGACCGTCTTGAAGCGGCGGTCCGCGGCCAGGACGGTGGCGCCGATCCGGGTGTCCTCCAAAAAGCCGCCGAAGTTGACGGAGACGGCGCCCGAGTCGACGTTCGGGTCGAGGCTGACGAATGCGGCGTTGTCGCCGGCGTGAAAAGCGGCGCGGTAGGCGACGGCAAGGTCGGCGAGGGTGAGGGGCTCGCCGGCGAGCGTGTTGCGCCTATCGGGATTCGCGAAGAGCACGAGCCCCTCGTCGGGATCGATCTGGGCACCCTCGAGCTGCCCCCCCTGGCTGAAGAAATCACCCAGGGAAGTCAGGTCGAGGTCTGACCGCTCGGGGGGGAATTCGGTCCCAGCAACGGTGACCGGGCGGAGGGAGAGGCGGAGTTCCTGCTTCCGGTAGTCGTTGCGATAGGCGAAGATCTCGGCGGTGACAGGGAGACCCCCGGTCGAGGCGAGCGCGGCAAGACAGTGCCGGACAACGCTGTAGTGCTTGCGCCAGGCTGTGGCCGCATCATCGCCGGGGAGGAAGAGGCGGACCCTGCCTGCATGGTCGGCCACGGCATGGTACTTCCCCCCCCGGAAGAGGGCCACCCAGGCGGGCTGCGGTGAACCGGCCGGCCAGCGTTCGAGGATGTCTCGACGCGGAGCCGGATCGGCGCCGAAAACCATCTCGACGACATAGGGCAGGAGGGATGAGTAGCCGTCGAGGAAGGCCTGGAGCTGAGCGCGGGGCGTGCGAGAATCGTGCAGGGCATCGCCGAGCTTCCGCCCGGTTCTGGTCAGGGTGGCGGTGTCGATGAGGTCGGCATACGAGACGGCTATCGAGGCGGGCCGACCGACCCGGTTTTCCACCTCGTGGGGGAGGGGTGCGCCGGCCCCGGTCGCCGAACCGGCCGACATGGCGAGCATTGCCAGGGCGACCAGGGACCACGTGACGCCACCGGAAGGCCTGAGGCACGGGAGGCGTGGACGTACCTTTCCGCAGGGGGGTGTCGCCGTGGCTGGGTGGAGACCTTTCACCGTGGAAGAATACCGTCGGGGAGTAGTCCCGTGCAACTGGCACCGTGCCGGGCATGAGTGAATAATCGCTGTTGATTATCAGTGAGGCAGAAACTACACTAACTTCGGTTCGTCATTTGTCTATATGAAGGAGAAGAGGTGAGCCTGCGAAAGTACGAAGCGACGATGAAAGCGGTGGCGGATCCGACGCGGGTCCGGATCCTCAAGATGCTCGAGGGCGGGGAATTGTGCGTCTGCCAGATCATAGCGGTGCTTGCCCTGAGCCCTTCAACAATATCGAAGCATCTCTTCCTGCTCAAATCGGCGGGGCTCGTCAACGACCGCAAGGAGAAGAAGTGGGTGCACTATTCCCTTGATCGGGAGAGCGATGACCCCTACGTGGCTGGTATCCTGAGGGAGTTGTCGTCGTGACTTGACCGCGACCCGGTCATCGCGCGAGACCGCGCACGCCTCACCGAGGCGAGGAAAGATATGGGGCCAGGTGCCGGCTAACGCTCGCATACTCCCGTCATCACCGTGCGGGTGCGGGTTGAGTGACTCATCGAGAGGGAGGTTGACGTGAAGATCACGGTGTATGGTCCGGGCTGCAAGAGGTGCCACGAGGCGGAAGAGTTGGTGAAGCTGGTGGTTGCGCAGAGCGGCTCCGACGCAGTCGTCGAGAAAGTCAGCGACCTGCAGGCAATGATGAAAATGGGGATCATCAGCACACCCGGGGTGGCGGTGGACGGTGTGCTCAAGGTCGCCGGTCGTGTCCCGAAGGCCGACGAGATCAAAGGCTGGCTCGGCAAGTAGTCGGTCGCGCGCTCATGAAGAACTGCGTGAAGGTCGCGATTGTCGTCCTCCTCGCGGTGGCCGTGGCAGCTGCGTTTGCGCTGCGGGGTCGCAAGCGGGCCGAGTACGTCGCAGTGCCTGAACAGTCCGCAACAGTGGCGCAAGTTACCCGGGGCGTCCCAAGCGTGACGTCCGCCCCAGCGCCGGCACAGATACCGGTGACAACCACCACATCCGCACCAGTCGGCACTGTTTCGCCATCTGTCCCGAGCGCGGTCGCGGCTGCCTCCAAGCCCCGCCTCCTCGAGATCGGCTCCAACCGCTGCATGGCCTGTCTGGAGATGGCGAAGGTCCTCGAAGCGCTGCGCGCAAGCCAAGGCGCGAGGGTGCAGGTTGACTTCGCCGACATCTTCGAACAGCCAGCGGTCGCCGACAGCCACAAGGTCTCGATGATACCGACGCAGATCCTCTTCGATGCCGCCGGAAGGGAGATTTTCCGCCATACCGGTTACTTTTCCCACGACGACATCCTCGCGAAGTTCCGTGAACTTGGCGTGAGGATCTGACGCGGCAGCGATGGGGACCATTTTCGCCGCACTGAGCAGTGCCGTCGCAGGTTCTCCGATCATCGCGCTCAGCGCCTCGCTTGCCTGGGGTGTCCTGAGCGTGATTCTGTCCCCCTGTCACCTCGCCAGCATTCCGCTCATCGTCGGTATCATGAGCGAGCAGAAAGGCCTGACCGTAGGTCGCGCCTTCCGCACCACGCTCCTGTTCTCCCTCGGCGTGCTCGCAGCCATCGCTATCATCGGCGCGATCACTGCCGCCCTCGGGCGGATGCTCGGGAATATCGGCGGCTGGGTCAATTACCTGGTGGCGGCTGTCTTCTTCGTCGTGGGCTTGCACCTGCTCGACGTTATCCCGCTGCCCAGCGGCGGCCCGGCGGGGATGCCCACGACACGGCGCGGCTATATAGCCGCACTGGGCATCGGCTTCGTCTATGGCGTTGCCCTGGGCCCCTGCACGTTCGCCTACATGGCGCCGGTGCTCGCGGTGGCCTTCAAGACTGGTGCGACCGCACCGCTGTTCGCCGCCGGGCTCATCACGGCTTTCGGGGTGGGGCACTGCGCGGTTATTACCGCGGCCGGCACCTCGGTCAAGCGAGTTCAGGATTATCTGAAGTGGAGCGAGGACTCGCGGGCGATGCTGATCGGGCGGCGCGTCTGTGGTGTGCTGGTGATTGCCAGCGGACTCTATTTACTGTACACGGCCCGGTGAGGGACGTGTGGATAGACATGTTCTTCCTTCAGCAGAAAATAAGTTCATCTGCACTTCTCACTACTGACTCCCCATGACCGCCCACCTCTCCAAGAAGCTCTCGTTCCTCGACCGTTACCTGACGCTCTGGATCTTCGTCGCCATGGCGGCCGGGATCTGCGCCGGCTGGCTGGTCCCCGGCGTGAAGGCCTTCGTCAACCAGTTCGCCGTCGGGACGACCAACGTCCCCATCGCGATCGGCCTGATCCTGATGATGTATTCCCCATTCGCCAAGGTGAGGTACGAGGAGATTGGGGACGTCTTCCGCAACAAGAAGATCCTCGCGCTCTCCCTGGTGCAAAACTGGGTCATCGGCCCGGTGCTGATGTTCGTCATCGCCGTGGTCTTCCTCCACGGCTACCCGCAGTACATGGCGGGGCTGATCATGATCGGCCTGGCGCGCTGCATCGCCATGGTCATCGTCTGGAATGAACTTGCGAAGGGAGACAGCGAGTACGCCGCGGGCCTGGTCGCCTTCAACAGCATCTTCCAGGTGCTGTTCTACAGCGTGTATGCCTGGTTTTTCCTCACCGTCCTGCCGCCCCTGTTCGGGTTGCAGGCCACGGTGGTGGACATCACCATCGGTCAGATTGCGAAGAGCGTCATCATCTATCTCGGGATCCCCTTCATTGCCGGGGCGCTGACCCGCTTCGTGGGGGTCAGGCTCCTGGGCCGTGACCGCTACCAGTCCCTGGTGGTGGCCCGGATCAGCCCCCTGACGCTGATCGCGCTGCTGTTCACCATCGTCGTCATGTTCAGCCTCAAGGGCGATCTCATCGTTTCGATCCCGCTGGACGTGGTGCGCATTGCCATCCCGCTGCTGGTCTACTTCGTGGTGATGTTCCTGGTCTCCTTCTGGATGGGCCGGAAGATCGGCGCGGACTACAACAAAACCACCACATTGGCCTTCACCGCCGCGAGCAACAACTTCGAGTTGGCCATCGCCGTGGCGGTGGCGGTCTTCGGCATCAACTCCGGAGCCGCCTTCGCCGCCGTTATCGGGCCACTGGTTGAAGTCCCAGTCATGATCGGCCTGGTGAACGTCGCCTTCTGGTTCCAGCACCGGTATTTTCGTGCCGCTCCGCCAGCATGGTGAAAAACCTGGCAGCAGATTTTTAAAAGCATCCGACTTCCTGATTCAGTGCGCATCTGAACTCTTGGGTGCCACCAAGTGATTCTCGACCTTCAAGTACTTCAGTATTTCAGAATAGCCACCAATCAGGCCGCTGCCGCGATTGAATTCGCAGTTGTGCAGCACATGATCGTGCGGAGGCGTGGCGCGGAGTGGAGGTCCACATCGACAGGACCCGCAGTGCGCACGGGCACGGGCGGTCAAGTCATGGCTTCAGGCCCCGGCGGATTTCCGCAGGACCCGCTGGTCGCCGACGCGGATGGTCAGCCCGGAGCGGTCGAAGTACTCGAGCAGAGGTACCGAGTACTTACGCGAGACGCCGCTGATCTCCTTGAACTCCGGCATTCCCATCTTTGCGCCGCCTTTGAGAAATTCGCTGACCTTTGCGCGCAGCGGGGCAAGGTTCTGCTCGTGCATCAGGATCTCCTCGTTGATCTTGACGAGCTTCTTGGCGGCAAGCAGCAAGCCGATCGCCTCCTTGAGCGTCTTCGGATCGAGCAGGAGCTCCCGCGCGACCGTATCGAGGGCTGGGGGCTGGAGCCCGGTGCGAGCAAACACCGCTTCGACCTTCCCCTTGACCTGCTCCTGGTCAACGCGCAGCTGGACGCGGTGAGATCCCAGGCGCACCAGATCGTGATCGACCACGAGCTTGCCCCTCTTCGCAAGCAGGTCGATCAGGGTTGCGAATACGCGCGGTGCAGCGGTCGGGAATTTCGACCTGAGCTCCTCCTTGGGCAGCCCTGGCTTGAGCGGTTCGGCGGCATGAAAATCCCCGAGCAAACCGAGTGCGCCCTTCTCGAATTCGTCGGACTCGCCGCGGTGCAGCCACAGCGGCGGCGCGCCGGGAACCTCGAGCAGCGTGCCTTTCTTGACCAGGGAGACGAGCAGGTTGTGCATCGTGCCGGTCTCGATGTTGAGCCGCCGCGCCAGATCGTCGCGCGCGGCCCCGGCCAGTCCCGTCTCCCCGACGAGAAGGGGCACGGCAGATACGGGGTCGGACCCCGCCATGATAGAAACGTGCTCGAGAGCCGTCTGCGAGAACTGCCGGTGTTTGGACGGGCGGGTGTCAACGAGCTCGCCGCCGCCGAGCGTCACCACGGGGGAGTACCCTCGGATCACGAAGCGGTCGCGAGGCAAGGCGACGCCGGGAGACTCGAGGCGAAACTGCACCATGGCCTCCTCGCCGGGCATCAGCTCCTTGCGTCCGAGCAGGATGACGCGTGCCAGGATCTCGCTGGTGCCCAGGTGCAGCCGCACCCGGGTGCGGCTCGCAAGCGGCTTTGGGGCGCTCTTGAGGCAGGAGAGCCGGGCGTCCATCAGGAAGGACGGCTCGAGCGACCCCGGACGGGAAAGGACGGCCCCACGCTCGATTGAGCTTTTTTCGACCCCCTGGAGATTGATCGCCGTGCGCTGTCCCGCGCGTGCGGCGTCCACCGCCCGCCCGTACACCTGAATGCCGCGGATGCGGCTCTCGATGCGTGCCGGGAGTACCTCCACGGTCTCGCCCACGTCAAGGCGGCCGGCCATCAACGTGCCGGTGACGACGGTGCCGAAGCCCTTCATCGTGAAAACGCGATCGACTGGCAGTCGTGCGATGCCCGTGGTCGCGCGGGCCGGCACCCGGCCCAGCAGCCGCGTGATTGCCCCGCGCAGCTCGGGGATGCCGCTGCCGGTGGTTGAGGAGACGGGCACGATCGGTGCCCCTTCGAGGAACGAGCCGGCGAGGAATGAAGCGACGTCCTGGCCGACCATCTCCAGCCAGTCGGGCTCCACCAGGTCGGCCTTGGTGAGCACCACGAGCCCGGCGCCGACGCCGAGAAGGCGACAGATGTCGAGGTGCTCGCGGGTCTGGGGCATGATTCCCTCGTCGGCGGCGATGACCAGCAGCACCAGATCGATCCCGGCGACCCCGGCCACCATGTGGTGGACGAATTTCTCGTGGCCGGGGACGTCGACGATTCCCACCGGCGGCAGGCCGGGCAGGTCCAGGTGGGCGAACCCCAGTTCGATGGTTATCCCGCGCTCTTTCTCCTCCTTGAGACGGTCGGTGTCCGTCCCGGTGAGAGCTTTGACGAGCGTGGTCTTGCCGTGATCGATGTGTCCCGCGGTGCCGACGATCAGGTGGCTCACGCGTTCTCCAGCTTCCTGACTGCGGCATCAACCGCGGCGGCGAGCGGTACGATCTCCCCGTCGTCGACGGTTCGCATGTCGAGCAGGAGGCGGCCCTCCTGCAACCTGCCGATCACCGCGAGGGGCCCGCGGCGCAACGCCTCCTCAAGCCGGTGCGCCGGCCGGTCTGGACCGCCCAGCGCCAGCGCAGACGAGGGGAGGGGCTCGAGGGGAAGGGCGCCACCGCCGACCTGGCAGGTCGACGGCACTACCGCCGCCCGCCAGGCAGCGCGGGTGTCAGGTGAGAGACGGCGCAGGGTCCTGCGGGCACGCAGACGGATCGCGTCGATGGGTTCGACGATCATGCGCAGCGTCGGGATGCGCGCGAAGCCCCTCTCCCCCTCGAGGTACAGGCGCAGGGTCGCCTCCAGCCCCGCGAGGGTGAGCTTGTCGATGCGCATGGCTCGGTGCAGGGGGTTTCTCCGGATCCGGTCGACGAGCCCGGCCCGGCCGACGATCATGCCGGCTTGCGGTGCGCCGAGGAGCTTGTCACCGCTGAAGGTGACAAGGTCGGCTCCCGCAGCGACCGCGTCCTGGACCGTCGGCTCGCCGGGCAATCCGTAAGGCGCAAGGTCGATCAGACAGCCGCTGCCCAGGTCGTCCAAGACCGGGACTGCGGCTGCGCGGCCGATCGAGACCAGATCCGGCAGTTCGACGGAGGCCGTGAACCCGACGACACGGAAGTTGCTCGTATGCACGCGCATCAGCAGCGCGGTGGTGGGACCGACGGCGTCCCGGTAATCCGCTGCTTTCGTCTTGTTGGTCGTCCCGACCTCGCGCAGGATGGCACCGCTCTTGCGCATCACGTCAGGGATGCGAAACGAGCCGCCGATCTCGACGAGCTGGCCGCGCGAGACGACTACCTCGCGCCCCTCCGCGAGCGTGTTCAGGCAGAGAAAGACCGCAGCCGCGTTGTTGTTGACCGCCAGCGCCGCCTCGGCCCCGGTGAGCCGGCGCAGCAGGCCCTCGCAGTGGTCCTGGCGCGAGCCGCGCTCGCCCAGGTCGAGCGTGTACTCGAGGTTCGAATAGCCGCGGGCAACCCGGGCGATCTGCTCCAGCGCCTCGCGCGCAAGCGGCGACCGCCCGAGATTCGTGTGCACGATGATCCCGGCGGCGTTGACCACGGCCCGCAGGTTTGCACCCCCGCGCCTGTCCAACAGAACAAGCACTGCCGTCGCCATGTCCCGGCGGCTCGACCCGGAGTCAGCCCCCGGATCGCCGAGGGCTCCCAACCGCTCGCGGCGCAGTTCGAGCACCCCGCGCACGGCATCAAGCAGCGCCCAGCGCGGGTACGCGGCGGCGCCGGTCTGCACCTCGGGCCAACCGATTACCTCGTCCACCTTGGGCAGTTCGCGGAAAAGTTTCTGTTTCCAGGGTTCCATCGCGCTCCCGCCTGCATAGCCGAGCAGGCACCGCCGCATTGTTTGCGGAGGCGTGCGCCGGTGTCAAGGGGAGAACGGAATTTTTATTTGACTTTTTCTATAGGGATGCCTAAGTTACACACTCATTATGCGACACAATACGCAGTCCCGCACGGTGATGATCGTCGCAGCCGCCCTGGCCACGCTGTGGTGCGCCAAACCCTCGATATCGGCAGCCTTTAAAAATGTGCAGGTTGCACAGTCCCCGCCGGCGTTCTCACTCAAGGACCTCGGCGGCAGGGAATGGAAAAGCGCTGAAGTCTACGGACGGGGTGCCACCGTCGTCGTTTTCTGGGCGACGTGGAGTCCACGCTCGTCGGAGGTGATTCTCGATCTCGAGGCGTTGCGCGCGAAGATCGGCCCGGAAAAGCTCCAGGTCGTGACGGTCAACTGCGAACATCCGGCAATTTCGGCAGCGGACAGGGAAGCCATCGCATCTTTCGCAAAAAAGAGCGGTTTTTCCGGGCCGGTACTCGTCGATGACGGGCTGGTTGCGTTCAACGAATACGGCGCGATGGCGCTGCCGTCGACGCTCGTGCTCGGCGCCGACGGGAAGGTCGCCTACATCCTCGCCGGCTACCCGACCACCCTGCGGGAGGACCTCGCGGATGCGGTGCGCAAGGCGGCCGGGCTGCCGACCGAGGCCGAGCAGCGGCCGGCGCAGGAGTACGTCCCGAAGAACCACGCGCTCATGTACTACAACCTTGGTCGCCAACTCGCCTCGAAAGGGCAGGACGAGAAGGCCGAGGCACAGCTGAAAATCTCCGTCGAGAAGGATCCGGATTTCAAGAAAGCACGCGTCGAGCTCGGCCTGATCTACAAGAAGACGGCCCGGCATGATCTCGCGCTTGCCGAGTTTCTCCGAGCCAAGGAGATCGACCCCAAGGATCACGAGGCACTCTACCAGGTGGCGGTCGTGAGCCTGCAGACCGGTAAGTTCGCCGATGCCGGAAAGCTGTTCGATGAGTTGCTGGCCGAGTTCCCCGTGCGGGAGGAGTTTGCCCTCGGGGTCGCCCTCGCCGCAAAGTATCAGGGGAAGGACGAGGAGTATCGCAAAGCGCGCGAAGCCGCCGCGAAGCTCTTCCCCGCGGAGGCGCGCTACGCGTACGAGATGGGCGGGATCGCCGAGTCGCAAAAAGATACGCCTCTGGCCGCAGAATTTTACCGCCGCGCGCTCGAATCCGCCTTCGCGGCAAAGCGGCAATAAAAAACCCCGCCCGGGGGTGATCCGCGGGCGGGGTGCGTTTCCGGGCCGATCCTAGACGATCTTGAAGACCAGGATCAGCGCCACGACGAGGCCGTAGATGACCAGCGACTCGATCATGGCGAGGCCGATGATCATCGGGGTGACGATCTTGCCGGCGGCGCCCGGGTTGCGGGCGATCCCCTCGAGTGCTGAGGCAACCGCCTTGCCCTGACCGAGGCCGCCGCCGATCGCGGACAGCCCGATCGCCAGACCGGCGCCGATCGCGATGGCGAAGAACTTCATGAAGCCCTCGCCGCCACCGGCGGCTGCGCCCTCAGAAGCTGCGGCGAGCGCGGGCGAAAGCGCCAGCGACAGACCGACGAGACTCATAAGACATTTCCTGCTCATGGTTTATTTCCTCCTTTCCCGACAGTGTTGTGCGCGTAAATGGTGCGGCCCCTAGTGGCTCTCGGCCAGGGCGCCGGACAGATAGCTCATCGTGAGCAGCACGAAGACATAGGTCTGCACGACCGCGACAAAGATGCCGAGCAGGATGATCACGATCGGCACCAGCGGTGCGACCGGCGCGAAGATCCACACGGGAACCGGACCGGCGAGGATGTACTTCGTGAGCCCGATCATCATGCCGACGAAGACCATCAGGTTCATGTGGTCCCCGAACATGTTGCCGAAGAGCCGGAGCGTGAGCGAAAGCGGTCGCGCCAGGTGGCCGATGATCTCGATCGGGATCATCAGCGGCGCCAGCCAGGGAGTCGGTCCGACGAAGTGCTTGAGGTACTTGACGCCGTGGGATTTGAATCCGTAGTAGTGGGTCGCCAGGAACACGACGGCTGCGCAGGCGAAGTTGGTGTTCACGTTGTCCGTCGGCGGCACGAGGCCGGGGATCACGCCGAGCAGGTTGGAGAAGAGGATCCAGAGCGCGAGCGTGCCCACGAGGTAGATGTAGCGATGCCCATGGTGCCCGAGGCTCTCCTCGCACAGCTTTTCAATCGTGCCGTAGGCAGCTTCGAAAAAGTTGACGATCGAGAGGCGGGGCTCCGGCACGATGTCGAGGCCGGGGTCGGCAAGGCGCCGGCCGGCGACGATGATCAACCCCGTCAGGATCAGGAAGACAAGCGCAGCGTGGGTGACGTGGACGGGAATGGCGTTGATGCCCGGGATGAGGGTGACCCATTCGAAACTCTGCATGATCTTCTCAGGCCTCCTTGCGGCTCGGTCCGGCGGCACAGCCTGCCGATTCCCGGAGAATGGCCGGGAGCAGGACGCTGGCGCCCACGAGCAGGGCGATGGGGTCGGCGAATCTGTACTTGAGGGCGGCCACGATGGCAACCCCGCTGACGGCGTATTTGCAGAGATAGAGGATGTACCGGCCCCGGGGGAGCGAACGGGCACCCGAGCCGACAAGCGCGCGTACAAAGCGCACGAGGTACCGGTAGTTGAGCACGGCGACGAGGACTCCCAGGGTGACCCCGGCGGTGACGGTGGAGTCGCGCAGCAGCGCGCTCGCGGCGACGAGGAGCGCGCCGAGAGCCCAGGCGGTCCGCTCGATGCGTTCGACCGGGTCCGCGCTCACGGCCGATCTCCGTCTGTGGTCGCCTTGCGCGCCGCCGCGATCACGCTGCGGAATCCCGCGGCAATGCCGAAGGCGGTGAAGATCGCCAGGAACCAGGGTCGGGTCCCGAAAGTCCGGTCGAGAAACCAGCCGATACCCATGCCGACCACGAGCGCCGCGCCCATCTCGATGCCGATCGAGGCGTTCGAGAGGTGTTTCGCCCAGGCTGTCCGATCACCGCGTTCGGCTCGCATTGCGTCGATCACAGGCTCTTGAGCACCCGGCGCTGGACGGCGAGCGTCTTGTCGAGATCCGCCGTCGTGTGCGCGAGAGAGACGAAGGATGCCTCGAACTGCGAAGGCGCGAGGTAGACGCCACCCTTGAGCATCCCCGTGAAGTAGCGGGCGTACTTTTTCGTGTCGGCGCCCTTGGCTGAGCAGAAGTCGACGACGGGCCTGCCCGTGAAGAAAAGGCAGGAGAGGGAACCCACCCGGTTCTGCACCCCCTGCACCCCGGTCTTCGCCAGGTTGTCGGCCGTTCCGGCCGCAAGGTAGGCTCCCTTGCGCTCGAGGCTGGCGTAGACGCCCTTGCGACGTAAAAGCGAGAGGGTAGCGATGCCGGCCGCCATGGCGACCTCGGGCTCGGGCTCGTGGTGGTCCGAGGCGTGGCCGCCAAAGAGGCGCC
>CAZEOK010000046.1:16971-22400 GCA_964513745.1 uncultured bacterium
TGATCTGGCCGAGACAGGTCAGGTCGGGGCGGACGCCGGAGTACTCCTGGGCTCCCCCATAGGCCAGCCGGAAACCGGTGATGACCTCGTCAAAGATCAGCAGGGCTCCATGTTCGGCAGTGGCCTGTCTGAGTCCCTCGAGGAAACCTTCTTTCGGAAGGATGACGCCGGCGTTTGCGGCAACCGGCTCAACGATGACCGCAGCCACCTTACCCTTGCGTGCGCGCAGAAGGCGTCGCACGGCCCCGAGGTCGTTGTAGGGGAGGTTGATCGTGTGCTTGGCCAGGTCGGCGGGAACGCCGGGGCTGTCGGGTGTCCCGAGGGTCAAGGCGCCCGATCCGGCCTTGACCAGCATCTGGTCGGAGTGGCCATGGTAGCACCCTTCGAACTTGACGATGTCGTCGCGGCCAGTGGCTGCGCGGGCCAGGCGGATGGCGCTCATGACCGCCTCGGTCCCGGAGCTGACCATGCGCACCATCTCCAGAGAAGGGAAAGCCTCCCGCACCATGGTGGCGAGCGTGATCTCCGCCTCGGTCGAGGCGCCGTACGAGGTGCCGAGCTTTGCAGCGCGGGTCACGGCCGCGACGACCTGTGGGTGCGCATGTCCGGCGATCATCGGGCCCCACGAACAAACATAGTCGATGTAGGTCCTGCCGTCGACGTCGGTGATCGTGGCCCCCTTGGCCTTCGCTATGAACAGCGGGTGGCCTCCGACCGAGCGGAAAGCCCGGACCGGGCTGTTCACGCCGCCGGGCATCACCTGTAGGGCCTCCCGGAAAAGCACGGCGGATTTCTTCATCGGCACGCACACTCCTCTGCCCGGCAAGGGCATTGCCAACCGACGGCATTGGAACATGACCTAGCGATGTTGTCAACATGACGGGCAGATGGCGTAGGGCTTCTCGACGCGGTTGCATACCGGTGCGAAAGGGGGTAAACTCCGCGCTCGTTTTCAAGGCGGTGGCACGTGCGAAGGGGGGGGGTAACGCGCCAATGATGCGCTTCATCCGAAGCAACGCGATTTTTGTACTGGTTATCGTGATCCTGATCGTCGGGGTTTTCATCGGAACCATTTTCCTCGTCTGGGGTCGCGGGAGCATGAGCACCTCGAGTTCCGAGCGCTCGGTCGCCGCATGGGTCGGCGCCGAGGAGATCCCGTATGCCGAGTACATCCGGACGCATGACAGCCGGCTTGAATTCTATCGGCGCTTCTATCCCGGAATAGCGGCTGCCGAACTTGAGAAACGCTTCCGCATCAAGAAGGGTGCACTCGATTCAGCCATCGGGAGGCGGCTGCTGCTCGACGAGGCACGCCGGATGGCTCTGGCCGTCGGGGACGAGGAGGTCGCGAGCAAGGTGCGCGGGACGGTGGCATTTCAGGAAAACGGCGCATTCGACCCGAAGAAATATCGCGAAGTCCTCGCGGCATCAGGCATCAAGACGTCGGCTTACGAGGAGGATGTGCGAGGCGATCTACTCTCCGCAAAGGTCAGGTCATTGGTCCAGGAAACGGTTCAGGTGTCCGACGCCGAGGCCTTCGAGGAGTTCCGCCGCGACAAGGAAAAGATACGGCTCACCCTGGTCATCCTGCCGCCCGCCGCGCCTGCCGCCAGCGCCGCCGTGCCCGAGCAGGACGTGCGCCGTGCCTTCGACGCGGATCCCGCCAAGTACACCCGGCCGGAGCGCGCGAAGTTCGCATACGCCGCAGTTATTGCCAGAGACTTCAAGCCCGCAGCTTCGGCATCCGATGCGGAGTTGCGGAGTTACTACGAGCAGAATACGCAGGAGTTCAGGATAGAGAAAGCGGTGCGCGCACGACACATTCTTTTCCGCCTCACCGAGGGCGCCGCGCCTGAGGAAGAGCAGAAAATCCGGGAGCGTGCGCAGTTCGTCCTCGATAAGGCGAAGGCCGGGACCGATTTCGCCGCGCTCGCTCGCGAGTTCTCCCAGGACTCCTCGGGTCCAGCCGGCGGCGAACTCGGCTGGTTCTCACCTGGTCAGATGGTCCCCGCGTTCGAGCAGGCCGTCTTCGCCCTGGGCAAGGGGCAAGTGAGCGATCTGGTGCGCACCCAGTTCGGCCTGCATATCATCAAGGTCGAGGAGATCCGCGAAGCCGGCACGCCGGCCTTTGAACAGGCGCGCGAGTCGGTCGCCGAGAAGCATTCGGCAGCAGCGGCACGCGCCGCTGCCGCCGGCCGCGTCGAGCAGATCAACGACGCGCTCGCCGACGGCGAGTTCGAAGCCGTGGCCGCAAGGTTCGGATTGACGGTCCGCGTCACGGAGCTTGTGCCACGGGAGGGGCCAATCCCCGGCCCGGGGTCCCGGCCCGAGGTCGGCGAAGCCCTGTTCGCCCTCGCGGAGGGCGAAGTCAGCGAACTGTTGCGCCAGGGGGACGACTACTGGGTCTACAAGGCTCTGGCGAAGCGCCCGGCAGCCGTGCCGACCTTCGAGGAGGCGCGCGCCGATGTCGAGCGCGACCTGCTGACCGAACAGTCTCGGGGACGATCCCTCGGTGAGGGCCGGCTCCGGCTCGAGGATCTGCGCCGGGGCGAGCAGCCATCGGTCATCGCCGCCCGCTTCAGGGGCGAGGCGCGGGAGACGGCGCTCTTCACTCAGCGGGATTTCGTCTCGGAGGGCGCAGTCAAGGGGGAACTGCTCCAGGAGGCGTTCTCCGTGGCTGCCGGATCGTACGGCGGCCCGGTGGTCGCCCCTGACGGCCGGGTCATCATCTATCGTGTCGACGGCAAGATCCCGGTGACGCGCGAGGCGTTCCGTGCGGAGAAGGACACCGTAGTCGCCCGCCTGCGCAGCGCGAAGAAGGACCAGTTCTTCGAATCCTGGCTGGAAGACCTGCGGCGGGTGCGCGCCGTGAAGATCAACGAGGCGCTCGTCGGCAAGCTCTAGGCCACCGGCGCACGAGGGGAGATGCCAGCGATGAAGATCTTTCTCGACACCGCCAATGTTGCGCAGATCCGCGAAGCCGCGCGCTGGGGCGTGCTCGATGGCGTGACCACCAACCCGACGCTGGTCGCGAAGGAGAAGCGGCCGTTTCATGAGGCTGTCCGGGAGATCTGCGGTATTGTCGATGGTCCGGTGAGTGCCGAAACCGTCTCACTGGAGGCCGGGTCCATCATTGACGAGGGTCGTCTGCTCGCGAAGATCCACGACCGCGTCGTGGTCAAGGTCCCCGTCATGAAGGAGGGCCTCGCGGCGACACGTGCCCTCTCCGCGGAGGGGATCCGGGTGAACATGACGCTCGTCTTCTCCCCGGCGCAGGTGCTGCTCGCCGCCAAGGCCGGCGCGTCGTTCATCAGCCCCTTCGTCGGGAGGCTGGATGACGCCGGTACCCAGGGGATGGAGATGGTCGAGCAGTCTCTGGAGATCCTTCGTAATTATGACTTCGCCGCGGAGATCATCGTCGCCAGCGTGCGCTCGACGCTGCACGTGGTGCAGGCGGCAACTCTGGGCGCGCACATCGCCACCGTGCCGTTTGCCGTGCTCGAGCAGATGGTACGGCACCCGCTGACAGACGTCGGCATCGAGAAATTCCTGGCCGATGCCCGGTCCATCCCCCCCCCGACAGTCTAGCGGGGGAAAGGGGTCGCCGGGCTTTTCTGGAGGCTGTTGGGCGGGGAGGGTGCCGGGGTGCCGATCTACGAATACGCCTGCGGCCGCTGTGGTCACGATTTCGAGAAGCTGGTGAGCATCGCAAGCCGGAAGGTGGTGTGCCCGGCCTGCAGTTCCGCCAAGGTCACGAAGAAATTCTCGGTGTTCGGTTCGAAGAGCGGGGGCACGTTCACCCCGTCGCAGGGCGGCGGCTGCGGTTCCTGCTCGAAAACCTCCTGCAACTCCTGCCGTTAGCAGTCATCGCGAGTCTTTCGTTCCCGGGGAGTGCGTCGACACCGTTGCCGACGTGGGTCTTCGTGTCAACGTCGAAGGCCCGCCGGCGGGGGGGCCGAGCTCAGCGCAGGCGGTATTCGAGAATATCGATACCTTCCCGCGTGAGATAGAGCCGGATCAGGATCGGCAGGGCGGCGCCGGTGATCAGGGCCCTTTGACCGCCGGATTCGACAAGCCATCCCGGCACACTGACTCTGAACCTCGGCGTGGCAGCCTGCGTGGGAGCCCGGAAGAACTCAACCGTTGGCCCGATCGCCGGGATGCGGAAATGTGCGAGGATCGCGCCAATCGCCACCGGCATGCCGGCGGCGCGAGTCACCACGATCGCCGGTTCGCCCCGTTTGAGAATTTTGTCCAGCTTGTCAGGGTCTGGCGCTTCCAGGATGAGCGCCGCGTCCCGGCCGATGCTGATCCTCAGATCGGCACTGAGGCCAGGTTCCCCGGGGGCCGTCTGGAGCATGACGCGCTGCTCGATCGCGAGGCCCAGTGCGCCAGCGACCTCAGCTAGGAGCGGCACCAGCTTCCCGGAAGCTACCGTGGTGACCCGGCCTGTCGGGTCGCGCCAGGGGGCCCGGGATGGTCCGGCGGACTCACCGTCGCTGGTGAGTTCGACGATCTTCACCCGGTGCTCGCCGGCCAACTCACGCAACTCGGCGGGGATGGCGTCGGCGGGATCGACGACCGATATCGCACGCATCTCCCCCTCGAGCAGGTCACGGTCGTTGCGAAGGACCACGAAGTCGGGGATTATCCGCACCGTGACCGCCGGACCGAACGTCAGGGGCGTCGATCGCGTTACCAAGGCGTACCCGGCAGCCTCAAGCACCGCGGCGATCGTCTCGCGCAAACCGTCAGAGGCAGCCGGCTGCAGGACGGTGAAATCAGGCCAGAGACGGGAGATGCCCGCGGCGGCTTGCGGGGTGATCGTTCGATAGGGATCAATAATCAGCCGGCGCCCCGCTGCCGTTTCAAGAAGAGGCGCCGTGGCTCCCTGGAGCACGGCTCCACCGTCGCCGACACCGGGCAGGTACAGCGTTCCTGCCGACTGGAGACGCTCCCCCAGAGCCTCGGCGGCCGCCTCGATCTGCAGCAGCGGAGAAGGGTCCCGGTAGCCCCCGACAGTCTGGCTCTCCTCAGCGCCTCGTGGTGCATCCGCACGAGAAGGCTGGAGTCCAGCGCGAGGAAGCGGTCGGAACGTTTTACGCAACTCGATGTCGGCAGCTGGGGAAGCGCTCGGATCCTCTCCCGCCACGACCGGGGCAGCCGGGAACGCAGCCAGCACCAGGGCGAGTATGAGGGCTGCCGGCCCGCCACGCGTCAATCGTTCAACCCTTCCCAATCGGCCTCCGGTTACCGACGCCGTCCCGCCGGCCCCCGTTGCGGGGTGCGCGCACTATAGCACCAGGGGCTGCGATGATTCCACCGCTGCTTGACTTTCAATGGTTTACGAGGTATCTTTCACCATCTTTACGCATGCTTGAGAGGCAAGGAGGCCTACGAGAATGAAAGAGGGCATTCACCCGGATTAC
>CAZEOK010000047.1:0-14229 GCA_964513745.1 uncultured bacterium
GCGAACCTGGCCGAGATGGCCAGCCTCGGTCTCCCCGTCCCCCCGGGCTTCACGAAAACGACTGAAGTCTGCACGCATTACTACGCGAACGGCCGCCGCTACCCGGCAGCCCTCAAGGAACAGGTTGCCGCCAAGTTGTCCACCGTGGAGAAGATCCTCGCGCTGGGTTTCGGCGACCCGCAAGACCCGCTGCTCCTCTCGGTGCGCTCCGGCGCCCGTTCCTCGATGCCCGGGATGATGGAGACCGTTCTGAACGTCGGCCTGACGACGGCCACGATCCCGGGGATGATCGCGAAGACCGGCAACGCGCGCTTCGTTTACGACGCCTACCGCCGCCTGATCATGATGTACTCCGACGTCGTGATGGAGAAGGCCGCCGGTCTCGAACCCGCCGAGGGCCAGGGGGTGCGCGTGCAGCTCGAGCATCTCATGGACGACCTCAAGAAAGGCCGCGGCTACACTTCCGACACCCAGCTCAACGCCGGGGAGCTCGAGCACCTCTGCAATCGTTTCAAGGAGAAGGTCCGCGAGGTCGTCGGCAAGGAATTCCCCGACGAGGCGCTCGCCCAGCTCTGGGGCGGGATCGGCGCGGTTTTCCAGTCCTGGAACGGTAAGCGCGCAATCTCCTACCGCAAGATCGAAGGGATCCCGGACGACTGGGGGACGGCGGTCACCGTGCAGGCCATGGTGTTCGGCAACATGGGCGAAGATTGCGCCACCGGCGTCGCGTTCACCCGCAACCCGGGAACGGGCGAGAACGCTTTCTACGGCGAGTGGCTCGTCAACGCCCAGGGTGAGGATGTGGTCGCCGGTATCCGCACGCCGAACGCGCTCAACGAGCACGCCACGAACGACCAGAACCGCAACCTGCCGACACTCGAGAAGACCATGCCGGCGCTCTACAAGGAGCTTGTCGGCTACCGCAACAAGCTCGAGAAGCACTACCGGGACATGCAGGACCTCGAGTTCACCATCCAGAGCGGCAGGCTCTTCATGCTCCAGACCCGCGTCGGCAAACGCAATGGCCCCTCGGCATTGCGCATGGCCGTCGAGATGGTGCGCGAGCGTCTCATCGACAAGGCGACCGCGGTGTCGCGCGTCAGGCCGGGCCAGCTCGACGAGCTGTTGCATCCGATGATCGACCCGGCGCACGAGAGGGAGTTCAAGCCCATCGCCAAGGGGCTGCCCGCGGGTCCCGGCGGCGCGACGGGGAGGGTCGTTCTCACCGCCGACCGCGCCGCGGAGTGGGGCAAGGCCGGCGAGAAGGTCGTCCTCGTGCGGCATGAGACCTCGCCGGAGGATGTTCACGGGATGCACGCCGCCGAAGCCATTCTCACCGCCAAGGGCGGCATGACCTCGCACGCCGCCCTCGTTGCGCGCGGCTGGGGGAAGTGCTGCATCGTCGGCGCCGGAGCGGTCCACATCAACCTCGCGCAGAGAACGGTGGACATCGGCGGCACCGTGCTGCGCGAGGGCGACGTCATCACGCTCAATGGGACGAAAGGTTTCATCTACGCCGGCGCCCTCCCGCTTGTGGTGATCGACCTCGAGCAGAACCGCGACCTCAAGGACTTCCTGCGCTGGTGCGACGAGATCCGCGCGCTCGGCGTGCGCACGAATGCCGACACCCCCGCCGATGCCGCCCAGGCCCGCCGCTTCGGCGCGGCGGGAATCGGGCTGTGCCGCACGGAGCACATGTTCTTCGGCGAGGAGCGCATCCGCGCGATGCGCGAGATGATTCTCTCCGAGACCCTGCAGGAACGCGAGCAGGCGATCTTCAACCTGCTGCCCTTCCAAAAGGAGGATTTCAAGGGGATCCTGCGTGCCATGGCCGGGCTGCCGGTGACCATCCGGCTGCTCGATCCGCCGCTGCACGAGTTCGTGCCCCACGAGGAGCGGCTGGTGCGCGAACTGGCCGTTGGCATGGGCAAGAACCTGGAGGCGGTCAAGGCGCGGATCGAAAAGCTTCAGGAGCTCAACCCGATGCTCGGCCATCGCGGCTGCCGCCTCGGCATCACCTACCCGGAAATCACCCGGATGCAGGCGACGGCGATCCTCGAGGCGACTGCCGAGCTGCTGGGGGACAACGTCGATGCCCGCCCCGAGATCATGATCCCGCTGGTCGGGGCCGTGAAGGAGTTGACCGACCAGAAGGCCATCGTTCTAGCGGTGGCGGCAGAGGTGAGGAAGAAGTACGGGCTCAGGAAGATTCCCTTCACCGTGGGCACGATGATCGAAGTTCCGCGAGCCGCCATCACGGCGGACGAAATCGCCGCCGAGGCCGAGTTCTTCTCCTTCGGGACGAACGACCTGACGCAGATGTGCTGCGGCTTCTCGCGCGACGATGCGGGAAGTTTTCTCCCGTCGTATGTCGAGAAGAAGATCTACACCGATGACCCCTTCATTTCGCTGGATGCGGCAGGGGTCGGGAAGCTGATGCGGATCGCCGTCCAGCTCGGGCGCGGATCCCGGCCGGATCTCAAAATGGGGATCTGCGGCGAGCATGGCGGGGATCCGGCTTCGATCCGCTTCTGCCATGACCTGGGACTCGATTACGTTTCCTGCAGTCCATTCCGCGTCCCGATCGCCCGGCTGGCGGCCGCGCAGGCTCAACTTGCACAACCGCGGGGCGCGGTGGCATCGGCAAGGAAGAAGTCAGCAGGCTTGGCCGCCCCGAAGAAAGGGATACGGCGCGCAGCGGCAACCGGGAAGCTCGCCCGCTCGCGTTAGCAGGTAACCGATTGACTTGACCCTGCCGGCACGCCCCGCCACTGCCCAGGTGGCGAGGGGTGCCGCCTCCTGGCCTGGTCAGCGACCGAACCGGCGCTGCCGCTCGAAATAATCGCCGACGGCGCGGCGCAGGTCCCTCTCCGAAAACGACTGCCACGGTTCCGGCGTGTGCCAGATCTCGGCGTAGGAGCCTTGCCAGAGCAGCGCGTCGCGCGGTTCCAGCGCGCCGCCGGCGTACAACAACAGGTCGGGATCGGGGACGCCAGCGGTGTCGAGCCAGGCATCGAGATCCCCGTCAGCGAGTGTCTTGCCAGGGTGTGCCGAAAAAAACCGCCCGGCTGCCCGGACGATCTCCTCCCTCCCGCTGTAGCGCTGAAACCAGAGCATTGTCCTGCCCGATTTCTCGCTCGTTGAGCGTCCGGCTCCGGCATCGGGGAGGTCATCGACCGGGCCGCACAACCGCAGCGAGACGCCGAGGACGTCTGCGGCCGCGGCGAGCGTCCGGGCCCCTTCAGCGCAGGCGCGCGCAGCGATCGGGGTCGTCGCTCGGGAAAGGAGGAGGTCGATGCCGGGGGACAGCCAGGAGAAGGCCCGCAGGCCCGGGACGAGGTCGAACGTCTGCCGCGCCACCTGCGAGGCTTTGCCGCAGGACGCGACGACGGTTCGGCCAAGGTCGTCGTGGGACTCCGGCGCCGTGCCGGCTATGAAGGCCAGGTGACGCAGGGCGTGCTCGCTCATGCCCGGGATGGTACGCACAGTTCCGCGGTTGTCAATGATCCTGGCCCGCGCCCAAATCCGCGCTAGGAGGAGGCGAGCAGGAACCGCTGGCGACGAGACCGCAAGAATCGCGGTGCATTGCTCGTACAACACACAGCGAGGGAACTCATGGAACTCGTGATGAAACGAATTCCGATCGCCGGGCAGAAGAACCTCAAGATCAAGGCCTGGAGACATTTGCCCGCGGCGCCCCGGGAGTCGCCACGACGATCTGAAGCCGTTCAACCGGCTCGGCGCATTGACAAATACGGGGCATCGTCGGAAGATGTCCCTCAGGGAGGGCAATGGCATGAAAAGGACGATGACCCTGGTTTTCCCCCTGGTGGTTGGATGCGCTCTGTTTTGCGCCCCCGGCGTTGCCCCGTGCGCGGCACAGACGGTGGAACACACGATTCGATCGGGGGATAATCTGCACCTGATCGCCGGCTACTATTATCGCGACCCACGCCAGTGGAAGAGGATCTGGAAGCTGAACCGGAAGACGCTCGCAGGTCCCAACAGCCTCGTGCCGGGCAAGACCCTGCTGATCGAGAGTTCACCCGGGCAGGGCTGGGAGACACCCTACGATGAGTTCCGGACCCGGGTGAGCGGCAAGTAGCGTCCGGGTGCCCCGCTTCCGGCTCGTCGCGCCGTTCAGCCCTCAAGGGGACCAGGAGCGCTGCATCGATTTCCTCGTGCGCGGCGTCAAGCGGGGCCATCCCGCACAGGTGCTCCTCGGAGTCACCGGTTCCGGCAAGACCTTCACCATCGCCAACGTCGTCGAGCGCCTCCAGGTGCCGACCCTGGTGGTCTCTCACAACAAGACCCTCGCCGCGCAGCTGTTCAATGAGTTCAAGGAATTTTTCCCGGACAACGCCGTCGAGTACTTCGTCTCCTACTACGACTACTACCAGCCCGAGGCCTATCTGCCCCAGACCGACACCTTCATCGAGAAGGACTCGGCGATCAACGAGGACATCGACAAGCTGCGTCACAGCGCCACCCGCTCGCTGCTGGAACGCCGTGACGTCCTGATCGTGGCCAGCGTCTCGTGCATCTACGGCCTCGGCGCGCCGGAGTACTACGCGCGATTGCGCGTGCAGCTCGCGGTCGGCGAGGAGCACGGGCTGAGGCGGCTGCTGCGCGAGCTGGTCGACATTCAGTACCAGCGCAACGATCTGGACTTTCACCGCGGCACCTTTCGCGTGCGCGGCGACGTCGTCGAGATATTTCCGGCCTACGAAGGCGACGCGGCCCTGCGCGTCGAGTTCTTCGGCGATCACGTCGAGCGCATCACGCGCGTCGACCCATTGACCGGCGCTGCCGCCGGTCGTCTGGACGCCGTGACGATCTGGCCCGGCAGCCACTATGTCGTCCCCAAGGAGGAGGTCGATCGCTCGCTTGCCGCGATCGAAACCGAGCTTGCCGGTCGGCTGGCGTGGCTGCGCCGCGAGGAGCGGCTGCTCGAAGCCCAACGCCTGGAGCAGCGCACCCGCTTCGACCTGGAGATGATCCGGGAGATGGGATTCTGCTCCGGCATCGAGAACTACTCCCGGCATTTCACCGGGCGAGCACCCGGGGCGCCCCCGCCGACGCTCCTGGATTACTTCCCGCAGGACTTCCTGCTCGTGGTCGACGAGAGCCACGCCACAGTGCCGCAGCTGCGGGCCATGGCGCACGGGGACCGTTCGCGCAAGACGAACCTCGTGGAGCACGGCTTCCGCCTCCCCTCGGCGTTCGACAACCGGCCGCTGACCTTCGAGGAGTTCGAACGGCGGGTCGGGCAGAGCATCTTCATCTCTGCAACCCCGGCGCCCTACGAGCTGGAGAAAGCCGGGGGGCAGGTCGCCGAGCAGATCGTCAGGCCGACGGGTCTGATGGAGCCGCTCGTCGAGATCCGCCCGGTCGCCGGGCAGGTCGAGGACCTCCTCGGCGAGATTCGCTCACGGGCAGCGCGGGGCGAACGGGTGCTGGTCACCGCGCTCACCAAGCGCATGGCGGAAGACCTCACGGAGCACTACGTCGAGCGCGGGTTGCGCGTGCGCTATCTGCACTCCGACGTCGAGACGCTCGAACGGCTGCGCCTGTTGCGCGATCTGCGGCTCGGGCGCTTCGACGCCCTGATCGGCATCAACCTGCTGCGCGAGGGGCTGGACCTGCCCGAGGTCTCGCTCGTCGCAATCCTCGATGCCGACAAGGAGGGTTTTCTGCGTTCGGAGACCTCGTTGATCCAGACATGCGGCCGCGCTGCGCGAAACGTCGCGGGGCGCGTCATCCTGTACGCCGACACGGTCACCCGGTCCATCAAGAGCGCGATCGATGTAATGTCCCGACGGCGCGCGATCCAGCAGGAGTACAACCGGCGCGAGGGAATCCGCCCCGAGAGCATCCGCAAGGGCGTCACTGATGCCCTTGCGGCGATCTACGAGCGCGAGCGCGACACACCCCTGCTCGCCGCCGAGGCGGCCGAAGCGTACGGCAGCCTGGACGACGTCGACCGTGTCGTGCGCGAGCTCGAGCGCGAGATGCGGGAGGCGGCGGCGCACCTGGAATTCGAGCGGGCCGCTGCGCTGCGCGACCGGGTCCGGGGGCTCAAGGAACTGGAGTTGTCGGTCGGTGTCGGCGTCGGCGCGAAGAAAGCGGGTGCGGCGGCACCCGGTGCGCCCGCCGCCCGCCGCGGATTCCAGCGGGGGGGGAAGCAGCGTGGTGGCCGCCGGGCTTGACCCTGTCGTCGGCGAGCGCCTGCGGGCTGCCCCCGAGGTCCCGGGCGTCTATCTGGTGCGCGGGGCAGACGGCGCGGTGCTCTACGTCGGCAAGGCCACTTCGCTGCGCGCCCGCCTGCGCTCCTATCTCGATCCGGCCCGCCAGGGCCCGAAGACTGTGCTGCTTGTCTCGGCGGCCACCGCCGTCGATTGGTTCGAGACCGACAGCGAAGTCGAGGCCCTGATCCTCGAGGACTCGCTGATCAAGCAGCACCGGCCGCGATTCAATATCCGCCTGCGCGACGACAAGACCTACCCCTTCCTGAGGCTCACGGTGCAGGAAGAGTATCCGACGCTGACGGTGGTGCGCCGAGCGGAGCGCGATGGGGCACGGTACTTCGGCCCGTACATCACCGCTGGGGCGATGCGCGCCACGCTCCGGTTGTTGCGGCGGCTCTTCCCGCTGCGGCTGTGCCGGCGCCTGCGGCCCGGGGGGCGCCCCTGCCTGAACTTCCAGATGGGGCGCTGCCTCGCGCCCTGCGCCGGGAGGGTCGACCCGGAACGCTATCGGGACCTGGTGCGCTCGACGGCGCTGTTCCTCCAGGGGCGGGGCAGCGAACTTGCTGCGGACCTCAGGAGGGACATGATGGCGGCGGCCCAGGAGCTGCGCTTCGAGGAGGCCGCGCGGCTGCGCGATGACATCGCCGCGATCGAGGCGACGCTGGAGCGTCAGCGGGTGCACGACCCGGGTGGCACCGATTCCGATGTCATCGGCCTGGTCCGGCTCGGCGACCGCGTGGGAGTCGCGTTGCTGCGGGTGCGCGCGGGACGGCTCATCGGCACGGAGGCCTTCTCGCTACGCGATCCGCTCGAGGGCGAGGATGCCGACTCGGTGCTTGCCGGCTTCCTGCGGGATTGCTACGCGGGCGATCGTGAGGTTCCCCCCGAGGTCATCGTGCCCGTCGAGCCGCCGGGCACGGCCGCTTTGAGCGAGTGGCTCGGACGGGTGCGCGGGGCGCGCGTTCGGTTCACCGTTCCTCGGGCCGGCGGGAAAAAAGCGCTGTTGCTCATGGCTGGACGCAACGCGCTGCGCATGCTCCAGGAAGAGAAGGCAGGGGCATCAGGCGGCGACGCGCTGCTCGAGGAGCTGGGGCGGGTCTGCGGATCGGGGCAAGGGCTGCGGTCGCTGGCCTGCCTCGATGCGTCGAACCTCTCGGGGACGGATGCCGTGGTCTCACTGGTCTGGTGGGAGGGCGGGGGGCTCCGGCGTCAACGCTACCGGCGATTCAGGATACGAAGAACGGGAGGCCCCGACGACTTCGCCATGCTCGCCGAGGCAGTGCAGCGACTCGCAGCCCGGGTGGAGTCGGGAGCCTGGACGGCCCCGGACGTTGTGCTCCTGGACGGTGGTCGGGGCCAGCTCGCCGCCGCCGAGACCGTGCTGTCAGGTGCGTCGTGGCGGCCGCGGCTGCTCCTGGCGATCGCCAAACCGAGCGAAAAGCGCGGAACGGATGCGGTTTTCGCCTCCGGCGCGATCGCGCCGCTGACGCTGCCCGCCAGGACTCCGGTTCTGCTGCTGTTGCAGCGCATGCGCGACGAAGCTCATCGTTTCGCCGTGGCGTACCACCG
This sequence comes from uncultured bacterium, assembly GCA_964513745.1. Lineage (GTDB taxonomy): Bacteria > JAUVQV01 > JAUVQV01 > JAUVQV01 > DATDCY01 > DATDCY01. The sequence continues at coordinate 7,818 of CAZEOK010000047.1, forward strand.
ATTGCTGCGGACGAAGCGTCTGCTCGCCGGGCCCCTGTCCGGCATACCGGGCCTCGGGCCGTCTCGCCAGGCGAGATTGCTCGCGGCGTTCGGTGACCTCGCGGGCGTGCGGGCGGCAGAACTCCCGGAACTGGAACGCATCATACCGGCGGCGGTTGCGGTCGCTGTCCGCGCAGCGCTGCATCCCGAGGATCCGGGGGGCGGTCAGGCTGTGGCGGCCCCCGGATCCTGAGCCGCGTCGGCCGATCCCGGAAGCGGCGGCCTTTTCGGCAGGGCGACGAAGAACGTGCTGCCGTGGCCCGGGGCGCTCTCGACCCAGGTCTGCCCGCCGTGCAGCATGACGATCTCCTTGACGATGCTCAGGCCGAGACCGGCGCCGCCGAAGCGTCGTGTGGCGGACGAATCGACCTGGTAGAATTTTTCGAAGACCCGCTCCTGCTCCGCGGCAGGGATGCCGATCCCCGTGTCTCGGCAGGAGAAGAGGATCTCCTCGCCGCGGTCCTCGGCGCCGAGTTCGATTTCGCCCCCGTCGGGCGAGAACTTGACCGCGTTGCCGACCAGGTTCGTGAAGACCTGGCGCAGCTTGTCCGGGTCGCAGAGCAACGGCGGCAGCACCGGCGGCAGCCGGAGCGAGAAGCGCAGGCCGCGACGCCGGAACTCCTCCGCGAATTCGGTGCCGAGCTCGCGCATCAGCGCGCCGGCGTCGGTCGGCTCGAGGCGCAACACCAACGAGCGGGCGTCGAGACGGGAGAGGTCGATGAGCTCGTCGATCATGCGCGCGAGCTGCTCGCCGCGGCGTTTGGAGATCTGCACCGCCTCGCGCAGGTGCTGCGCGTCGTTCTCGTAGCGCTGGTCGAGGATCAGCGAGAGAAAGCCGTTGATGACCGACAGCGGCGTCTTGAGCTCGTGCGAAATGATCGAGAGAAAGTTGGCCTTGGCCTGGTTGGCGCGCACAAGATCCTGGTTGGTCAACTCGAGCCGCCGCTTGGAGTCCTCGAGCGCGGCGCTGGTGAGCCGCACCTGCTCGAGCGACGACTGGAGGTCGTGCGTGCGCTCCTGGACCTTCTGCTCGAGGGTCGCGTTGAGGTCGTTGAGCCGGCGGTTCGCCGCCTCGACTTCCGATGTCTTCTCGCCGATCTGCTGGTCGCGGGCCTGGAGGTGCTCGGCCATGAGGTTGAACCGCACGGCGAGCAGGCCGATCTCGTCGTGGCGCTCCGCGAGGGGCAACCGATAGGAGAGATCGTCGCGGATCACCGACTCGGTGCCGTGCAACAAGGAGTCGACGAGCCGGTTCATCGACCAGAGCAGGGAGCCAAGCGTCAGCACGAAAATGATCCCGACCACGCCGACCGCCGACTGGATCGAGCGCTCCGTCTTCTTCAGCAGGAACTGGTTCTGCTTGCGGAGGCGGTCGACCATGAGCCCGGCGTTGGCGTTGACCTGCTGGATCGTCGAGAGCATCTCCTCGCCGCGGGCGTTCGCCACGCCGTTGTGCAGCAACCGCGCCTGCCGGTCGTTCGTCGTGATGATGATGCTGACGCTCTCGCGGTAGCGGTCGAGGTTGACCAGGATGGTGCGCACGGTCTCCTCGAGTTCGTCGACCTTGGCCTGTCCGTCGTCGTGGCAGCCGCGGCACTCCTGCTCGCGGTGGTGCTGGCGATAGTGCGGCACGATCGAGCTCATGATCTTCTCGAAGGTGGCAATGTCGCCGATCAGCTGGTCGATGTCGCGGGTGTAGCCGGCCTGGTGCTGGTACAGTCGCGATTGCGCGGCCTGGATCAGCTCGCGCGCCTTCTCGTGGTCGTGGTAGATCTGGTCCTTGAAGATGATGAGCTGCTGGTTGGCGACGAGAAACCGCAGGTCGCCGACGATGATTGCCGACCCCACGATGGAGACGGCGACGAGGAACACCGTCGCGAGGATGGAGCGGGTGCGCAGGCTCACGATCCGGGTGCCGCTAGTGGATTTCACGAAGCGGCCAGGCCGCGAGGTCCAGGCCGCCCTGCCGGGCCATCGTGAAGACCGGTTCGTAGTCGTTCGCGCCCGTCTCGATGAAGCGCTGTGCCTGGAATTGGCGGAGCGCACGCTGGCCGTCCTCACGCGTGTGCATCGCGACCAGCGCCTCGCGCAGGAGCCGCTTCAAGTCGGCGGACAGATCGGGGCGTACCCCAAGCCCGTTCGAGGGGACTTGCGCTGAGGAGCCAAGCACCTTCAGATCGCGCTGGATCTCGGGGTGGAGCCGGGTGTACTCATCGTAGATGGTGTTCTTGCAGGCACCGAAATCGGCTTCCCCGTTGAAGACTGCGAGAATTGCAGCGTCGTGGCTGCCGGTGAAGGACATCTGCTTGAAGTAGGCTTCCGGTTCGCCCTGGTACCCGGAGAGCCGCAGCAGGCTCAGCGGGTAGAGGTATCCGGCTGTCGTTACCTTGTTGACGAGGGCGACGCGCTTGCCCTTCCAGGTTCCGGGGTTCAGGGTGATACCACTGTCGTTCTTGGTGAAGATGTACCCCGAATACGTCGACACGCCGTTGAGGTCGACGGGGCGGGCCAGGATCTCGACGCCGCCCTTGAGCTGGGCGATCGCGCCGTTCATGCTGCCGAAGAAGCCGCCTTCGACGCGACGCTCGAGGATCTCGGTGAAGATCAACTGGTAGTTGTCGAGAAGCTTGAACGTCACCGGCCTCCCGACCGCGTTCGTGAGGTAGTCCTGGAGTGGCTGATAGCGCTTTTTCTGTACGAAGACGTTGCGCTCGGGTAGCAGGGCTATCGTGATCCCTGGTCCCGTTGTCGCCGGGGCGGGAGCTGGTTGAACCTGTTCCCGGGAAGGCTCCCGGCTGCATGCGGCCGCAACCGCGAGCGCGGCCGCCGCGACAAGCGTGGGAAGAATCGACTTCACCAAGCAAGCCCGACGACCGATGATTTTCATGGTCAGTCTCCTCCCCCTGTCGCGGTTGTACATCATTGTAGTCACGGCGCCTGGGGAAAACAACAGGCCCGGCTTCAGCGCTGCGCCCGCACCCAGCGCTCTTCGAACTCAGCGATACTGATCCCGGAGGCGATCTGGAACGCTTCGGCGAACGGTTTGCCGGAGGCCATCTGCTCGAGGACGCGCTTCGGCAGCCAGAAACCGTCCATGCGCATCATCTCGGCCACCGTCAGCGCTGCCGCGGCGTAGGCGGCGCCGACCCGCGGCCCGCCGCGCAGGGCCGTGCTCACCGCCTCGAGGCTGTCGAATCCACCGCCAGCGGCCCGAAGGGTTCGAAGCGCGGCCTCGGGAGTCCTTCCCTGGAAATGCTCGGCGAGACCCTCCTCGAACCAGAGCGGCAGACGAGCGGAGACATTCGCGCGAATGAAGGCGTGGGTCAGTTCATGCGACAGGATCGGTCCGAGGCGCTTGGCGTCCTCCCCGGTCACAAGACCGCCGACCGGCACCCGGATCTTGCCGTCGTAGGTCCCCGTGACCCAGCCGGGGCTGCGGGTGATTTCGTCGAAGAGCCCGCGCGTGTAGAGGATCACCGGAACGTCGTGCAGCGGGGTACGGTCGAAATCGCGCCAGAGCCGGTCGTAGGCCTGTTCGAGAAGTCGCAGGGCGGTGCGGGCGACCTCCCCGGGTACGGGGCCGTCGTACTGGATGGTGAAATGGCGGCTGACATCGCGGTTGAAACCACCCTCGGCATCCGTCTCGCGCACGACCCGGTCGAGCTTCGCACGGAGCGATGGCCCACGAGACCCGGCCGCGGCCAACGCTGTTTCCCATTCGGAGCGTGCGCGCTCCAGCGAGCCCTCCTGATACAGGATGTCGCCTGAGACCTCGCGGGCCTCGCCGAGGTCCGGCGCCAGATCAAGCGCCCGATCGACCCGACGGCGCGCCTCATAGAGGTCGCCGCGGCGGAGGAAGATCACGCCGAGGAGCAGGTGGAAGGGAGCCTCCGCGGGGGCGAGTTCGATTGCGCGCTCCAGGTGCGCGGTGGCGTCGTTGAAATTCCCGTCCCTCAGCTCCTTTTGACCCTGCGTCGCGAGCGCAGTCGCCAGATTGTGACGCGCCTGAGCGAAGCCGGGGTCAAGGGCCAGCGCTTCCTCGAATTTCGCAGTCGCTTCCTGAATGCTGCCGGCGCGGAACAACGCGCTGCCGGCCTCGTTGGCGGCAGCGGCAGCGTGCGATACCGCCCGTGCCGGAGTGGCGGAAAATCCGACGGCCGCGACCCCGGCGAGGAGGACCACCACGCCGGCAGCGGCTTGACGGAACCGGCTGCCGGCGGTGGCCAACCGGCCCGGAGTCGGTGAGCTGTCATGGCAGCGTGTTGGCGGCGTATTCATTGACGGCGTCCAAACCCCTGTGGCAAACTAACACATTACAGCGAAGCATGAAATGAGAACGGAGGGCGCGACGATGTGGGCGATCATCCTCGCCGGGGGGAAGGGGACCCGACTGCGACCGTTGACTCTTGCGCGACCCAAGCCCGTCGTGCCGCTCGGCAATCGCCCCTTCCTTGCCTACCAGCTCGAGGCGCTGCGCGGCGCCGGCATCACCAAAGCGGTCCTGAGCCTCTCGTACCGACCCGACGACGTGCAGTCCGCCATCCGCGGCTTCTGCCCGCGCGGGATTTCGCTGGAGTACACCGTTGAGCGCGAGCCCCTCGGCACCGGCGGCGCGGTCGCCTTTGCAGCTGCCGGGCGCGAAGGAACGCTCGTCGTGCTCAACGGCGATGTCTTCAGCACCATCGATCTGCGGGCCGTGCTTGCGTTCCACCGCGCCAAGCGGGCGCGGGCGACCATCGTTCTCACGCCGGTCGAGGACCCGACCTCGTACGGTCTGGTTCAGCTCGCCCGCGATGGCCGGGTGCAGGGTTTCCTCGAGAAGCCGAGCTGGGAGGAGGTCAGCACCAACACGATCAACGCCGGTGTCTACGTCATCGAACCCGAGCTGCTGCGCTTTTTCCCCGCCGGCCACTGTTCGATCGAGCGCGATTTCTTCCCGCGCCTCGTCCAGGAAAAGACGCCGTTCTACGGCTACGTGCATCGCGGCTACTGGCTCGACTTCGGCACTTCGGAGAAGTACCTCCAGGCTCACCGTGATCTGCTCGAGGACACGGATCGGGTTCACCGGGGATACCGGCGCCGCGGCATCGGCCTCTGGCTGGCCCCGGGGGTGCGCGCCGGCGAACGGCTGCTGGCTCTGGGACGGGCGCTCGTTGGTGCCGGGACCGAGTTCGGCGACGGGGTCCAGCTGCACAAGTCGGTCGTCATCGGCAGCGGCTGTCGCATCGGCTCACGCGCCGTGCTCGAGAACTGCGTGCTCTGGGACGGGGTGAGCGTCGGGGAAGGCGCCCGGCTCAAGGGGTGCATCTTTGGCAACGGTGTCCACATCGGTGCGCATGCCAGTCTCAGCCGCATGGTGCTTGGCGCCGACGCCGTGGTGCCGGACTACAGCCGCCAGCACCGCACCGATTCGGAAGATTGAGGAGGGTGGTCGTGGGAGCGAGCGTCGTCATCGGCATGGATCTGGGGGGTACGAACCTCCGGGTGGCCGGGGTGGCCGCGGACGGCGAACTGCTGGCTCTGCACCGCGAGCAGACCGTGGCTCGGGAGGGTCCGGATCCGGTCATCGAGCGCATTGTCGCGGCCATCGGACGTATGGTCGAGACCATCACCGGCTCGGGGGGGTCCGTCCTTGGAGTCGTGCTCGGTGCTCCGGGAATCATATCCGCCCGCACCGGCATGGTTGTCGCCTCGCCGAACCTTCCCGGGTGGCACGATGTCCCGCTTCGCGACCGGGTTGCCGCCGCTATCGGGCTCCCGGTGCTCCTGGAGAACGACGCAAACGCCGCCGCCTATGGTGAATACTGGCGCGGCGCCGGCGTCGGGTGCGGCAGCATGGTTCTGCTGACGCTCGGGACGGGGGTCGGCGGCGGACTGGTGCTCGGCGGCGACCTCTGGCGAGGCGCCGACGGCATGGCGGGGGAGATTGGTCACATCACCATCGACCCTGGCGGCCGCACCTGCCGCTGCGGCAATGCCGGGTGCCTCGAAACCTATGCCTCCGCAACGGGAATCGCCGACAGCTACCGGGAACTCTCGGGGGTGCAGGAGACCGTTTCCGCCGAGGAGGTCAACCGCAGGGCGCACGAGGGGGACGCGAACGCCCGGCAGACCTACCGGGAGGCGGGTCGTTCCCTCGGCATCGCGTTCGCCGCGCTCGTCAACCTGCTCAATCCGGAGCGGATCGTCATCGGCGGCGGCGTCCTGCCGGCCTGGGATCTGTTCGTTCCGTCGGCGGAGCAGGAGATGCGCCGACGCGCCTTCACCGCGCCGGCCTCTCGCGTCCGCATCACACCGGCTGCTCTCGGGGACCTGGCCGGCGTGACCGGCGCGGCCGGCCTGCTCTGGCGTGACCGTGCGCCGGCGGGCTGCT
>CAZEOK010000047.1:14239-16919 GCA_964513745.1 uncultured bacterium
GAGGAAACGGTGCTGTTTCCGCGCTTCGAAGCGCTCACCGGCATGCGCAACGGTCCGACCGTGGTCATGCGCATGGAGCATGCATCGATACGCCAGCTGCTCTACGACCTGCTCGCGGCGCTGGGCTGGCAGGATGCGAACGCGGCAGCGACACCGGATGGTGCCGCCTTCCTCAACCACGACCATGCAACGTGCACGCAGGGGAGATTACAGCTGATGGTGTTCAATGCGATCTGGGGACTTTTCTCCAACGACCTCTCCATCGACCTTGGCACGGCGAACACCCTTGTCTATCAGAAGGGCAAGGGGATCGTCATGGACGAACCGTCGGTGGTCGCCGTCCACAAGGACACCAATCGCGTTTTGGCGGTCGGCAAGGAGGCGAAGAACATGCTCGGGCGCACGCCCGGCAGCATCGTCGCCATCCGGCCGATGCGCGACGGCGTGATAGCGAACTTCGAGATCACCGAGGCCATGCTGCGCTATTTCATCCAGAAGGTGCACAACCGCAAGACCCTGGTGCGCCCGCGGATCGTCATCAGCGTGCCGTCGGGAATCACCCAGGTCGAGAAGCGCGCGGTGCGCGATTCGGCGCAGTCGGCCGGCGCGCGCGAGGTCTATCTGGTCGAGGAGCCGATGGCTGCTGCGATCGGCGCAGGCATGCCGATCCAGGAACCATCAGGGAACATGATCGTTGACATCGGCGGCGGGACCACGGAGGTTGCCGTGATCTCGCTCTCGGGGATCGTTTTCGCCAAGTCGATCCGCATCGCAGGCGACGAGATGGACGAGGCGATCGTGAACTATGTCAAGCGTAAATACAACCTGCTGATCGGCGAGCGCACGGCCGAGCAGATCAAGATCGAGATCGGTTCGGCTTTCCCGATGGAGACGAAGCAGTCGATGGAAGTCAAGGGCCGCGATCTCGTGGCCGGCATCCCCCGCACCCAGACTATCTCGGACGCCGAGATTCGCGAGGCGATGCTCGAGCCGGTGAACGCCATCATCGACACGATCAAGATCGCCCTCGAGCGGACCCCGCCGGAGCTTGCGGCGGACATCGTCGACAAGGGGATCGTGCTTGCCGGCGGCGGGGCGTTGCTGCGCGGGCTCGACGCCCTGATACGCGAGGAGACCGGGCTGCCGATCACCATCGCCGAAGACCCGCTGACCTGCGTCGTGGTCGGGACCGGCAAGGTGCTCGACGAACTCGATCTCCTGCGCCAGATCCAGATCGCCTAAATGCTCTGGCGGTTTCTCGCGCGCCGGCGCCGCGTGCTGACCGCCCTGCTCGTGCCGCTTGCGGCATTTGCCTCCGTCACGGTTTCCAGCAGGCGGCCACCGGGCAGCGGGCCGATCGAGTTCGTTGTCGGTATCGTCGTCGCTCCGCTGCAGGCGGGGGTGACCGCGGTTTTTTCCTTGGTCGGGGACATCGGCGGATTCCTGCCCGGCGGTTCGGGATTGCGCCGGGAGAACGAGGAGTTGCGCCGGGAGGTCGAGCGGCTGCGCCGCGAGATCCAGGAGAGCCGCGAGCGCGTTGCCGCAGCCATGCGCCTGGAGCGGCTCCTCGAGTTCCGCGAGCATGCCGGACACAGGATGATCGCCGCCGTGGTGATCGGCCATGACGCCAGCGGGCTGTACCGGACAGTGCTCATCGACCGCGGATCAGCCGACGGGGTCGAGCATCAGCAGGCGGTTCTCGCCCCCGATGGGATCGTCGGCCGGGTGATCAAGGTTTTCCCGAGCTCCGCGCTCGTGCTCCTGGTGACCGACCGCTCCTCGGGCATCGACGCCATAGTGCAGCGCACTCGCGACCAGGGTGTCGTCCAGGGGCGCGGTGGGTCCGCGTGCGAGCTCAAATACCTGGACCGTTCCGCCGAAGTCGAAGTCGGCGACTTTGTCGTCAGCTCTGGCATGGGGGGGCGTTTCCCGAAGGGGGTCTTGATCGGCCAGGTCAGCGGGGTCAACCGGGGCGGGGACCTTTTCCAGAGTGTCGACGTCCGTCCGACGGCCGGGCTGGAGCGTCTCGAGGAAGTATGGGTCGTGACCGAGCCGCCGGGAGATGGGCGGTGAAGGGAATTCTTGCCACCGCAGCGCTCGCTCTTTCGCTCATTACGCTTCAGACAGGCGGCGCCGGGAGCCTGTTCGGCCTGAATCCCGGCCTGGTGCTGATTTTCGTCGTGGCAAACGGCATGCGCCGTGGCGAAACCTCCGGCACGCTGTGGGGCATCGCCCTCGGCTTCATCGAGGACGTCTTCTCGGCGGGCCTGCCGGGAGCCAACATTCTCACCAAGGGACTTTTTGGCTTTGCGGCCGGCAGTCTTCGCGAGCAGCTCGACTGGGAGAATCCCAACACCCAGGCCATCGTCGCAGCCCTCGCCACCGTCGTCGAGGGACTGATCCACCTGGCATTGCTCGAGGTTTTTTCCGCGGGGCGAGGCCTGATCGTGCCCTTCCTCGGCGCAATAGCGCCCGCGGCGGCATTGAACGGCGCGCTGCTCCCAGCCGCGGCCTTGCTGCGCCGCTCGATCATGCGCTGAACGACGGTGAGGATTACGAATTGTTGCTGGCGTGCCCTCTAAGGGATGCCGGACGCATCGCCTCTTCCGGATTGGCGATCGAGATTGGGGAGATCGTCCGCGGGCGGGTCGTCAAGGTCACCGACAAGGAGGTGATCGTC
>CAZEOK010000047.1:16929-22380 GCA_964513745.1 uncultured bacterium
TTGCTGCGCCGCTCGATCATGCGCTGGCGCGGCCGGAGGCTCGCGGCCGCCGGCGCCTAGGGATCGGTGGAGGGCATGTCGATAGAAAACCAGGGCAAGCTCCAGCGACGCATCTTCGCCCAACGCCTGCCACTGTTCACCGCGCTGGTAGCCGCGGTCTTCAGTCTGCTCGTCATGAGACTGTACTACCTGCAGATTGTCCGCAGCGAACATTTCAGCCGGCTGGCGGAGGAAAACCGCATTTCCCTGATCAGGGTGCGCGCCCCGCGAGGCATCGTCTACGACCGTCACGGCAACGTGCTCGTGACCAACCGTCCGAGTTTCTCGGTAAGCCTCGACCTGGACGCCGTGCGTGATCTCGACGCCACGGTCGACGCCGTGGCGGCTGCGCTCGGGCTCGATCGCCTCGAGCTTGCCCGCAAGCTGCGCGCGGTCGAACCTTACCGGAGGTTCGAGCCGGTGCGGATCAAGGACGACGTGGGCCGCCCGGAGGTTGCCGCGCTCGAGGCGCTGCGCTACGAGCACCCGGGTGTGCTCGTCGAGGTCGAGCCGCGACGCAGCTACCCGCACGGGACGCTGGCCTCGCACGTGCTTGGGTACGTCGGGCAGATCAGCGCCGCCGAGCTCAAGGCTCGCGCCGACCTCGGCTACCGCATGGGCGACCACATCGGCAAGATGGGCATCGAGAAGGAGCTCGACGCGGAGCTCAAGGGACACGACGGCTTTCAGCAGATGGAGGTCGACTCCATCGGCCGCGGTATCAAGGTGCTCTCGAACATCCCGCCGATTCCCGGGCGCTCCGTGACGCTCACGCTCGACCTCGCCCTGCAGCAGGCCGCTGAAGCCGCCCTCACGGGGGTCGCCGGCGCCGTCGTGGCCATCGACCCTCGCGACGGCAGCGTGCTTGCAGCAGCCAGCAGCCCTCCCATCGACCCGAACCGTTTCAGCCACGGTCTGAGCCAGGAGGAATGGGCCCGTCTCAGTCACGACGACAGCCACCCCTTGCAGAACCGCATCGTGCAGGCGCAGTATCCCCCCGGTTCCGTCTTCAAGATCCTGACAGCCATAGCCGCGCTCGAGTCGGGGGCGGTCACCCCGGCGACAAGCTTTTCCTGCCGCGGTGCAATGCGCTACGGGAATCGCGATTTCCGTTGTTGGAAAAAAAGCGGGCACGGGGAAGTCTCCCTGCATCGCGCGATCGTGGAGTCCTGCGATGTCTATTTTTATCAGGTCGGCCTCAAGACCGGCATCGACGAAATCGCTCGGGTCGCCAGGGAGTTCGGCCTCGGGCGGGAAACCGGGCTGGAACTGGGTAACGAAGCCCAGGGACTGATCCCCGACTCCGCCTGGAAGCGCAGGGTGCGCAAGGAGCCCTGGTATTCGGGGGAGACGCTTTCCGCTGCGATCGGGCAGGGGTACGACCTGGTGACCCCGATCCAGGCGGCGCTCCTTGCGGCCACCGTGGCAAACGGCGGGACGGTGTACGAACCGCACCTGATTCGCCGGGTTTCCGACGGTTCCGGAACGACGGTTCGCGAACGCGCGGTGCTTGTCGAACGGCAGGTGCACCTGAAGCCCGGAACACTTGACGCGGTTCGTGCCGGCCTCTGGGGTGTGGTAAACGAGCCCGGAGGGACAGGTGCCGGCGCACGCGTCGCCGGCCTTTCCATCGCCGGCAAGACCGGCACGGCGCAGGTCGTCCGCATGCCCATCAAGGGGGAGCGTCAGAGCGCAGCTGCACGCGCGTTGAAGGATCACGCCTGGTTCGTCTGCTACGCCACGTCCGGCGCGGGCCAGGTGGCGATCGCCGCGATCGTCGAGCACGGGGGCCACGGCGGCTCGACCAGCGCACCGATCGCCAGGAGACTCATCACCGAACTCAAGAGCCTCGGGTATTTTCAGGAAATGGTCGCCCGGGCGGAGGGAGTCGCCGCGGCCCCGGCAGGGGAGGGCGCCCCGTGATCGACAGGCGGCTCCTGCGCGATTTTGACTGGGTGATGGTCGCTTTGACGGTGGCTCTCGCCGCCGTTGGCGCGCTCGGCGTCTACAGCGCCACTCACGGCGCGGAGGGCGGATCGCCGCTGTTCCACGACCACCTCCGGCGTCTCGGTGTGGGCATCGCGGCCCTGCTGGTGGCGACCATGGTCGACTACCATATCATCCTGCACTACGCCTGGATCGCGTACGGCCTCGGGCTCGCGGCGCTGCTCGCGGTTGACGTGGTGGGGATGGTCGGCATGGGCGCTCAGCGCTGGCTCTCGCTCGGCATTGTCAGCATCCAACCGTCTGAATTCTTCAAACTCGCGCTGGTTCTCGTCCTTGCACGCTATTTCAGCGGTTTGCGCAAACCATCGCCGTTCGCCTGGGCCGATGTCTGGCCGATCGCCGTGGCTGCCGGTGTTCCGTTCCTGCTGGTCCTGAAGCAACCGGACCTCGGGACGGCGATGATCATCGCCGGCATCTTCGTCATCATGATTTTCGTCGCGGGCGTCGAAGTGCGTCTCTTCGCATGGGCGGGCGGCGGCGGCGTGGCGGTCGCCGGCGCACTGTTCGGTCTCAACGCGCTCGGGGTTTTCAATCCGCTCGGATTTTTGCACGAGTACCAGCTCAAGCGCATCCGGGTGTTTCTCAATCCCGATCTTGACGCTCTCGGCGCCGGGTATCACATCAACCAGTCGAAGATCGCGATCGGCTCCGGTGGCTTCAGCGGCAAGGGCTTCCTGCTGGGAACGCAAAGCGGCCTGAATTTCCTGCCGCAGCAGCACACCGACTTCATCTACTCGGTCACTTCTGGGGAGGGGGGCTTCGGTGGCGCGGTGACCGTGATCGTCCTCATGGTGTTGCTCATCCTCTGGGCTGTCCAGACCGCCCGCAGGGCGCGGGACTTCACCGGCAGTCTGCTGGTGATGGGTGTGGCGACGGTTTTTTTCCTGCACTGCGCGATCAACATCGGAATGACCACCGGCATCATGCCGGTGGTGGGGCTGCCGCTGCCGCTGCTGAGTTACGGGGGGTCCTCGGTCTTGACGACGTTCACGGGGATCGGGCTGATCATGAACGTGAAAATGCGACGGTACCTGTATGGCTGACCGCGGCGGTGTTTTCCAGTTCTGCTGACAGGCTGCTGAAAAGTCCCATCCGCTTTCGAGTATTTCAGCAGCCTGCTAATCGTGAATGTGTTTCAGCAGCTTGTGGAACTGGTCGGCAGGGGTCGATGCCGCGCCGGGCTCCAGGTCCGATGTCCCCACGCCATGGAAGTCGGAACCGCCCGTGGCGAACAGATCGAATCGCGCGCACACCTTGAGATAACGGGAGACGTCGACGAAGTCGTGTTTCGGGTGGTAGACCTCCAGCCCGCGCACCCCGAGGCGGACGAGATACTCGATAAGCTCGTCACGCCTCGTGAGCCCCGGGTGGGCGAGGACGGCAACGCCCCCGGCCTCGCGAATGAGATCGATGGCCTCGCGCAGGGTGAGGAGGTACCTCTGCACGTACGCCGGCCGGCCCGCGCCGATCCAGCGCTGAAAAGCCTCGTTGTGGTTCGCGACGTGTCCGAGGCGGACCAGGGCCGATGCCAGGTGCAAACGGCCCACGATGCCGCCGCCGGTCTCCGCCTGGACTTCCTCGAGGGTCAGCGGAATACCGAGACGCCCGAGGGTGGCGAGCATCTTCTCCATGCGGTCTATCCGTTCTCCGGCGAGCTGATCGAGAGCGTTCTGCAGCGTCCTGCCCCTGGTGTCGATGCCGTACCCGAGGATGTGAATCTCGTCGGTGCCGATGCCGACCCCGAGCTCCACGCCGGAGATGAAAGTCAGCCCCGCAGTGCGGCAGGCTTCCCGGGCCTCGGGTACGCCGCGAACGCAGTCGTGATCGGTCAGGGAGAGAATCGAGACGCCGGCCGCTCGGGCCCGGACGACCAGCGCCGCCGGCGCGAGCGCACCGTCCGAATGGGAGGAGTGCAGGTGCAGATCGATCGTGGCGCCGGGTTCCGGGTGCGGCGGGGTGGCTATCGGCGGGCGGGCAGCGGATCCCTTGCGGTACTTCACGATCGGCCCCCGATCTGCCTGGGAGGGGTGGAGCGGGCAGCGGGATTCGAACCCGCGACACCAAGCTTGGGAAGCTTGTACTCTACCAACTGAGCTATGCCCGCGCGGTCAGTTCATGCCTGCGACTCTTTGCATCATACATCCGTTCGGGGCGAAGTCAATATCTCCAGGGTGTCACCTTGCATTTTTCCCGACGGCCGCCTAGTATTCTCCCGCCATTCGTCAGACAAGGAGCAAACCATGCCGATTTACGAGTACCAGTGCGATTCCTGTGGTTTCCAGCGAGAACTCATCCTCAAGCCGGGGGAAACTGCCCGCCCGGTATGCCCCTCTTGCCGCAAGCGCATGCGACGGGTGATCTCCCAGACAGCCTTCATCCTCAAGGGTGCCGGTTGGTATGTCACGGATTATCCGAGCGACGCGCGCAAAAAGGGCATCGAAGGCGAGAAGGCTGCCCCTGTTGCCGAATCCGTCACCACGAAGAAGGAGCCAGCAGCTACGGAAAGAAAACCGGTCGCGCCTGTGTCGACGGGTAACGGTAAAAAGGGGGAGAGGAAGCGCAAATAGCCAACTGCCACTCTGTCACGAAATCATGACAAATAGTCATGAGGCGAGGCTCGTGCTTGTGAGTTCACTCACACCGCCGATCAATCATCGTGAAAACACTTGGCAAGGGGCGACATGCCAGATGGAATACTGCTGGCATGGAACATGCTTAAAGATATGCGCAAGCCAGGAGGAGTGAACGGAGATTGACCTGGCGGTGCCTGCGCTCTGAGCAGGCTTCGTGACGGGCGCGGGCAGGACCGCAGGGGCCGGCTCAAGGCAAGGGATCGGGGAGGGAGAGCGGTATGAGTGACATTGTGCTGTTTGCGTTGGGTTGCGGCGTGCTCGGGGTGGTCTACGCCCTGGTCACCGCCAGTTGGGTGATCAAGCAGGACGCCGGAAGCGCCCGGATGAAGGCGATTTCCGCTGCCGTTCAGGAGGGCGCCGAGGCCTTCCTGGCTCGCGAGTATAAGACGGTCGCGCTGGTCGGTATCGTGATCTTCGGACTGCTGTTCTTCATCGGCACCTGGTCGGCGATCGGCTTCGCGGTCGGCCTGATCGGCTCGGCGCTGGCAGGCTACATCGGCATGATGGTGTCCGTGCGCGCCAACGTGCGCACGACGCAGGCCGCTACGCGGGGCCTGCAGGCCGCGCTGAGCCTGGCCTTCAAGGGCGGCTCCGTGACGGGCGTCGTGGTCGTCGGCCTCGGCATTCTCGGGATCGCCGGCTTCTACGCAATCGCGAAGGCCGCCGCCCCCGAGCAGGCGTTCCACGCGCTGGTCGGCCTCGGCTTCGGCTGCTCGCTGATGAGCGTGTTCGCCCGTATCGCGGGCGGCATCTACACCAAGGCCGCCGACGT
>CAZEOK010000048.1:0-22285 GCA_964513745.1 uncultured bacterium
CCTCTACATTAAACTCCGGGGGGGTCAGTGTCTCACGCATGTTGGCAGAGAGGGCGGTGGTGCCTGCTGAAACGACCGAAGAACCTCACCAACGGACAGCAGGACAAGCTCGCCGACCTGCTCAAGCTCAACCTGCGCTCCATCCGCGCCTACCTGCTCAGGGAGCAATTCCAGTTCTTCTGGAGCTACAAGACTCCGGGATGGGCCGGAAAATTTCTCGATCAGTGGTGCACTCGGGCTATGCGCTCGAAACTGGTGCCGATGAAGAAGGTCGCCAAGATGCTCCGTGTTCATCGGCCGCTTCTGCTCAACTGGTTCCGGGCCAAAGGGCGGATTTCTTCCGGCGCCGTAGAGGGGTTCAACGGCAAAGCGAAGTTGGTCATGAAACGCGCCTATGGTTTCCGCTCCTACAGAACGCTGGAAATCGCGCTCTATCACACACTTGGCGATCTCCCGGAATTGGAATCAACCCACAGATTCTGCTGACGAGGCGTTTCTTTATCTGGTTAGACGGACCACATGCGGCGCTCGAAGTCCTTGTCCGGGACGATGACCGTGAAAGATCCGGTCATCGGCCAGGAGGCAAGCGTGTTGCCTGCCTTTTCGAGCGAGAGGTGGAACTGAACCCGATCGCCGAGATTGGCGCCAAGGTCGCGCCACGGCAATCCGGCCTCGAGAATCTCACCGATGACCGCAGTACCGTCGGGGAGATCATTCCGTGACCCATTCTCCTCGTCAACGATGAATGCGCTCCTGCCTGACGAGATCATGGGGATGACGATTCGTAGAGGCCGGGGTTTGGAGACATGGACTTGCACGGCATCGCCGATCAGGACCGGGTCATGGTAACCGACCCGGAAATCGACCCGGAGAAACAGTCTTTCGGTGCTGATCCCATAGTGGAACAATGAAACGGGAACATCCGTGCGGTGCATGGTCGAACCGCGACGGTGGATTTCATAGGAGGTGGCACCAAGCCACTCGAAATAACTGCTGACCCGTCCGTCGATGCGCGGAGAGATCAACGCCGTGACTTCATCCGGCGCCGGTCCTCCGCCAGGGCTCTCGAGAAAGCTTTCAAAGAGACTTTCCGGAACCTTTTCTCCGATGAGGTGGTAGATGTTCATCAGGTGCCGTCTGAAGAGCTCATCGAAGACCTCGTCGTTCCCTGACGTATGGTCGTCCCCGTACCACCAGCACCAGTCGCTGCCCTCGGCCATATAGAGTTCTTCCCGCGCACCGGCAAGTCGATCGGGCGGGACGGAATTCCTTGCTTCTGCCCGCACCAGGGACTCTCGTGCCTCCGAGAGCGCATCCCAGGCCCTGTTGTCTTCGCGGTGACCGATCCAGATTGCGAAGTTGCTGTTGATCCAGGAGCCGGTGTAAATATCATGCATTGTTGCCTCGACCGGGTGCCGGTCGAGATAGTCGCGGAACGTGGTGCTATGCAACCCGGGAGCTTCCGTCAGGCGTCGATACAGGCCACGGATGAAGTCGAGTCCACCGTCGGGGTAGTACTCCCAGGCATTTTCGCCATCGAGGATCACGGGGACAACCCGCCCTTCGCGCCCCCCGCGGGAAGCATGAGCTATCCCCTTGAGTCTATGGACGAAATCACCGACAGCGTCCCTGGGGTCCCAGCGGCTATAGGAAAATCCGACAAGATCGGAAAGAAGGTGGTCGCGAAAGAAGACTGCGGTGCTCCCGTGCTCGGTGCGGTATGGCTGGTAGAGAAGCTCCTCGCGCTTGCCGGAGCGATAGAACTCCTTGTTGAGAGGGATCCCGAGTGAGCGGAAGAGTATGTTTTCGTCCGTCGCCGTCCAGCGCAACCCCTGCTCCTGGAAGAGCTCAAGGACGGCCGGGCTCACGCTACCCTCGGAGGGCCATATCCCCTGCGGCCGCTCGCCGAACGTCCGCTCGTGGAAGGCGATCGCCTTGTGTATCTGTGAGAGTGCGTCCTCGGGGTTGCGGAAGGCCATTCTCGGCAGGACAACATCCGGCATGGCCACTCGTGCACAATCGCTGTCGATGAGCAACGGGAGAATCGGGTGATAGAAGGGGGTGGTTGAAATCGCGGTCCGTACTTCTGCGGCCAGACGCCGTAGCAGCGGCACAACCTTGCCGGCGATCTCCCTCTGGCGCTCGAGCAGCACCCCCTTCTCGGCTTCGGTGAAGCCCTGCCCTTTGGCAACCAGTTCACGGCAGAGTTGGTCCGTCTTGAGGAAATAGGGGCCGAACCAGGCGAGGTTGAACAGCACCTGGAGGTCGAGAAAATCCTTGGAGCTGAACAATTTGCGCGCGGACTCCAAATATTTATGTTCCCCAGAGGGACCGCGCTTTTCGAGCAGTTCAAGATAGCGCGGGAACGGTCTAATCATCGTGTCGTGGTTGGCCATGAAAAAGTTGCGCAACAGGAAGATCTGCCCTTCCTGGTTGAGGTCTCCAGCGGCCACGGTCGAGAGCACGAGGTGCTCGTCGAGCGAACGTCCGCCGAGGTAGTCATCGAGCTGGTCGATCAGCGAGGGGACGTAGTTGAACGTGACACGGAGACCGGGAAACTCGTCGACGAGCGCAGCCATCGGGTAATAATCCTTGACGGCGTGCAACCGGACCCACGGCAGCACGGCGCGCCCCTTGATCCGGTCGCGGTAGTCCGGCTGGTGCATGTGCCAGAGAACCGCGACGTCGAGCGGGGCGCTCATCAGGCCCTCCTCTGCTGGTGGCCGACCACGTGCGAAACGTTATTGCGATCAGCGCTCATCCACCACCCTGATGGCGGGGTCCCCGGGGGGACTCGTGCGCGGGTCTACGAGCCTCACCCGCGCAGAGAGACCAAGCTCTTCCTGGACGCGTCTGCCGACCTCCTCGATGAGCAGTCTCTGCCGGCGCATGCCGTCGAAGAAGATCCCCTCCGATACCTCGATCCTGATCTCGAGCAGGTCCTGGCCCGCCTCCCGCTGGAGGGCCAGCACAAATCTCGGCTGAGCCCCCTCCAGCGCGGTCAGGATCGCAGCGACCTGTGCGGGGAAGAAGTGCACGCCGCGGAGGCTGATCATGTCGTCGGTCCGGCCCGCGACCCTCGCGATGCGCGCGAAGGTGCGTCCGCACACACACGGCGCCGGGTCCAGGGACGTGAGATCGCCGGTGCGGTACCGGATCAGCGGAAAGGCCTCGCGGGTGAGCGTTGTAAGGACCAGCTCGCCCATGGCGCCCGTGGGCAGCGCCGCGCCTGTCGCGGGATCGATGATCTCCCCGAGGAAATGGTCCTCCTGCAGGTGCATTCCCGCGCGCGCGCCGCACTCGCCGGCCACTCCCGGCCCCATGACCTCGCCGACGGCGTAGGCATCGGCAGCGCGTATCGTCAACCGTGCCTCGAGGTCGAGACGCAAGCGCTCACTCCACAACTCGGAGCTGAAGACGCCGACCCTCAGGAAAAGCGTCCTGGGTTCAATGCCCTCGGTTACCAGGTGATCGGCGAGGGACCGCGCCACCGATGGGGGGGCGATGATCACGGTGCTACGGTAGTCGCGCATGATCTCGAGCTGGTGCGTGATCCGGGCCGCCGAGGTCGGGATGACGGAAGCGCCGATGCGCTCGGCGCCGTAGTGAAAGCCGAACCCGTCAGGGAATATCCCATAGTCGAAGGCGATCTGCACCACGTCGTCGTGGGTGACCCCGCCGGCTGCCAGCACCCGGGCCGCGAGCTCGCCCCAGGTCCGGATGTCCCGCGCTGTATGTCCGACGACGACTTGACGGCCGCCCGTTGACGTGGAGGCGTGCAGCCGCACCACCTCGCGCAGCGGCACGGCAAAAAGACCGTAGGGGTGATGCTCCGCGAGCTCTGCCCGTGTCGTGAAGGGCAACCGCCGCAAATCATCGAGCGAGCGGAACTCGCCCGGATCGAAGCGGTGCTCCTCGAAGCGCCTGCTGTAGAAGGCGACGCTGCGGTTGACGCGGTTGAGGGTGGCCTGGAGCCGCTCGAGCCGGAGCTGCTCCAGATCCTCGCGGGGCATCGTCTCGTTGCGGGGGTCCCAGATCGTCATCGCCTCTCCATTATTCATCATTCCCAGACCTCGCGGTAGCCCTTGCCGAGATAGGCGCGCTGGACCTCGCGGTCATTCAGCAGGAAACCGGCATCACCCTCGAGCACGAGCTTCCCGGTTTCGATGACATAACCGCGGTCCGCGATGCGCAGCGCCACGCGGGCGTTCTGCTCGACCAGCAGCACCGTTCGGCCCTCGTCGCGCAGCCGCCGGATCGCCCTGAAGATGTCTCGAACGACCAGGGGCGCCAACCCCATCGAGGGCTCGTCCATCATCAGCAGGCGCGGATCGGTCATCAGCGCCCGGCCCATCGCCAGCATCTGCTGCTCGCCCCCGGAGAGCGTGCCGGCGAGCTGCTCGCTGCGCGTGCGCAAGACCGGGAACAACTCGTAGACCTGCTCGAGGGCCACGCGTGTCCCCTGCCCGTCCCGCCCGCGGCGCGCGGCGACGTAGCCGCCGAGGAGGAGGTTCTCCCGCACCGACATTGCGGCGAAGACCTGTCGGCCCTCGGGAACAAGGGCGACGCCGAGATTCACGACCCGTTCGGCCGGGAAGCCCCGGATCGGCACGCCGTTGAACGCAACCTCGCCGCCGCGCGGGGTGAGCAGACCGGAGAGCGCTCGCAGCAGCGTGCTCTTGCCGGCGCCGTTTGCGCCGATCAGGGTCACGATCTCACCGGCAGAGACGTGCAGTGAGACCTGCTTGAGGACTTTCAGGGGGCCGTAGCCGGCCTCGAGGTTCCTGACTTTCAGCATCCCCTATCGCCGCGCTTTCACCCGGGTGGATGGCTTTTCCATCCGCACATTCAGGCCGGCAATCTCCTGATGGCGCAGCGCTTCCTCGTGAATGTGCTGGTAGACCCGCGTGACGAACTCCTCCTCGAGCTCCCGCCGCGCGCCCTCGGCGACCCGGTTTTTCAGGATTTCCTCGTAGCGACCGGGCTGAAACAGCGAAACGCCGTGGCGTCTCTTGAAGATGCCGAGTTTTCGCGCCACGCCCATGCGTTTCCCGAGCAGCTCGATAATCTGGGAGTCGATGCGGTCGATGCGGGCCCGCAAGACCTTGAAGTAGGCCCGCTGCTCCTCCGTCCGGAGGGCTGGCCGGCTCACCAGAAGGCCGTCGAGGAGCACGGTGAGCTCCGCGGGGGTGAGCTGCTGCGAGGCGTCGCTGAGCGCCTCCTTCGGGTTGTGGTGGACTTCGATCATGAGGCCGTCGGATAGCAGGTCCATGGCTTCCTGCGCCACCGCACCCAGCAGTCTCGTGGAGCCACAGATGTGGCTGGGGTCGCAGATCAGGGGTATGCCCGGGATGCGGCTCCTCAAATCAAGCGGAATGCGCCACTGCGGTGCGTTGCGGAAGACCGTCTGCATGGAGCTGCCGAAACCCCGGTGCACCGCGGCGAGGCGGCCGATGCCGGCCCGGTGCAGCCTCTCGATGGCGCCGATCCAGAGCTCGATGTCCGGGCTCACGGGGTTCTTGACCATCACCGGGACGTCGACGCCCCGCAGGGCATCGGCGATCGCCTGCACGGTGAAAGGGTTGCCCGTCGAGCGGGCTCCGACCCAGAGGACATCGATCCCGTGCTCGAGGCATTTCTCGACGTGCCTGGCCTCGGCGACTTCCGTCGCCACGAGCGCCCCGATCTCCCGGCCTGCGTCCACCAGCCATTTGAGGGCCGGGGTGCCCTTCCCTTCGAAGTGCCCCGGACGCGTTCGCGGCTTCCAGATTCCCGCCCTGAGGACGTGAACCCTCGATCCGGCGAGTCCGCGGGCGGTCTTCATCAGCTGATCCGGCGATTCGGCGCTGCAGGGTCCTGCGATAAGAAGTTTCTCCCCCCGGGGAATACCCCATGCGTCCAGGGATGGGAACGTTGGATTCGTTATCGTGGTCATTGTCTTGCTTCTCCATGGGAGGTGCGTGGTTCTCTCTTTGCCGTCACCGGCGGTTCCTCGGCGTCGTCTTCGCCCAGATATATCCGTATCACGTCCGTGTTGCTCTGGATCGCGCTCGGTTCTCCCTCCGCGATCCGGCGCCCGGCGCCGAGCACGAGGATCTCGTGGGAGATGTTCATGACCAGGCCCATGTCGTGCTCGACGAGTAAGACGGTTAGTCCCGTGGCGTTGATGCGGCCGATGTTCCCGGCCAGATCCTCCGTCTCCCGCATGTTCAGGCCCGCGGCTGGCTCGTCGAGCAGCAGCAGCGCCGGTTCACAGACCAGCGCGCGCGCCAGCTCGACCAGCCGCTGCTGCCCGTAAGGAAGGCTCACGGCCTCCGCGCCGGCGGAATCTGCAAGTCCGAGGAACGCCAGAATCTCGAGACAGCGATCGCGCGCCGCCAGGGTTTCACGGACGGTCCCCGGCAGGCGGAGCATCCCGGCGATGAAACCGGCGCGGGTGTGCAGGTGTCGTCCCGTGAGGACGTTCTCGAGCACCGACATGCCGGGGACGAGCTGGATCTGTTGGAAGGTCCGGGCCATGCCGCGGCCGGCGAGCTCGTGTGCCGGGAGTCCCCGCACCTCCTGGCCGCGAAACCGCACGGAGCCGGTGTCGGGCTGGGCGTACCCGGATATCAGGTTGAAAAGGGTGGTCTTCCCCGCGCCGTTCGGTCCGATGATGGCCTTGATGATCCCAGCGGAAACCGCGAAGGAGAGCTCGGTGACGGCCTGCAGGCCGCCGAAGCGTCTGCCGAGGTCGCGGACGTCAAGCAGCGGTTCCATCGTCACCACGCCCCGGGCGTGCGAGCGGCGCCCGCAGCCGGCGCCACAGTTCGCCGCCGACGATCCCCTCGGGGGCGAAGAGCATCATCGCGAGCAGGATGCCTCCGAAAACCAGGTCGTCGAGGGTCCCGAAATAGCCGCGCAGGCTCAGGAAGGTCAACAAAGTCCCCATGACGAGCGTGCCGCGCAGGTTGGCCATGCCGCCGACCGCGACGATCGCCACGTAGCGGACCGACTTCATGACCGAGGCCTCCGAAGGGCCGATGCCGCCGTTGTAGTGGGTCAGCAACACGCCGGCCACCGCTGCCAGGCTTGCTGCCAGCACGAAGGAACCGGTTTTGAAGCGCGCGATTGGGATGCCGACCGCGGCTGCGGCGTTCTCCGAGCCGTGGATCGCGCGCAGCGCGCGCCCGACCCGGGACTCGGTGAGGTTCGAAAGCATCCAGAGGACGAGGAGCACCACAGCCCACGCGAAATAGTAGTTGGCAACCCGGGCGGCGGCGCGCCCGGTGACCGCGAACCCGGGGAGGAGCGTCAGCGATGGGACGTCCGAAATTCCGTCGGCGCCGCCGAAGTGAGGGCTGCCGAGAAAGATCCGGTGCACGATGATCCCGAAGCCGAGCGTCGCCATCGCCAGGTAGTGCCCCCGCAGCCGGAACACAGGCCCGGCGACGAGCCAGGCGACGGCGGCGGTGAGCGCCACCGCCGCAAGCGCCGCAGCCCAGGGGTGGACGGTGCTGACGCCACCGCTGCCGCCGCGCGTGACGAGCAGGTGCGCGCGCTCGAGCAGCGCCACGACCGCCGTCTCACGTTGCGGCGCGAGGTCGAACGTCGTCAGAAAGGCGACCGCGTAGCCGCCAATCGCGAAGAAGCCCGCCTGTCCCATCGAGGCCTGCCCGGCGTACCCCATGAGCAACGAAAGACCGAGTACGACGAGCAGTGCGTAGGCGGCCATGGTCAACTGGGTCAGGTAGAAGACCTTGTGCGCCGCGCTCGCGGCCACCTGCACCGTGACGACCGCCGCGGCGACTCCCGCGGTGAATCCGAGCCCCCCCCCGCGACGCCCCACCCTAGTGCTCCCGAAGACGTGCGGCCTCGGCGCTGCCGAGAATGCCGCTCGGGCGCAAAAAGAGCACGCCGAGCATCACCGCGATCGCCACCGCGTCCTTGTAGGCTGCCGGGAGGAACCAGACGCTGAAGGACTCGAGCAACCCGAGGACGAGTCCCCCGGCGGCGGCACCCGCGGTGCTCCCGAGGCCGCCGAGGATGGCCGCGGTGAAGCCCTTGATGGCGAGTGCGGTACCGCTGTCGTACTGGACGAACGTGATCGGGGAGACTACACAGCCGGCGAGCGCCCCCATGCCGGCGCTGAGCACGAAGGAGAGCGTGACCATGTTGCTGGCGTTGATGCCGCAGAGGCGGGCCGCGTCGCGGTTGGAGGCGCAGGCGCGCATTTGCCGGCCGAGCGGCGTCGACCGGAAGAAGAGCTCGAGGACCAGGACCATGACGCCGCAGACGCCGACGACCCAGAGCGCCTGCGGCGAGATTTTGGCGCCGGCCAGCGTGAGGGCAGTGACGGAGTCGCCGGTGAAGTGCGGCAGGGCGTGGGACCTCTCGTCCCAGAGGTGCAGCGCGCATTCCCTGATCACGATCGAGAGACCGATCGTGATCATGATCATCCGCAGGACCGAGGGGCGGTGCAGCCAGCGGATGAAGAGGACCTCGATAGCGGCCCCTACGAGCATCGTGATCAGCACGGCACCGAAGATGGCGGCAGGCAGCGGCAGGTGACGATGCAGTGTGACTGCCGTCATCCCACCGAGCATCAGGAACTCCCCCTGGGCGAAGTTGATGATGCCGGTCGTGTTGTAGATGATCGTGAAGCCGATGGCCACAACGCCGTAGATGACGCCGTAGGTCACGCCGGCGACGCAAAACTGCAGCAGGATATCGGGGTTCACGGCTGGTCGTCCGGCCCGGAGCCGCACGTACGCGACCCCGGGCGCTCGGGGGACGAAAACCTTACTGGGCGAGCACGAACTTGCAGTCCTTGCCGGCGTTGCTGACGGTCAGCAACTCGAACGCGTCCATGCCGAGACCGTTGTGGTCCTCGGGCGAGAAGTTGAAGATGCCCGCGGTGCCGATGAAACCCTTGAGGTTCTCCAGGGCGGCGCGGGCCTTGTCCTTGTCGGCGCCGCCGACCTCGATCGCCTTGACGAGCAGCGTGAAGGCGTCGTAGGCGTGGCCACCGAACGTGCTCGCCGCCTCCTTGGCGACCGCCTCGTAGTCTTTCTTGTACTTCAGGAGCAGTTCCTTCTGCGGATGGCCGTCCGCCAAGCCCTCGGCGACGAGCAGGCGGCCGGCCGGGAAGAGGATGCCCTCGGCGGCCACGCCACAGGCATCGGCGTACTTGATGTTGCCGAAACCGTGACTCTGGTAAACCGGTACGCCCCACCCCAGTTTGCGCACGCTTATCGGGACCTTGGACTGCGCCGGCTCGATCGACCAGTTGACGACCGCCTGGACGTCCTTGGCCTTGAGCTTCGTGACCACGTCGTCGAGGTCGACGGCGGCCTTGTCGTACTCCTCGGCAATCGCGATCTCGATGCCGAACTCCGGCGCGAGCTTCTCGAGCTGTCCCTTGCCGGCCTTGCCAAACCCGGTGTTGCTGTGCAGCACGCCGACCTTCTTCAAGCCCTTCTTCCTCAGGTCGCCGTAGATCCAGCGCACCGCGTTGGCGTCGTTCTGGGGAGTCTTGAAGATCCACGTCAAGACCGGCGTCGTGATCGCCTCGGCCGCGGCGCAGGAGAGCAGCAACGTCGTATTGTCTTCCATGTACTGCTTGATCTTCATCGACTCGCCGCTGGTGGAGGGGCCGAGGATGGCAAAAACCTTCTCCTCCTCGACGAGCTGCTTGGCCATCGAGAGCGCCTTCTCGGCGTCACCGGCGGAGTCCTTGATCACCAGCTCGACCTTCGCCCCGTTGACGCCGCCAGCGGCGTTGACCTGCGCGGCGAGCATTTCGAGCGTCTTCGCCTCTGGCGCCCCGAGGAACGCCGCGGGGCCGGTCACCGCGAGTATGGCGCCGATCTTGATCGTCTCCGCCGCCGCAGCGGGGAACGCGGCAAGCAGCGCCACGCAGACTGAAAGCACCGTCACTTTACGCATCAAACGCATGATCCCCTCCTGCCTATTTCCCGCCTGACAGCAGTCCCGCGGCGCCTCTCGCCGGGGTGTCGGACGTCCCTCTCCTACAGCGCATACACCTTCTCGCCGGGGAGAATCGAAACCCCGGATCCTTGGAGCGTGTCGATCGCCTTCCCTGCCTCGTCGAAGCGAAAGATCACTACAGCGTTGTCGGCCCGCTTCTCCACGAAAGCGTACATGTACTCGACGTTGATCCCTGCGGCTCCGAGCAGGTCGAGGATGTCGGCCAACCCGCGGGGCTGGTCCGGGATCTCTACGGCCACCACCTCGGTTGTGCCAACCGTGAAACCGCTGGCCTTGAGCAGATCAACGGCGCGATGGGGATCGTTGACGATCAGCCGCAGGATGCCGAAGTCGGTGGTGTCGGCCAGCGTCAGCGCGCGCAGGTTGATCCCCCCGTCGCCGAGGATCCGGGTCACCTCCGAGAGCCTCCCGGACTTGTTTTCGAGGAACACGGAAATCTGCTCGACCTTCATCGTCACGTCTCCTCGTTGCGGGACAGATTTGAAATCTGTCCCGCTACCGTATCAAGTCGATACTCCAGCCGTGTCGAGTCTTTTCCCAATCGTCGCAGTTACATTTTCCGGTTGTCGATGACCCGCCTGGCCTTGCCCTCGCTGCGCTGGATCGACTTGGGCTCGACCAGCTTGACCTTCGCGGTGACGCCGAAATAGTCCTTGATGTCGTTCTCGATCCGCCGCGCCAGCGACTCGAGCTTCTTGACCTCGTCGCTGAAGATCCCCTCGGTCATCTCGACCTGCACCTCGAGGGTGTCCATCTGGCCGACGCGGTCGACGATGAGCTGGTAGTGCGGCTCGACCCCCGGCAGGCCGACGAGGAGGCTCTCGATCTGCGAGGGGAAGACGTTGACCCCGCGGATGATCAGCATGTCGTCGGTGCGGCCGGTGACGCGCACCATGCGGGCGAGTGTGCGGCCGCAGCCGCAGGGGGCGGTGTCCAGCGCGGTGATGTCCCGCGTCCGGTAGCGGATCACCGGGAACGCCTCCTTAGTCAGCGAGGTGAAGACCAGCTCGCCGCGCTGGCCCGGGGGCAGCGGCTCGCCCGTGTCCGGGTCGACGACCTCGGCGAGGAAGTGGTCCTCGAAGACGTGCGGGCCGCTCTTGTTCAGGCACTCCATGGCCACGCCCGGTCCCATCACCTCGGAGAGGCCGTAGATGTCGAGCGCGACGAGGTTCAGCTGCTTCTCGATCTCGCGGCGCATCGCCTCCGACCAGGGCTCCGCCCCGAAGATGCCGACGCGCAGCCTCAGGGAGGCCGGCTCGACGCCGAGTTCCCGCATCGTCTCGGCCAAGTTCAACGCGTACGAGGGCGTGCAGGTGAGCACGGTGGCGCCGAAATCCTGGAGGATCATGATCTGGCGCTTGGTGTTGCCCCCCGAGATCGGGATGACCGTCGCGCCGAGCTTCTCGGCGCCATAGTGCACGCCGAGCCCGCCGGTGAACAGACCGTAGCCGTAGGCGTTGTGAACGATATCACCGCGCTGCACGCCGGCGCATCCGAGCGAGCGGGCGCACATCTGGGCCCAGGTGTCGATGTCGCGTAGCGTGTAGCCGACCACGGTCATCTTGCCGGTCGTCCCGGAGGAGGCGTGGATGCGCGCCACGTCGGCCAGCGGGACCGCGAAGAGCCCGAACGGATAGTGGTCGCGCAGATCCTGCTTCGTTGTGAACGGCAGCCGGCGAACGTCGTCGAGGCTGCGCAGGTCGTCAGCCGTGATGCCCGCGGCGCGAAACTTGTCGCGGTAGAAGGGCACGGCCTCGCTTACGCGGCGGACCGTGGCGCGCAACCGCTCGAGCTGGAGACGCTCGAGATCGGGACGGGGGAGCGTGTCGTTCGGGTGGGTTGAACAGGTCGGCTGCATCCGTTTCTTCCTCCGCTGCTTGTTGGATGGTAGACATGGCGCCGGGAGGTGTCAACGCGCCCCGCCCGAGGGTGAACGCGCGCAGGTTGAGATCGAGGAGGCGATCGGGGATCTGGCGGTGAAGGGCCTCCTCCCAGAGTGCCGTTTCGAAGGGCATGATCGACGAGAGCGCGCCGAGGATCACGGTGTTTACCGCCTTGGCGTTGCCGGCGGCCAGCGCGATGGCGTGCCCTTCCACAAAGCCTGCGCGCACGCCCGTCGCCCGCAGGCGATCCTCGATGTCCGCGGGATACTCGGCCTTGCCTATGCCAACCGGCAACGGGATGATCTGCTGGTTGTTCACGAGCACCACCGAGCCGGCGTTGAGAAAATCGAGGTAGCGCAGGGTCTCGAGCCGCTCGAAGGAGACGAGGAAGTCGGCAGCGCCCCGGGGAATGAGCGGCGAGAAGACCTCCGCCCCGTAGCGCAGGTGCGAAACCACGCTGCCACCGCGCTGGGCCATGCCGTGGACCTCGCTCTTCTTGACCTCGTTGCCGGCCAGGGCCGCGACCGCCGCGAGGACTTCGCTGCCGAGGAGCACGCCCTGCCCGCCGACACCTGCCAGCAGCACGTTGGTGACCGCGCTCACCCCGCCCCTCCGGACACGGGGGAGAATGCCTCGCGGTCGCAGTGCGCGGCGCAGACCCCGCAGCCCGTGCAGAGGGTCGCGTCGACAACGGCACGCGCCTGCTTGCCGGCACCGGAGAGCGAGAGCGCCGGGCAGGCAACGACGAGGCAGCGGCGGCAACCATCGCACCTGCCCTGGTCGACGACGAGCACGGGGCCGTGCGGCGCGCGCGTGAGCAGCACGCAGGGGCCGCGGTTCACGAGCAAGGCCGGTCCAGGTGCCGCGAGCAGACGGTCGAGCTCGGCGCCGAGGCGCGTCAAGTCGTAGGCGTCGGTCTGCACCACCTCGGGTATGCCCATGGCGCGGCCGATGGCCGCGATCGAGACCTCGGGGCTCGGCTCGCCGGCAAGCGTCCGTCCGGTGCCGGGATGATCCTGCCGCCCGGTCATGGCGGTGGTCCGGTTGTCCAGCACGATCGTCAGCGTGTGCGCGCGGTTGTAGACCAGATCGACCAGCGGCGTCAGGCCCGAATGGAAAAAGGTCGAGTCGCCGATGACGGCAACCACCTGGCGGCGCTCGCCGGCCGGCAGGCCGCGCTCGATGCCGTGGGCGACCCCGAGGCTGGCACCCATGCACAGACAGGTGTCGAGGGCCGAGAGCGGCGGCAGCGCCGCCAGCGTGTAGCAGCCGATGTCGCCCGCGACCACGACGCGACGCGTCTTCAACAGCGAGAAGATGCCGCGGTGCGGGCAGCCCGGGCAGAGCACGGGGGGGCGGCCGGGAAGATCGGACGGACAGGTGGCGACGGCCGGCTTTGAGCCGGCGCCCCAGGCCTCGGCGACGAGCGTCGGGTTGAGCTCCCCGACCAGGGAGCGCGCTGCGGCGCCTTCGACGGCGATCCCCCAGGAGCGGACCTGCTCCTCGATGAACGGATCGAGCTCCTCAACGACGATCACGCGCGTGTGGCGGGCGGCGAACTCCTCGATCCGCCTGCGGGGCAGCGGCCAGGTCATGCCGATCTTCAGGAACGAGGCGTGCGGGAAGGCCTCGCGCGCATACTGGTAGGCGATGCCGGCGGCGATGACGCCCGGCTCGCCGGGGTCCCCCGGGATCTCCCGGTTCAGATCGCTCGTCTCGGCGAGCTCGGCGAGACGCAAGGTGCGCTGCTCGACGAGGCGGTGGCGCCGGCGGCCGTACTCCGGCACCATCACGAGCTTCTCCAACTCGCGCACGAACCGCTTCTCGACCGGGGAGGCTGCGCGGTCTCCGTGGCTGACCCGCCCTTTGGCGTGCGACAGCCTCGTCACGCTGCGGAGCATGACCGGCGTGTCGTACTCTTCGCTCAACGCAAAACCGCGCATCGTGAAATCGCGTGCCTCCTGGCTGTCGGCAGGCTCCAGCATCGGCACCTTGGCGAAACGCGCGTAATGGCGGTTGTCCTGCTCGTTCTGGCTGGAAAACTGCTGGGGATCGTCGGCGGACACGAGGACCAGCCCGCCGCGCACCCCCGTGTAGGAGAGGGTGAACAAGGGATCGGCCGCGACGTTGACGCCGACGTGCTTCATCGCGACGAGAACCCGGGCGCCGGACCACGCCGCGCCGGCGCCCACTTCCAGCGCGACCTTTTCGTTCACCGACCACTGGCAGCGCGGACCGGGGAGCGTGGAGAGAACCTCGAGGATCTCCGTGCTCGGCGTGCCGGGGTAGCCGGTGGCGAAATCCACGCCCGCCTCCCAGGCCCCGCGTGCGATAGCCTCGTTGCCCGACAGCAGAGCTGCCGACGTCACGATGCCGACGTCCCCCCGGGCAGCCGATGCAGCCTCTCCTTCGCCGGCGCGACCCACGAACCGTCGGGGTACTCCTCGATCAGATTCTGGTAGACGCGACGGGCTTCAACCGCGCGACCGCTCTTCTCGTGGATCCCGGCGATCTCCATCATGATCTGCGCGCGGGGGACCGGGGCGCCCTGGACCTTGAGCAGATCCTGAAAAGCCGGGAGTGCGGTATCGGGAGCACCGCTGGCGAGATCGAGATAGGCTAGCGCCACCCGGGCCAGGACGCCGATGTCGCCGCTTGCCGCGTTGGACGCCGACAGCGCGGCATAGACCTCCCGGGCCTTATCGGCTTCGCCGCCCGCGGCAAGGGCACCCGCCTGGAAAAACCGTGCGACGGCACCCTCGGGCGATCCGGCGTAGCGATCCGCGAGACCGGCAAGCTCGTGCCGCAGATCAGCGGGTATTGGGCCGCCGGAGGCACCGGTGTAGCGGGTGACTGCCGCGGCGACCGCGGCGGTGCGCTGTTCCCGCGACCGCTCGATGTAGGCCTTGACGCCGACCACCACCAGAACGGCCGCAGCGGCCGCGCCGGCGATCAGCAGGGCGCGGTCCCTGTTCTCGTGCGTCCAGATGACTACCCGCTGCGAGAGGCTGAGAAATTCGTCGGGCTCCTGGAGGAGCTTCTTGCGTGAGATCTTTTGCCCTGCCATCGTTGGTCGTGCTCCCTTCCCCTAGCTTCAGTTCCGCGACGCGAGCCTGACCGCGAGTCGCTCCGCGTCGCGGAACAGGCCAGCCATCGACCGCTCCGCGAGCCCGGCGCCGCGGGCGACCCTCGCCGCGGCTTCCCGGGCGATCAGGTCACCCGGGCTGTGGGCGTCGCTGTTGACCATCAGGCTCGCCCCTGCGGCCAGCGCGGCCGCGACGACGTGCCCGTTCGCAAGGCAGTGTCCCCGCCTCGCCGATATCTCGAGGGTCACCCCCCGCCGCGCCGCCTGACGAGCATCTTTGGCCGTGATCAGTCCCGGGTGCGCCAGGATGTCGCACCCGCCGGCGATCGCCATCGCGTTCGTCCCCTCGGGGACGGGCTCGACGATGGTCTCCCCGTGCACGACGACCACCTTCGCGCCCAGGCGCCTGGCTTCGCGGATCAGCTCGGGCAATAGCTCCGGCGGGTTGTGGGTCAGCTCAGCGCCGGGGAGGACACGGATCTTCCAGTAGCGCTCGACCTCCGCGGCTGCGGCGACCGCGCCGCGGATGGCGTTCTCCAGCGTCGAGCCGTCGACGTGGTCAGTGATCGCCAGCCAGCGGTAGCCGAGCCGGTCCGCGCGCCGCACCAGCTCGGCGGGAACCAGCTCGCCGTCGGAAAAGAGCGTGTGGGTGTGCAGGTCAATCATCGTGGCGTCTCGTCACCTTAGTTTCGTTGCTCTGCCTGGTGCCCCCGGCGTGACTCGAACACGCGGCCTACAGATTAGGAATCTGCCGCTCTATCCACCTGAGCTACGGGGGCTCTCGTGACGGCGGCGCGGTATCGGCCTGCGACTGCGTTGCACTCCTCCTGCCGTCCTGCGGCGTACTCTCGTACGCCTCGGCCGTCATTCGTCGCGCGCCTTGTCTCGGCTCGATCCTGCGTCGCCTTTATAGCGATCCTCCCCCCGAGGTCAGTACTGGATGAGCGAGAAGACCGGGTGTCCGACCTTTTCCCGGCCGTTGAGGAAGAGCAACTCCACGAGGAAGGCGCACTCCACGATCGAGCCGCCCTGCTGCTCGACCAGCTTGATCGCGGCGCCGACGGTCCCCCCCGTCGCGAGAAGGTCGTCAGCGATTACCACGCGCTGGCCGGGGGTGATGGAGTCCTGGTGGATCTCGAGGGTGTCCGTCCCGTACTCGAGCTCGTAGATGGTGCGGTGCGTCTTGTAGGGGAGCTTCCCGGGCTTGCGGATGAGAATGACGCCCGCCCCGAGGCGATACGCCAGCGCCGCGCCGATGACAAAGCCGCGCGCCTCGACGCCGACCACGACGTCTATCTTCTTGCCGACGTACCGCGCGGCGACCAGATCAACCGCCTTGCCGAAGCCGGCCGGATCGCGCAGCAGCGGCGTCAGATCCTTGAAGTTGATCCCCGGCTTGGGAAAATCGGGGATGTCGCGTATCAGCTTCTTGAGTCTCTCGGTCATCCCGCCTCCCCTGTCGTAGAATGTGGTCGGGACGAGAGGATTTGAACCTCCGGCCCCCGGTTCCCGAAACCGGTGCGCTACCAGACTGCGCTACGTCCCGACTGTCGAAGCCTCAACTTCCAAACGGTGTATCTCCGAGTCATTATGGAGTATCTCGACGAAATGTTCAACCACCGTTGGATCGAACTGCGAACCCGAGCAGCGCTGCAGTTCGGCGATCGCATCGCACTTCGCCAGCGGCTTTCGGTAAGGCCGCTCGGTGATCATCGCGTCGTAGGCATCAGCGACGGCGAGAATCCTGGCTTCGATCGCCATCTGGTCGCCCGAGATGCCGAGGGGGTAGCCGCAGCCGTCGAAGCGCTCATGGTGCTGGGCGATCGCCGGCAGCGCGTCCGCGAGAAAGCCGATCGGCCTGATGATGCGCTCGCCGATCAGGGGATGGTTCCTGACCACGGTGAACTCCTCGGGGGTGAGGCGCCCGCTCTTGTTGATGATCGCCAGGTCGATGCCGATCTTGCCGATGTCGTGGAGCACCCCGGCGTACTGGACCATCCGGACCTGCCGCTGGGGCAGCCCCATCGCCCCAGCTATCTTGACGCTGAAGGTCGTCACCCGCTCTGAGTGGCCTCGAGTGTACCGGTCTTTCTCCTCGACCGCCTGGACCAGGGCGAGCACCGTCTCGAGGTAGCTGCGCTGCACGTCGTGGTACAGTTTGGCGTTCTCGAGCGCAACCGCGGCCTGGTTGGCTATGGATTGGAGCATTTCGAGGTCGTCCAGCGAGAAGCTCTCGGCTCCCCGCCGATTCGTGAGCTCGATCGTGCCGAGGACCCTGTCCTTCATCTTGATCGGCACGCACAGCACCGAGCGGCGCGTAAAGCCGTAGCGGCTGTGCTCCTTGATGCCCTGCGTTCCGTCGACTTTCCTGATCAGCAGCGGCTGCCCGCTGCTGGCGACGGTCCCGGAGACGCTTTCGCCGGGGGCGACCGAGATCGTGGTGTCGAGATCTACGGGCAGCCCGCTCGAGGCGTGCACGACGAGCTGCGCACGCTGCTCGTCGTAGAGCAGGATCGAGCCGTACTCGACCCGAAGTCCCTTGACGGAGATGTTGATGAGCAGCTGCACGAGCCGGTCGATGTCCAGTTCAGAGGAGAGTGCGACCCCGACCCGGTTGAGAGCCGAGATGTTCTTGACGGCCTTCTCGAGCGACTGGTTCCTCTCCTCGAGCTGGAGGGCGAGTCTGTTGATGCTGTCGTTGGCCTCGTCGAGCTCGGCGATCCTGCTGGTCAGCAGTGCGTTGACGCTCTCGAGTTCGCCGCGATACCGCTCGTCGCGCTGCACCGCGACCAACTCGCGTTCGGCTGCGACTTCGACCGCGTGTGCGCGGCGCAGATCGTCGAGCATCCGGTCGAACTGGTGGTGGAGCAGATCGATTTCGTCGCGCACGGGCCGCTCTGCCGCTGCCGCGCCGTCGAGATTGCCGGTCCCGGCGGTCCGAAAGCGATCCAGGAGTGCACCGACGGGCCCGAGCACGTAGCGGGAAAAGAACAGGCTGTTGAGGGCGAACAGCGCCAGAACCACGCAGGCGGCAATCCCCAGGAACAGGCTGCGGGTCAGCGCGTGCAATTCCCGCGTCGATGCCAGCGAGACGCCCAGCCCGATGGTGCCGAGGATGTCCTCCCCGGCGGCATGGCACTCACGGCAACTCTCCTCGCTGCGAATCGTCCCGGTGCGATACATGGCCTCGGGGCGGCCGGCGCCGCCCGCGATCACCGACCAGGGCCGTGCCGCATCGAGACCGCCGTAGACGAGCCCCGGGAGCTGTCGGCCGATGAGCGCGGGGTCGGAGGAGAAGCGCACCGTGCCGGCGGCGTCGGCGATGACCACCTCGAGCAGCTCCGGTGTGCGCACCGCCTCGACCAGCGAGCGCTCGATGAGGGAGCGGTCCCTGGTGCGCATCGCCTGGCTGAGGCCGCGGCGCAGGGTCTCGACAAGCACCCCGGTGTGGGCTGCCGCCTCGCGTTGCCCCTGGCGGTCGAGCACCCGCAGGAACACCACGGCGAATACGGCGATCACGGCACAGAGCGAGCCGGCGAGGAACAGGGAGACCCGCCACTGCAGGCTGCGGAAGAGCGTCGAGCGCAGTGGCGCCATGCTAGTGGGGTGCGAGCCAGGACTGAACCTGGTTACGGCCGAGGTTCTTCGCCCGGTACAGGGCCAGGTCGGCGCGACCGATCAGGTCGGTGGCGTTCGTGGCGTCCTCCGGGTACGCCGCAACGCCGATGCTGACGGTAAGGCGTCTGCCCGGGAGCACTTCCTCGCCCTCGCAGCGATGCCGCTCCACCGTGCGGCACAGGCGTTTGGCGAGCGCCGTCGCCTGGCGCTTGTCGGTCTGTGGCAGCACGAAGGCGAACTCCTCGCCGCCGTAGCGGGCGACCAGATCGTTCTCGCGTGCGGCCGCCTTGAAAATGCCGGAAAGGGTCCGCAGAAGCGCGTCCCCCGCCTGGTGACCCCAGGAGTCGTTGTAGACTTTGAAGAAATCGATGTCCACGAGGACGACCGAAAGCGGCTGCCCGTAGCGGCGGGCGCGTCCGAATTCCGCGGCCAGAGCCTCGTGAAAGTGCTTGTGGTTGTAGAGCCCCGTGAGTCCGTCGGTGATCGCCAGGCGGGACTGTTCGCCGTAGAGGCGGGCGTTGTCCACGGCGATGGAGACGGTGCCCGCGAACGTCGAGAGAAAGCGCAGCTCCTCGGCCTCGTAGGTCCGCGGGTGCCGGTGATAGAGGGTCATGACGCCGATGCAGCGACCGCGCACGAGCAGCGGCAGGCACAGCAGTGAACGCAGGCCCTCGCGAACAAGCTGTTCCCCCTTGAGATAAACGTCGTCACTGCGCACGTCGTGGACATGCACCGGTTCGCCCGAGAGGGCTGCGCGTCCAGCGGCGGACGTCCCGAGCGGTACCGGGCCGCGCTGGCAGTAGTCTTCCCCGAGACCGGCGTGAGCCGCAAGCTCGAGGCGTCTCCCGGAGTCGTCAAGGAGTCGCACCGACGATGCCGCTGACTGAAAAAGCTCACCGGCGAGACGCAGGACGGTTGCCAACACGTCGCTCAGGGCGAGCTGCGAGGTGAGAATCCTGGCCGCTTCATACAGGGTGCTCATCTCGACCATGCGGCGGTTGAGTTGTCCCATGCGTTTCTCGAGCAGGTCGTTCTTGGCGGCCAGATCCCCGGTAAGGTTGCGGTAGAGACGACTGGCGCGGAACCGGCGGTCCTCGATCGCCCGGCGCACCGCGGCCGCGATCTCCCCCGTCTCGAAGGGCTTGACGAGGTAGTCCGCCGCCCCGGCCTTCATGATCTCGACGGCGACACGCTCGTTCCCCTGCCCGGTGACGGCGATACAGGCCAGGTCGGGATCGGCTGCGCGGGCGAGACGGATCAGCTCGAGCCCGCTCATGTCCGGGAGCTGGAAATCGATCAGGGCCGCGATCGGGCCACTCTCCCGCAAGGCGACAAGGGCCGCGGCGCCCGAACGCACCGCAACCACCTCCAGGCCCTCGTGCCGCAGGGTCAGCGACAGGAGTTCGCGGATATCGTCGTCGTCGTCGACGACGAGCACCCGATCGTGTGCCTGGTCAGGAACCGTGCCGTCCTCCATCGTGGAGCCAGTATATCGCGGCGTGGGACGCTATGCCATATGCTCCGGAAGGTTCTCAGGAAGGCTCGACGCCCGCTTCCTGCGACCAGCCGTCGCTGCCGACAAGACTGACGAAGACGCAGCCACCGAGCTCTTCGCACCGGTCGCCGTCCGCGTGTCGTGTGATGCGCAGCAGGCTCTGCTGCCGACGATCGCCCACCGGGATGACGAGCCGTCCCCCGGTCACCAGCTGATCGAGCAGCTCCGCGGGGACGTGCGGGGCGCCCGCCGTAACCACAACCGCGTCGTAGGGTGCGTGATCCCGCCAGCCGAGGGTGCCGTCGCCGTGACGGAGGACGACGCGGTGGTAGCCGAGCTTGTCGAGGAGGGCGCGCGCGCGCCGGTACAGGGCCGCGAGGCGCTCGACCGAGAAGACCCGTTCGGCGATCTCCGCCAGGACCGCCGTCTGGTACCCCGAGCCGGTGCCGATTTCCAGCACCTTCTCGCCGCCCTCAAGCTGCAGCGCCTGCGTCATCGCCGCGACCATGAGCGGTTGGGAAATCGTCTGCCCGTGCCCGATGGGCAGCGCACTGTCGCTGTAGGCACGGTCGCGCAGGGCCTGGTCGACGAAGAGGTGACGGGGAACCCGGCCGAGAGCGCGAAGCACCTCGGGGTCGCACACGCCCCGAGCGACCAGCTGGGTTTCGACCATCCGGCGCCGGGCTGTGGCGAAATCACTCATGCGGCAAGACTCGAATCATCCGGTGGGGAGTGTAAAACTGGTCGGGGCGAGAGGATTTGAACCTCCG
The DNA here is from genome assembly GCA_964513745.1 of uncultured bacterium. Classification (GTDB taxonomy): domain Bacteria; phylum JAUVQV01; class JAUVQV01; order JAUVQV01; family DATDCY01; genus DATDCY01. The sequence continues at coordinate 20,842 of CAZEOK010000048.1, forward strand.
ACCACCTGAACCCCATTCAGGTACGCTACCAGGCTGCGCTACGCCCCGACAGTGCTAGTCTAACATCTTTTCGAGAGATGCCAACCCTTCGCGTATCCGCCTGAGCACGGCCGCGCGGTCGGCTGCTTCGAAACCGAGCTCCATCTGGCGCTCCGCGACGGGCGCTTTCCCCTCGCCGTTGAGCCACTTCTTCGCGCCTGCGATGGTGAATTTTCGCTGGTGCAGCAGGTCTTTGATCTCAAGGGCGGTCTCCACGTCGCGCCGCCGGTAGACGCGCTGCCCGGACTTGTTCTTGTTCGGCCGCAGCAGCCGGAACTCCGACTCCCAGTAGCGCAGCACGTACGGCTTGACGCCGGTGATCTCCGAAACCTCGCCGATGCGGAAAAACATCTTGTCCGGAATGGCGGCCTCAGGCTTCATGGTGCCACGCTCAGGGGTTGGCGACCTTGCGCAGTATCTGACTCGGTCGGAAGGTCACGACCCGGCGCCGCGAGATCTCGATCTCCTCACCCGTCTTGGGGTTGCGGCCCTTGCGTGCCACCTTGCGGCGGACCACGAAGTTTCCGAACCCGGCCAGTTTGATCTTTTCGCCCTGCTCGAGATTCTGCTTGATCGTTTCGAGCACCACTTCGACGATGTGTGCCGTCTCCTTCTTGGAGAGCCCGATCTTCTCGTACAGGGAGTTGACGATGTCGGCTTTAGTCATGCGGTCGCTCCTCCTCGAACATCCGATCGCCGGCGGGCCGGCATTTCGGCGGAAATTCTGCCGACCGGCGACACGGAAGTCAAGAAGATTGTTAGGCTTTCTTCTCCTCATCCGACTCCCTGCGCGAAGCAGCGATGATCTTCTCCGCGTTCTGCGCCGGAACTTCCTCGTAATGGTCGAGCACCATCGTGAACTGACCGCGCCCGCCGGTCATCGATGTCAGGTCCGTGGCGTACCGCAGTATCTCCGCCAGAGGCGCCTTGGCGGCGACGCGCTGGCGCCCGCCCGCGCCCTCGACGCCGGAGATTCTGCCGCGGCGGGAGTTGAGGTCGCCGATGACGTCGCCGACGAACTCCTCGGGAATCGTGATTTCAAGTGCCATGATGGGCTCCAGCAGTTTCGGACCCGCACCCTGCACCGCGAGCTTGAAGGCTTCGCGGCCGGCAACCTGGAAAGCGACGTCCTTGGAATCCACGGGGTGTTCCTTGCCGTCGGTGACGGCCGCTTTGACGTCAACCACCGGATAGCCGGCGATGACGCCCTGCTCCATGACCGACATGATCCCCTTCTCGACGGACGGCTTGAACGATGTGGAGATCGCCCCGCCAAATACCTCCCAGGCGTACTCGAAGCCCGCCCCGCGCGCCAGTGGATCTATCCGCAGGTGCACCTCGGCGAACTGGCCGGCCCCGCCGGTCTGCTTCTTGTGCCGGTACATGGTGCTGAAGCTTTTGCTGA
>CAZEOK010000049.1:0-18252 GCA_964513745.1 uncultured bacterium
TGCCGAAACGCTCGGCGACGAGCCGGGCGTACGCCAGCTCGTCGTAGGACTGCTCCTTGAAGCCGATCGAGAAGGTCTTGACGGGGCGGTCCGAGATCTGGCTCATCAGGGCCACGACGGCGCTGGAGTCGATGCCGCCGCTGAGGAACGCGCCGAGGGGCACGTCGCTCACCATCTGGAGTCTGACGGATTCGCGCAGCAGATCGAGGAGCTGCCGCGCGCACTCGTCCGCGTCGAAGCCGTCTTGTTCCGCGCGCTCGGGCTCGACCGGGAAATCCCAGTAGGAGCGGATGGTTGCGTTGCCGTGCTGCCACGTGAGGATGTGTCCCGGCGGCAGCTTCCTGATCTTGCGGAAGATGGAGGCGGGCGCGGGAATGTACTCGTAAGTCAGGTAGCGGTCGAGGGCCTCACGGTCGATCTCGCGCGAGACGCCCCGGCAGGCGAGGATGGACTTGATCTCGGAGCCGAACAGGAGCTTCTCGTCGTCGAGGTACCAGTGCAGCGGCTTGATGCCGACCCAGTCGCGCATGAGCAGGAGCTTCTTCTCGCGAGCGTCCCAGAGCGCGATCCCGAACATCCCCCGCAGGTGTGTGACGCACTCTTCGCCCCACTCTTCGTAGCCGTGGACGATGACCTCGGTGTCGCTGTGGCTTTGGAAACGGTGGCCCAGGGTTTCCAACTCGGCTCGGAGTTCGAGGAAATTGTAGATCTCGCCGTTGAAGACCACCCAGACGGTCTTTTCCTCGTTGCTCATCGGCTGGTGTCCGCCGGCGATGTCGATGATGCTGAGGCGGCGCATGCCGAGGCCGACGGGACCCTCGAGGTGGTAGCCCTGGTCGTCCGGACCACGGTGGCGTATGGCGTCGCACATCCGCTGCAGCTCGGACTGCTCGACGCGGTAGGCCGCGCCGACTCCCAGGATCCCCGCTATGCCGCACATGCCTGTTTTTCCATGGGAAACCCGTCGTTTGTACTATGCCACCCCGGGAAATGCAAACCGTCTTCGCTGGAGAACTCCCCTCCGCGCCACCCCTGCGCCCAGACCGTGACTGCGAAATGCGGGCCACTCTTGTGTGAGTTCGTCGTGAAATCCGGTGCGTCCCTGGTTGGTAGCGAACCGCTATACTGCAAGGCGTGGACAGGGATTCCGTGCGCGGCAGGCGCACACGTCAGGCTTGGGCAGTCGCGTTCGTGCTGGCGTTGCCGTTTGCCGGCTGCCGGAAGGAACCGCCGGCGGTGTCGGCACTACCCGTCGTGCTCTGTGCCGGAGACAGCATCACCGCGGACAGCTATCCCCGGTTTCTGCAGCAGCGTCTGGACGAGGCGGGGTACCGGCTCCGGGTGGTCAACGCCGGCGAGAAGGGGAACACCACCGGCGAGTACCTGATTTTTCTGAAGCGGTCGCGGATCATCGAGCGGACCAACCCGCGCTGGGTCCTGCTGCAACTCGGGACCAATGACGTGCGTATCGACGGAGACGCGACAGCCGTCGGCCGGTTCAGCGAGAACCTCGAATCGATTCTCGACCTCGTTTCGGGCCATCGCAATCCGGACGGCTCCTCTCCCCGAGTGCTGTTGGCGACGATCCCCCCCGTCCCCGTGGAGATCGCGGGCCATTTTGATGCGAGGTCCAGCGCCCGGGTCGCCACGGAGATCAATCCCGCGATCGGGGAGATCGCCCGACGGCGTCAGATGCCGCTCGTCGACAACTACCGTCTCTTCGCCGTCCACCCCGAGTGGTTGCCCGACATCCACCCGAGCGAGGAGGGGTACCGGGCCCTGGCGGACACCTGGTACGGCGCGCTCGCGCCACTGCTGGGCGCCGCGGATCGCCCCGCGGCTCCCTGAAGCCATGCGTTCCGGAAAGTTCGCCGGCATCCTGCTCCCGGTGGCCGTCTCGGCCACGATCCTGCTGCTTCTGATGCGCGGGATCCCCTGGATCGATCTCGTGGCCAGCGTCACCCGGGCATCAAGGCCGGCTCTGGCGACCTACGCGCTTCTGAGCCTCGCCGGCATCTGGCTTCGGGCCGTCCGCTTCCGGATGCTGCTCGCTCCGCCGCGGCCGGGTCTTGCTTCGATCCTGCTCGTAACGACGGTGCAGAACAGCCTGGGCGATCTCGTGCCGGGGAGACTCGCATCCCTGGGATCCTATGTCTACCTGCTCGTCCGCCGGCACCGGGTCGGGCCCGAGTCGGCCGCCGCGACCTTCCTGCTCTCGTTCGTTTTCGACTTTGTGACACTCGGTCCCCTGCTGGCGCTGGCGGCGCTGGTGCGCCTCGACGCCGTCTCCCCGGCGCTCCAGTCGAAGCTTCCCCTCGGCTGGGTCATCACCTTCGCGGTCGTCTTTTTCGTCGGGGCGGCCGTCGTTCTGTCCGAGCTCGGATCGATCACGCACGCGATCTCCCGGATCGTCCACGCGGGAGCGCCCGCTCCGGCCCCCGCCGCGCGCAGCCGCCGGCAAGCGTTTGCCGCGAGACTCGATACCCTCGCCGCGGCCATGGACGAGGCGAGAGCCGCCGGCAAGCTTCTCCCCGCCTTTGCCGTTTCGCTGACGATCCGTCTCGCCAAGTATGGCTCGCTCTACGCCCTGATGTCGGGATTGCTGGCAGGCGCGGGTTCGGCGGGCAGACAGCCCGACTTCTGGGACCTCATCCTCGGAATATCGGCAACCGAACTGATCGCCAGCCTCCCCGTTCCCGCCCTCGGTCAGTTCGGGGTCTGGGAGGGGGGCATGACCGGCGCGCTTGTTCTGCTGGGCTTCGACCGTGAGCCGGCGACTATTGTGTCGATCGGCATCCACGGGATCACCCAGGCCTTCGAGTATCTGCTGGGACTGGCTGCCCTCGGGATCCTGGCGGTTTCGGCTTCCCGGCCCATACCAGGTCGAAGCGCTCCCACCAGGGAGTGATCTCGATCCGTTCAAATCCCGCCGCGAGAAGCTGGTCTGCAAACTGTCCGGGCGGGCAGACAGCGCCGGTGCGGCCCCATTCGCCCGTGTTCCTCGAGATCAACAGGATGCCTCCGGGCTTCATGACTCGCAGGAACTCCCGGAAATGCGCCTCCCGGTCAGGCAGAAGTTCCACCGACTCCAGGCAAGTCACCACCTCAACGGAACCCTCGGGGAAAGGGAGCGGCGCTGCCTGTTGGTGCAGCAGGACAGACCTGCCTCCGAACGGGGAGAGCTTCGCCGCGGCCCTGGCAAGCATCCCGGCCGAGATGTCCAGACCGATGACGCGCCCCGCGAAGCGTGGATCGCTAAAAAGCGCAATCGGCAGGCGTCCGGTTCCCGTTGCCACATCGAGGACGAGAGTGTCGGGTGTGTTTGCCGATTCGCGTTCGAGTCGCTCAACGAGAGGATCGACCAGCATCCGCGTGTCGTGCTTCTGGACTTTGAGCTTGCCCGCGTCATAGGTGCCGGCCCACCAGTCATAGAGCACGGCGTGCAGGCGGTCACCAAGGCGGATGCCTTCGAAGAAGAAGATCTCGCGGTAGAGTCGCTCGACGAGAAGGCCGAGGGCGACCACCGCCAGGACGCAGAGCGTCATCTGCCAGGCGCCGTCCACCCCTGGCCTCCATCATTGAAGTCTGGCGGCACCCGGTTGTCCTCCCCGCGCATCTCCCCTGCCCCGTGCCAGCAGCGGGATCCGCCGGAGCAGGGGCATGGTCGTGAAGCCCCAGGCCAACTCGGCGAGCAATTCGTGCAGGTTCCTCAGGCTCAGGACGTCGGCGCGGTCGATCCCCGGAAAGAGCGTGATCGGCGAGTGGAACCGCTCCGCGGCGAGGGGCCAGAGAAACGGGATGCCGACCGGCGGCTTGCGATCGACCACGACCAGGTCGAGCAGGAGGTGGGTGAGGCCGGCGGCTGCAAGCAACAGCCATGCTCGTGCAAACCCGATTCGCCGGCGCAGCAGAAAGGCGAGCGGCAGCGTGGCCGTCGCGACGAAACCGATCGAGTGGACCGCTCCCTGGTGGAATTGCTCCATGAACTCCCGGCCGCGCGCCACGGCGGCGTAGTCGACGTCGGGGAGGTTCGCCGCGAGCATGATCGTTGCCGCGACCGGCATCGCCCGTGCCGCGGGCAGCCGTCGGGCCGCCAGCACGGCAATGCAGGCGCCCGCGAGTGAGTGGGCTACGGGAGTGGGCATCGAAGCCGGACGATGCTGCCCTCGAGGTCGTAGGCGCCGGCGGCGGTGACTCGCACCGGGACCCAGGTGCCGGCCTCGCCGCGGCCGTGCACCCTGATCTGCCCGTCGACCTCCGGCGCCTGCCAGGGGGTGCGGGCATTCCAGATTGTCGTGCGGCCGTGCTCGGGGCCGAGCAGGAGCGCCTCGGTCGTCAGGCCGATGCGTTGCGCCCAGAGGTCAGATGCCAGTTCGGCCTGCAGCGTCATCACCGCATGGTAGCGCTCCTGCGCCTCGTCGGTGGGGACCACGCCGCTCATCGTCGCGGCCTTCGTTCCCGGCTGCGGCGAAAAGACGAACGCGCCGAGGTTCTCGAACGGGTTTGCGCGCAGAAATGCCAGGAGCTCGGCAAACTCGCGCTTCCCTTCGCCCGGGTAACCGACCATGACCGTGGTGCGCAGCGCGACGCCGGGGACCTCTGCGCGCAGCGTCGAGAAGAGTCTCTCCAGGTCGCGGCGGGCGTAGCGGCGGTTCATGCGCCGGAGGACGCGGCCGCTCGCGTGCTGGATGGGTATATCGAGATAGGCGCAGAGCTTCGGCGTTTCGGTGAAGAGCCGGACGATCTCCTCGTCGACCCGCTCGGGGTGCAGGTAGAGCAGGCGCACGCGAAAGTCGCCGGGGAGCGCGGCCACGGCGCGGGCGAGCGCGGCGAGGCCGCCGCCGCTCCTGCCCGCGCCGAAGCGCGTGATGTCCTGGCCGACCAGGTTCAGCTCGCGCACGCCGGCGTCGATCAGCGCGCGTGCCTCGTCGAGCACCGCGGCGCGCGTGCGGCTGGCGTGCGGCCCGCGGATCGCGGGGATCAGGCAGTAGTGGCAGCAGTTGCTGCAGCCGTCGGAAATTTTCAGGTAGGCCCAGGGCCCGGTGGTCAGCGAGCGGTCAAGGTCTCCTCCGGGGAGAAACGCCCTGCCGGGGCTCCCGAGCCGCCGCGGCCGCGGCGGGGAGAGCGCCAGCCACTCCGCCAGGCGCGGGATCTGTTTCGGGGCGAGCAGCAGGTCGACCGCGGGGTAGCGCGCCGCGAGGTCGTCCGCGAAGCGGTTGACCATGCAGCCGGCGACGACGACGATCCGCCCGGCGCGTTTCGCCTTCCAGCGCACGGCGTCCTCGATGGCCTCGTGCGATTCTTCCACCGCCGGGCCGATAAAGGCGCAGGTGTTCACGAGCAGCAGGTCCGCGCGCTCGCGCTCGGGGACGAGTCCCCAGCCGCCTGCGCCGAGGCCGCCGACGAGGTACTCGGTGTCGACGAGGTTCTTCGAGCAGCCGAGGCTCACCACGCCTGCGAGGGGCATACGGTGCTTCCGTGCCATGGCGGGAGTATACCGGATGTGCGCCGCGCCGGGCGCCCGGTTGTCCCGCCCTGCCGGCCCCGGTATAGTGACCGCCATGTACGCCCGCTACCTCGGCACCCTGTCCTGGCACGATCCGCTCCAGGAGGTGCTGCGGTCGCGCGTCTTCGCCGGCGTGCACGACCCGGTCTTCCATGTCGATTCGATCTCGAGCTGCCACCGGGTCTACCGCTACCGCGAGGAGCGCAGTCAGCTGGCGGTCGTGGGCAAGTTCGTCCGCCTCGACGAGCCCGACGAGGCAAAGCGCGCGCGAATCCTCGGCGAGTACGGGAATCTCCTCGCGTTGCAGCAGCTGGGTTTCGCCAACCGGCCGCACCGCGTCGTCCGGCCGCTCGGCCGCGAGGAGTCGATCGGCCTCGCGGTCGTCGAGGAGAACGTCCGCGGCTGCGACCTCGATCACTTCCTGCTCCGCGCTGCCAGTGGCGACGCCGAGCCGTTGCGCCGCGCGCTGCGCGGCCTGGCGGCCTTCCTGGCGTCGCTGCACCGCTCGTCGTCCACCGGGCGGGATGCGGATCGCGGCCAGGTTTCCGCCTACGCCGATCGGGTGATCGACAAGCTGCGCCGCCAGGGGGTGCTCGACGAGGGTGCCGCGCGCGAGATCCGGCGCCTGCGCGACCGCTGGCTGGGCCGCTCGCGGCTGCGCGTCGGCGAGGCGATCGTCCACGGGGACGCCACGCCGACAAACTTCCTCTTCGGGGAGGGGTGGGAGGTCGTGGCGATCGATCTGGAGCGGATGAAACACGCCGATCCGGCGTGGGATCTCGGGATGGTCTGTGGCGAGCTCAAGCACGCCTTTCTCTGGCGCACCGGCAACGGCTGGGCCGCCGAACCGTTCATCCGCGTCTTCCTCGAGCGCTACGCCGAGGCCTTCCCCGATCGCGCGGGGACCTTCCGTGCCGTGACCCGCCGCTTGCCGTTGTTCATGGCGCTGACCGAACTGAGGATCGCGCGCAACGGCTGGCTCGACTGGCAGCATCGCCTGCGCCTGGTGCGCGAGGCGCGCGCCTGCCTGCGCGGGGGCTTGCGATGAGCCGGCGGCTGCACGAAGGGAAGGCCGGCGCGCCCCGCAGCGCGGTCCTCTACGACCTGTACGGCACGCTCATCGACATCCGCACCGACGAGCACGACCCGGCGATCTGGGGGACACTTGCGCAGTACCTTGGCTACCTCGGCGTCCTGATCGCCCCGGAGGAGCTGCGGGGCCAGTACCTCAGGCGGGTCGAGTTCCAGCTCTCCGCGAGCCCGGAGCGCCACCCCGAGGTCGACGTCTTCGCGGTCTTCCGCGACATCTTTGCGGCCTACGGCAAGACCCGGGTCTCGCGCGAGAAGATCATCGACGCGGGGATGCTCTTCCGCTCGCTCTCGCGCCGGCAGTTCGGCCTCTTCCCCGATGCCGCGGCGGTCCTGCGCCGCCTGCGCGAGCGCTACGCGGTCGGGCTCGTCAGCGACGCCCAGTGGGTCTTCACCGAGGCCGAGCTGGCGCTCGTCGGACTGCGCGATCTTTTCGAAGTGCGGGTGCTCTCCTCGCGCTACGGCTACAAGAAGCCCGATCCCCGGCTTTTCGCCAAGGCGCTCGCCGCGCTGCACGTCCCTCCGGAGCGGGCGCTCTATGTCGGCGACAACCCTTCCCGCGATCTCGCCGGCGCGCGCCGCGCCGGGATGCGCTGCATCCTCTTCCGTGCCCCGGGCGCGATCGTCCCGGGCGAGCGCCCCGACGCCGGGATCAACCACCACGCGGAGCTCGAGGCCGCGGTGGAGGCGCTGCTGCCTCTGCCGACATGATGCCGCTGGCCGTCTTTCTCGTTGCGTTCGCGTTGCGGCTGGTCCACGTCCACGCAATCCGCGACGCCCCGTTTTTCTCGACGCTGATCGTGGACGCCGCCGCCTACGACGCGTGGGCGCGGCAGATTGCCGGCGGGGACTGGCGCGGCAGCGGCGTCTTTTACCAGGCGCCCCTCTACCCGTATTTTCTCGGTGCCCTCTACTCGTTGTTCGGCCGTGACCTGCTGCTGGTGCGCATCGTCCAGTCGTTGCTCGGCGCGCTCGGCTGCGCGTGGATTGCGCTGGCTGGCCGCGAATTCTTCTCCCGGCGCGCCGGCCTGGCCGCCGGCCTGCTGCTGGCGTGCTACCCGCCGGCGATCTTCTTCGACAGCTTGATTCAGAAGTCCGCGCTCGATCTGTTCTTCCTGAGCCTGCTGCTGCTGTCCGCGGCGCAGGCCCGAAGCCGGCCGACACCCGTGCGCTGGGCCGGAGTGGGCCTGGCGCTCGGCGCGCTCACGCTGACGCGCGAAAACGCCCTGCTGCTGGGGGCGGTTCTCGGGGCCTGGGTCGTCCTCGGCGACCGCCGTGCTCCGGAGCGGACACGGCTCGGCTGGGCCGCGGCCTTCCTGGGGGGGCTGTTGCTGATCCTCTCGCCCGTGGGCGTGCGCAATCTGGTTGCCGGCGGGGAGCTGACGTTCACGACCGCGCAGTTTGGCCCGAACCTGTTCATCGGCAACAGCGAGACGGCCGATGGCGGCTACGTGCCCCTGCGCTGGTCGCACGCCGGCCCGGAGTTCGAGCGCCGCGATGCCACCGACCTGGCCGAGGCTGCCCTCGGCCGGACGCTCTCGCCGGGCGAGGTCTCGCGCTACTGGGCCGTCCGTGCGCTGGGGTTCGTTCGCGAGCATCCCGGGCGCTGGCTGCGGCTGATGCTCAGGAAGTGGATGATGGTCTGGAACGATGCCGAGATCTCGGATGCCGACGATCTCGAGACCCACCGCAGTTACTCGCCGTTGCTCGCCGCCCTCGGTGCCGTCTGGCGTTTTGGCGTGCTCTGCCCGCTGGCGGTTCTCGGCATCGGTCTGACCTGGGGGCAGCGTGGCCGGCTCTGGCTGCTGTACGCCTCCCTGCTGACCTTCGCGGCGTCCACGGCCCTTTTTTATGTCTTTGCGCGCTACCGCTACCCGCTGGTGCCGCTGCTGGCCCTGTTTGCCGGAGCGGCTGTTGCACAGATCAGCCGGCGGGAGGCCTCGCCCCGTCGCCTGCTCGTGCCGGCGGCCCTGGCCCTGAGCGCAGCCCTGGCGGCGAACTGGCCGCTCGTCGATCTTGTCGCGCAACGGGCCGTGGCTCAATTCAACCTCGGCACCATGTTCCAGACGCAGCGCAGATACGAGGAGGCGCTGCGTCACCTGGACGAGGCGGTGCGGATCAGGCCGCGCTATGCGCAGGCGCACGTGAACATCGGAGCGACCCAGGAGGCCCTGGGGCGTCGGGAACTCGCCGAAACCAGCTTCAGACGTGCGCTGGCGATCCGGCCGGATTTTGCCGACGCGCGCTACAATCTCGCCGGATCGCTGTACAAGCAGGAGCGTTTCGCCGAGGCCGCCGCGGCTTACAGGGACTATCTGCGGCTCGAGCCTGCCGACCCGATGGCCCATCTTTTCGCGGGCATCGCGCTGGTGCGTTCCGGCCGTGGGGCTGCGGCCGAGCGCCACCTGAGGGAGGCCGTCCGTCTGCAGCCCGGACTTGCGGGCGCTGCGCAGCCCTGGCTGGGCCCGGCGACGAAGTGACGGGGCGAGCGGAATGCCGCGGACGGGCCTTTTCAGCAGCCCGCTAGATTCTCGCTGTGCGCTCCTCCCCGGGATGCACCGGAGTGCAGAAGGGACCGTCCGTCGCGCAGCCGCGGCATTCGGACTGCAACGTCGTGTGGGTGATGCCGAAGCGCTCGTGCAGCAGCGCATTGACGTCGTCGAGCACGGCTTGCGCGTCGCGGCCGGCGATCCCGTCGACGACCAGGTGCGCCGAAAGCGCCCGGATGTGCGAGCAGAGGCTCCAGATGTGCACGCGGTGCAGGTCGGCAACCCCCGGCACGGCGAGGACGGCGGCTGCGACCCCCTCGACGGTCAGCCCGACCGGGACGCCCTCCATGAGCACGTGGAGCGACTCCCGAACGAGCCGTCCGGACCCCCAGAGCAGCAGCAGGCCGATCGTGAAGCCGAGGATCGGGTCGATGAGTGTCCAGCCGGTGGCCCAGATCACCGCGCCGCCGGCGATCACCGCCGCCGAGGCCAGCAGGTCGCCAATCACGTGCAGGTAGGCGCCGCGCACGTTGAGGTCGTCGTGGTGGTGCCCGTGCAGAAGTCGCGCTACGATTGCGTTCGCGACCAGCCCCGCCGCGGCGACGGCCATCATCCCGACAACGCGGATCTCGCGCGGATGGGAGAGCCGTTCCCAGGCTTCGAAGAAGATCCAGAGGGCGACGATGCCAACCGTGAGCCCGTTGGCCAGGGCCGCGATGATCTCGCCCCGATGCAGCCCGTAGGAGTGGCGGTCGCTTGCCGGCCGTGCCGAGAGCACGATCGCCGCGTAGGAAAGGCCGAGGGCGGTCGCGTCGAACAGGACATGGAGCGAGTCGGAGAGCAGCGCCAGGGAGGAGGTCCAGACGCCGCCGGCCAGCTCGATGACGAACACCGCCAACGTCAACGGGATGGCCAGCCGCAGCCGGGAGGCCGGGCTGCCGTCACCATGGCCGTGGTCGTGGCCGGCAGCGCACGGGTGTCCGGCGTGGTCGTGAAGGCAGCGCTCGTGGTCGCGCGTAAGCCCGGGGGTGTCCATGACGGTACCCTGCACCGGTCCCGGCGGCGCTGTCAACCGGCGGTGACGCCCGTCACGTCGACGCGCGCCGCCGATTGCATAGCAGGCTGCTGAAAAAGCCCATCTGCTGCGTTACGCTCACCCCTCGTCACAGCGGCGTGCACCGGCACGCCTCATTCCTCGGGTTTTCGCAGGCCTTGCATCCGGAGCTTTTTGATCAGCCTGCCCGTTTCGAGTTTTTCAGCAGCCTGATAGAATACCGCGAATGGATCGCAGGGAATTTCTCAAGAGGGCCGCGATCGCGGCGGCCGGGACGGCGTTGGCGGGATGCAGCACCGACTTGCTCAACCTGCTCAATCATGGGGAGGAGCAGCTCTGGGGGTTGAACGTGCACCCCTTTCCCGACGAGCTCGGCAGCGCCCAGATCGAGGCCCTGCAGCAGCTCGGTGTCCAGAGGGTCCGCATGACCCTCGGCCTCCACAGCGATCTGGCGGGACCGTACCTGAGCGCTTTCAACGCGGAGTACATCGGGCTCGTCAGTGATTACGACGACCCGATTCCCGACCCGTCGGAGTGGCCGGACCTGGTGCAACAGGCGGTCGAGCGCGCGCCGGGGTTGTTCTGCTACGAGATTCTCAACGAGCCCGTCGTCCTGTCGGCGTCGGACTATGTCGAGCAATACCTGAAACCCGCCTACGAGACCATCAAGGGGATCAACCCGGCCTACCGCGTGGCCGCGGCCGCCCCGACCGGCACCTCCGGAGGGCTGACCTACTTCTATCAGATGACCGACGCGGGGGCCGACAGCTGGTGCGATTACCGCGCCGCGCACCTCTATAGCGACGATCCCGAGGGGTACCTCGCCGGGACCAACCGGCAGATTCTGGTCACGGAGTCCGGAGTGCAGGATCCCGCCCTCCACAAGGACTGGTGGGCCAACACGATGACGCACATCTCCGGCGTGCTCGAGACCGATCGGGTCTATTTCTATACGCTGGCCGACTCCGAGGATTCGGGATGGGCGCTGATCTCGCAGAATTCGCGGCCGGGCGCGATCAACGTGCTCAGCCCGCTCTACGAGTACATCAAGTCGAAATACGGGGGGTGACGCGCGGCGCTAGCGCGCCGAGGCGAGATTGGCCAGCGGCGTGAAGGCCTGCCCGTCGAGCCAGGTGCGGTATTCCGCGAAGCTCGCCGCGTACTGCTCCGGAAGCCGCTCGGCGCGGGGGAAGGCTTCCTTCACCGGATTAACCCACGTCCCGCCGCGGCGCACGCGGTAGTCCAGGTGCGGGCCGGTCGCGAGGCCGGTCGAGCCGACGTAGCCGATCACTTCCTTTTGCTGCACGCGGTCGCCGAGCTTGAGCCCGGCGGCGAATCGCGAGAGGTGCAGGTAGTGGGTCTCGTAGCCGCTGCCGTGGCGCAGCGCGATCCGGTTGCCGCCCGCCTCGTCACGGTCGCGCGCGATGACAATCCCGTCCGCGGGAGCCCAGACCGGGGTGCCTTCCGGCGCCGCGAAGTCCACCCCGAGGTGGGGCCGCACCTTGTTCAGGATCGGGTGCAGCCGCGCTCCGGAGAATCCGCTGCTGATCCTGGTGTAGGAGATCGGTGAGCGCAGGAAAGAGGCGCGCACCGAGCGACCGTCGGCAGTGTAATACTCGCCGCGGGCGTCCGGCCACGGGAAGAAGTAGGTCTGGTGCATTCCGTCGTCCTGGCGGTATTCGGCGGCGAGGATGCGCCCGTACTGCACGAAGCGCCGGTCGCGGTAGACTTTCTCCACGACCACGCGGAAGGAGTCGCCGGGCTGCAACTCGTGGGCGAAGTCGATGTCCCAGGCGAACAATTCCGCGAAGGCCAGGGTCAGCGCGTCGCTCTCGCCGGCGCGGTCCATCGCCTCGAAGAGCGAGCTGCGGATGTTCCCCCGGACTTCGACGACGCGATTCTCCGCCGGGAGTGCCGCCAGCTCGGTTTCCCAGCCGCCGGGCGTCGAGCGCAGCACAAGGGCCTCCAGCGGGCTTTTCTCGTAGGTCAGGCTCACGAGGTCGCCGCCGGGGTCGAGAACGACGGTGAATCGGTCGCCGGCTCGCAGGCGCCTGAAGTCCAGCGCGGGTGTGAGGTGAGCGACGACGCGCGGGATGATCCGGGTGTCGAGCCCCGCGAGGGCAAGGTTCTCGGCGAAGCCAACGCCCGCGCGGATGACGCCGCGGAGCGTGCGCTCGTCGGTTGGCAAAGCGGCTGGCTGGCTTGCGGGAGCCCCGGTGGCCCCGGCGGCCGGTTCCCCGCTGCGCGCGTTGTCGCTCGACAGGTCCGGCAGCGAGCCCCGGGCCGCGGCCAGCAGCGTGACGCACGCGCTCCAGAAGACAAGGTCCCGCCCTCGCCGCCAGAGGCGGGCGCGCAGGCCATCGCCGGGCCGGGACAGCGGCAGCAGTGACATGGTCCGGAAATGTACGAAAGTCGGGATTTGTCTGTCAATGACATTTGTCACACCTAAATCCATCCGCGCGTAAGAGGAGGCGAGCAGGAACCGCTGGCGACGAGACCGCAAGAATTGCGGTGCATTGCTCGTACAACACACAGCGAGGGAACTCATGGAACTCGTGATGAAACGAATTCCGATCGCCGGGCAGAAGAACCTCAAAATCAAGGCCTGGAGACATTTGCTCTCACATGGTTCCGCGCGTACGCGCGGAACGGTAAGGTGCCGCCTTACATCAGGTTCAGCGGGCTGACGTCGATCAGCAGGTGGACACCGGCACGGCGGGCGGCTTCGTGCAGGGCTCCCATCCCGGCGCGCAGCGGCCCCGTTGCGGCCTCGAGCGGGCGGGCCTTGACCAGAATCTGCGATCGCCAGCGGTTGCGGATCTTCTCCACCGGTGCGGGCACCGGCCCGAGGACGCGGCAGGAGCCGTCCTCTTCCGCGCTGCCGAGCAGCTCGCGCAGGCGGGCGCCGACCTCGCCGGCAGCTTCGCCGAGTCGCACGCGGTTGGCGCCGTCGAGCCGGAGCACGACCAGGTCGAAGAACGGCGGATAGTCGAGCTCGCCGCGAAAGGCGGTCTCCTGGGCGTAGAACGAGTCGTAATCGTGGGTGCGTGCTGCCTGCAGCGCGTAATGGCCCGGCTGCCAGGTCTGCACGAGCACGCGTCCGGCCTGCTGGCCGCGGCCGGCGCGACCGGCAACCTGGGCCACGAGCGAGAAGGCGCGCTCGGCGGCCCTGAAGTCCGGGAGGTTCAGCAGCAGATCGGTGGCGATCACCCCGACCATCGTCAGCCGCGGAAAATGCAGTCCCTTGGCGACCAGCTGCGTCCCCACGAGGATGTCCGCGCGGCCGCTCTCGAAATCCGCGACCACCTGCGCGCCGGCGCCCTTGCGCGAGGCGGTGTCGCGGTCGAGGCGCAGCACCTCGCGCCCGGGGAAGGCCCCGCGGATCTCCAGCTCCAGGCGCTGGGTGCCCGAGCCGCAGAGGCGCAGCTCCGCGGCGCCACAGGCCGGGCAGGTCTCTGGAGCCGGAGCGCGATAGCCGCAGTAGTGGCAGAGGTGCTCGCGCTCGGGAGCGTGGAAGACCAGCGAGACCCGGCAGTTCGGACAGCTGAGCCCGGCGCCGCAGGCCCGGCACTGGGTGTGGGGCGCGAAGCCACGGCGGTTGAGGAAAAAAAGCACCTGGTCGCCGCGATCGAGCGCCTCGCGGGCCGCGTCGAGCAGAGGCGGGGCGATCAGTCGCGGCTCCTCGCCGCGCGCCCCGATCGAGCGCCTGCCCGGGGCGGCGTGCTCCCGCAGGTCGACGATCAGCACCTCGGGAAGGGGCAGGCCCGTGTACCTTTCGGGCAGCCGCAGCAGCGTGAAGGCGCCTTTCTCGGCCTGCCGACGGCTCTCCAGGCTCGGGGTCGCCGAACCGAGGATCACCGCGGCGCCGCAACGCGAAGCGCGGACAATTGCTGCATCCCGGGCGTGGTAACAGGGGGTCTCCTCCTGCTTGTACGAGGACTCTTGTTCCTCGTCGATCACGACGAGGCCGAGCCGGGGCAGCGGGGCGAAGAGCGCCGAGCGCGTGCCGACAACCGTCCGCACCTCACCGCGCCGGATCGCGCGCCAGAGGTCGAATTTTTCCCCGTCCGAGAGTTGGTGGTGCCAGACCGCCATCGGGAAGGGCAGGCGCTCGCGCAAGTGGCGGATGAGTTGGATGGTCAGCGAAACCTCCGGAACGAGCAGCAGGGCTTGCCGGTCGGGCGGCAGGGCGCGGATCGCCCGCAGGTAAACCTCGGTCTTGCCGCTGCCGGTGACGCCCTGTACAAGAATCGGTTGTGCCCCACCGGAGAGGGCCGGGAGAATTCGCGCGAACACCTCGGCCTGCGACGGAGTCAGCGGCGCAGGCTGCACCGAGGTTTCGGGCGGGTCGAGGATGCCGCGGCGCAGCCCGGAGCTGCCCATGGTCACGATTCCCTTTTGCTGAAGCCCCCGGAGGGCGGCACGGTTCAGGGAGGATGCAGGCACCGTGCGTCCCTGCGAGCGACAGATCGCGGCCAGTGCTTCGGCCTGCGCCGGCGCGCGGCGAGCCAGTTCTGGCAGCAATGCCTCTGCCTCTTCGGCGGGGACGGCAGCCGCGGCGGTCAGGATGCTCCGCTCGCGTGCGACCGCCTTGCTCGTGCCCTCGTAGTGTACCGACTGTGGGATGGCGGCGCGCAGGACCATCCCGATAGGGGCGAGATAATGGTGCGCGATCCAGATCATGAGTTCGAGAAGGTCGTGCGGCAGCTGGGGTTCGGGTTCGAGCACCCGCTCGATCGGCCGAATCCCGTGGACCTTCGGTTCGTCCGAGAGGCCGATGACGTAGCCAACATCGCGGCCGCCGCGCAAGGGGACCACGACTCTCTGGCCGATCCGCAGGCTACCCTGAAGGTTCTCGGGAATGCCGAATTGGAGGGCTCCCGGAAGCGCCAGGCGCAGGGCGATGTCGGCAAAGCGGGCGGGCATGCTACCCTCCGGGGTCGGGCTGTGGCAGTTCGCGTCGAAGAGCATGTACTATGTTTCGGCATAGTACCATGAAGCGGAACTGTGGGGAGTGCGGCTGAAGTCCCGAATGGTGACTGCGGCACACATCGGGAAAGCGCGGATAGGATATTGTTCGATGCGACGTCCAGCCTTGAGAGTCTTCTGGCGTACGAGCGGTTCTTTACAACCAAGACTTCATCATGGCGGTTCGGGAATTTCTCGAAAATTTAAAAGTGGCATGAAGTCATTGAATATTTTGAATATCATACTGGCGAATGGCTTGATATTCATCATTTCATTGATAATCAGCTGCGACAGTGGTGAAGTGAAGATATTCAGAGAAACCAGGATATTAATGGGGACCGTTGTCGAAATTTCCGTGGCTCATCGATCGGAATCCCTGGCTCGTGCCGCGATCGCGGCTGCGATGCGCGAGTTGCAGCGAGTCGACGACCTCATGAGCCACCACAATCCGGCAAGCCTTGTCTCTAGAGTCAATCGTGATGGATATTCTGGGAAAGTAGTTGTCGGGGAAGATCTTTTTTATCTTCTTAGAGATGCTCACTCGATCAGCAGAGCCAGCAATGGTGCCTTTGATGTGACCATCTTGCCATCAGAGAAGCTGTGGGGATTCGATGATGGGGGAATAGTCCCAGATAGTCATAAAATTGCAGATTCTTTGAGTCGAGTGGGATATGAATTGCTCATATTCGACGAATCAGCGCTTTCGGTGGGGTTTGGCGTAGATGGAATGGGCATTGACCTCGGGGCAATCGCCAAGGGCTGGGCTGTTGACAGGGCCATGGAAATAATTGTTTCCATGGATGTGCGCGACGCCATTATCGACGCCGGAGGAGACTTGCGCATCGTTGGTGCCCGCCCCGGCAGGAACTCCTGGCGCATCGGCGTCCAACATCCGCGCGAACCTGGGAAATTGCTGGCGACGTTTGAGCTCCGGGATACCGCGATTGTGACATCGGGCGATTATCAGCGGTTCTTCATGGCCGACGGAGTTCGATACCATCATCTGCTCGACCCCGCAACCGGGCGGCCGGCATCTGGCTGTCAAAGCGTCACGGTCCTCGCTGCGACCGCGGCAGAGGCCGATGCTTGCTCGACCGCCGCGTTCGTGCTCGGGCCGACAAAGGGGTTGACCTTCTTGCAGTCCCGGCCCGGAGTGCGCGGCTTGATCGTCGATGCCGCGGGCGGATTGCACTGGACAGACGAGGCCCTCAAGAATATGGCTCGCCGATGAGACGGCCTTTCACGCATCGCATCTGGGGACCCGGGGGTGTAAAGCTGATTCTCGGCGACGCGGCGGTGCTCGGATTGCTCACGATCGCGGTGATCGCGCTCGGCGTGCCGAGAACCGGTGGAAACCAGCCGACGATTGCCGAGGTCGAAGTCTCCGGCAGGGCCGTGGCAACCATTGATCTGGCGAGTGACGGCTTGCGCGAGGTCACCGGGCCGCTCGGCGTAACCCGGATCGAGGTGCGCGGCGGCCGCGTGCGCGTTCTCTCATCACCGTGCCCGCGCCAGTCGTGCCGACACGGTGGCTGGATCGACAAGGCCGGGGGAATGCTGGTCTGTCTCCCGAACGAAGTCGTGGTCCGGCTGCCGGGAGCACGTCTCGATGCGCCAGACGCCGTCTCCCGGTGATGGCAGGGATGAATACCCGCCGGGCTTCGTTTCTCGGAGTGCTCGTGGCGCTCGCGCTCTCGCTGCATCTGTTGGAGGCGCAGATCCCATCGCCGCTGCCCTGGATCCGACCCGGCCTTGCCAATCTGCTGACGCTGATCGCCCTGCTGACCGTCGGCTGGCGCGCCGGTCTGCTCGTAATGCTCCTGCGTGTCGGCATTGGTTCGCTGCTTCTGGGCGGCTTCCTGAGCCCCGCGTTCGTGCTGAGTCTTTCAGGGGGGCTTGCGAGCACCCTGGTCATGGCGCTCATGGCGCGCGGCGTCTGGCGGCTGTGGTCCCCCCTTGCAGTGAGTGCTGCCGGGGCCGTTGCCCACGGCGGCGCGCAGGTTCTCGCGCTCGCGGGGCTGTTGTTGCGCTCCGGGGACCTGGCGTGGTTGCTGCCCTGGGTCCTCGTGCCCTCGCTGGTGTCGGGCGTCGCAACCGGCCTGCTGGCCAACCTCGTGCTGCTGCGCTGGCGCGGCTATTTCCGGGCGGTGGCGTGAAGCCGATCGTCCTCGCCTCTTCGTCGCCCCGCCGCCGCCGGCTGCTGCGCGAGCTCGGCGCGACATTCTCGGTGCGCGACCCCGACGTCGACGAGCGACCGCTGCCCGGGGAGCTTCCCCGTGCACATGTCCGGCGGCTGGCCCTCGAGAAGGCGCGCGCGGTCGCCCGCGGGCTTGCTCCCGGGTGCGGGGCGCGGTGGATTCTCGGGGCGGACACGGTGGTCGTCCTCGACGGTGAGATCCTCGGCAAGCCGCGCGATGCCCGCCACGCCGCGCGCATGCTCGAGCGCCTGTCGGGGCGCACCCACGAGGTGCTCACCGGCGTGGCGCTGGTACCGCTCGCCGGAGGGCGGGCGCGCACCGGCGTGGTGCTCAGCCGGGTCGCGATGAAACCATACGGCGAGGCGACGATACGTCGCTACGTCGCCACCGGCGAGCCCCTCGACAAGGCGGGTTCCTACGCGGTGCAGGGCGGCGGCCGGCATCTCGTGGCCCGGGTCACGGGATCGCTCACGAACGTCGTCGGCCTGCCGCTGGAAAGGCTCTCGCGGCTGCTCGAGGCGTGTGAGCTCCACGGGGGAAGCGGCTGAAAGTCGCCGCGATCCCTGCTATAGTTTCGACGAGAATTTTAAAGGGGTGGCTTGGGGTGCCGGGTGCGCGAGATGCCCCCGGTCATCGATCTGCGACAAGGAGGGTTTGGGATGTCACCGAACACGGTCAGGCGGTGGGAATCCGTTGCCGGCGCGGTGGTCGCAGTGGCGCTGCTGCTCGGTGTTGCGAGCGCCAGGGCTGACGTCACCGTGGAGCGCACGATGAAGACCGGCGGTTTCGGCGGCTTCGGCGCCGGGGATACGACGATGGTCGAGAAGATCAGCGGTCTTCGCAAGCGGGACGCAACCTCGATGAAGATGACCGGATTCATCGGCAAGATGGCCGGGGAGATGGGTGGGGACGAGATCACCGACATTGCGAAGGACGTGGTCTGGAGGC
>CAZEOK010000049.1:18262-20960 GCA_964513745.1 uncultured bacterium
AATGATACGGCGACCACCGAGATCTACACTGCTTGCTACACTCTTTCCCTACACCGAGTCGAGGATCACGCCGCCGCCGGAGCCGAAGGGCGCGCCCGGGGAGCAGGACGGTCGCGAGGAGAAAGAAGAAAAGCCCAGGGTCCGGATCGTCCGCAACGAGGTCACGGTCAGCGGCCCGGACGGCAGGAAGACCATCGGCGAATACTCCTGCGATCACTACGCGATCGTCTGGGTCGTCGAGACCGAGGACCTGGAGACCAATGAGCGCAGCGAGAGCACGATGACCACCGACCTCTGGACGACCCCGGAGACGGCGGAAACCCGCGCGTTGATGAAGGAAGAGCGCGAGTTCACCCAGGCCTGGCTCAAGAAGATCGGCTGGGACATGACCGATCAGGAGGCCCGCAAGATGGGGATGGCCATGGTCGGGGCGCTGCTCGGCGGCGACGAGGAATCCTTCAGGAAGGGCGCGAAGGAAGTCGCCGCGAAGATGGAGAGGATCAAGGGTTTCCCGATCGGCACCGGGATCAGGTGGCAGGTCAAGGGCTCCGGTGGGGTGGCAGCGCAGAAGGGCGGCGGGAGCGGCTCCGAGGGCGGCGGTATGCCGGATCTGTCGAAGGGCCTCGGGGGTCTGATGTCGGCCTTCGGCAAGAAGGCCGCAAAGAGCGGCGCCGAGAGTGCGGTGGCCGGCAAGAGCGACGCCGGCGGAGCGCACACGGTCTTCGACACCTACACCGAGATCCGGAAGATCGGCACCGCGTCGATAGCCGACTCGGATTTTGTCCCGCCCGCGGGGTACCAGAAGGTCGCACCATAGCGCCCGGGGCAGACCCGTGTGAGCCGCGGGCTCCTGCCGCACCGCCGGGGGGGGGCAGAAGGGATGTTGGTGCGGTACCGGGTAGCCCATGTCGGCTGCAATCCGTGTTGACCGTGTTCGTGAGCGTCGATACAATTTTATCTTCATGGCCAGGCCGAAGGGCACCGTCGACATACGGGCAGACAAGTGCAAGGGATGCCTGCTCTGCGTCGAGGCGTGTCCCCAGAAGGTCCTGAAGCCCGGCAAGACGCTCAACCGCCTCGGCTACCACGCAGTGGAGTTCGTCGACAGCGGCGCCTGCACTGCCTGCGGCCTCTGCTTCTACGCCTGCCCGGAGCCCGACGCCATCGCGGTTTTCAGGCTCGAGAAGGAGAAGGGCGCGGCCTGACGGCCACCGCAGCGCGATGGCCAGGCAGCTGATCAAGGGCAACGACGCGCTGCTGCGCGGGGCGATCCTCGCGGGCATGCGCGGCTTCTACGGCTACCCGATCACCCCGGCGAGCGAGATCGCGGAGGCCGCGGCGAAACTCGTCCCGGCCTCCGGCGGCACCTTCGTGCAGGCCGAGAGCGAGACCGCTGCGATCAACATGGTCTTTGGCGCGGCCGCGGCCGGCGAGCTCTCGATGACCGCCTCCTCCGGGCCCGGGCTCTCGCTGATGCAGGAGGGTCTCTCGTACCTCGCGGGCGCCGAGTTGCCCTGCGTGATCGCCGACATCATGCGCGGCGGTCCCGGCCTCGGCAACATCGGCCCGGAGCAGGGCGACTACAACCAGATGGTCAAGGGCGGCGGGCACGGCAACTACCGGCTCATCGTCTATGCCCCGGCCTTGGCGCAGGAGATGTGCGACTTGACGATGAAGGCCTTCGCCGCCGCGGCGAAGTACCGCAACCCCGCAATCGTGCTGACCGACGGTTTCACCGGCCAGATGATGGAGCCGGTGGAGTTTCCGCCGGCCGCGCTCGCGCCACCGCGCTTCGACTGGGCGGTGCGCGGGGATGCCGCGACAAGACCGAACCTGATCACCTCCATCTACATGGCGCACGAGGAGCTCGAGGCGCACAACCGCAAGCTGATGGCGAAGTACGCTGTCGCGGCGGCGGATCTCCCCGAGCATCGTGGCTACCTGCTCGAGGACGCTGAGGTCTGCCTCGTCGGCTACGGCATCGTCGCGCGCGTGCTGCGTTCGGTCGTCGACATGGCGCGCCGCGAAGGGATCAAGGCCGGGCTCTTCCGCCCGCTGACGCTCTGGCCGTACCCGGCGCCGGCGCTCGCCGAGGTCGCCGCCAGGGTGAATCGCTTCCTGGTCGTCGAACTCTCGGACGGCCAGATGGTCCACGACGTGCGCCTTGCGATCAACGCCCGCCGCTCCGTCGGCTTCTATGGCCGCCAGGGGGGCATGGTGCCGTCACCGGCCGAGGTCTTGGCGGTCCTGCGCGACCCGGGCCAGGAGCATCAGTCCTATGCAGCCTGCATATAGCTGTCCCGCGACGTTTTACAAGCGCTTCGCGCGCAAGGACGGCAACCAGGAAACAACCCATTACTGCCCCGGGTGCGGCCACGGTCACATCCACAAGTACGTCGCCGAGGCGCTCGTCGACTTCGGCGTCCAGGAACGGGCGATTTTGATCAGCCCCGTCGGCTGCTCGGTCTTCGCGTATTACTACATCGACGCCGGCAACGTGCAGGTCGCGCACGGGCGCTCACCCGCGGTCGCGACCGGCATCAAGCGCGCGCACCCGGACGCCGTCGTGATCGGCTATCAGGGAGACGGCGACCTCGCGGCGATCGGCGGCAACGAGATCATCCAGGCCGCCAACCGCGGCGAGAACTACACGGTCTTCTTCATCAACAACGCAATCTACGGCATGACCGGCGGCCAG
>CAZEOK010000050.1:0-20463 GCA_964513745.1 uncultured bacterium
ATCATCAGCGACCAGAGGATGTGGATGTCGTTCGGGAACAAAAAGCCCTGCAGCTCGGGGATCATCGGACCTCCTTGTCGAGCGCGAGGTAGTAGCAACTCGGCTCCGTGAGGAGCTCGGGCTGCAGCACCGCGACGCGTTCGGTCATGATGCGCTTGCGCACGGGGTCGAACTGGTTCTTCATGTCGGCGAGCTGGCGCGCGCCCACCGGGCAGGCCGCGACGCAGGCCGGCTTGAGACCCTTGGTCACCCGGTGGTAGCAGAGCGTGCACTTGTCGGCGGTGTGGGTCTCGGGGTTCATGAAGCGCACGGCGTAGGGGCAGGCCTGGATGCAGTAGCCGCAGCCGACACAGTGCTTCGGGTCGACGAGCACGACGCCGTCCTTGGTCCGGTAGGTCGCGCCAACGGGGCAGACCTGCACGCAGGGTGCCGCCTCGCAATGGTTGCACATCTTCGGCACGAAGAAGGCCTTCGCGATCTTGACGTGGCTCACGTTCTCCTCGAAGCCATTGAGCCCGCCGTTGGGCGAGTCGACCTCGGCCTCCCCGTCCTCGGAGATCTCGTAGCGCTCGATCCAGGTCCGGAAGAAGCCGTCGGGGACCTTGTTCTCGGCCTTGCAGGCCTTGACGCACATGCCGCAGCCGATGCACTTCTGGGCGTCGATCAGGTAGGCGTAGCGGTGCGCCTCCCAGTCGTAGTCGCCGAGCGGCGACCCGCCCTCGGGCGCCGGGTGCGAAGCGTTGCCCGTTCCACGCGAGCCGAGCACCAGGAAGACGGCGCACCCGCCGGAGGCGAGGGCCGCCTTCCCGAGAAATTCCCTGCGAGATACCTTGTCCATCAGCTCGCCCCTCCTACGGCGCAGGGTTGTGCGGGTTGTGACAGTCGAAACAGACCTGGTCGGAGAGCTCCGCGCCCTGGTCCTTGACGTGCTTCTCGATGTTGACCTTCGGGAAGCCCTCCCGTCGCGCGATCAGGTCGCGGTGACAACGGCCGCAGAGCCGCGTGACGCTCTTGACGCGGGGCATGTCGGCGACCTTCTTGCCGTCCCTGATGTGCACGGCGAGCGCGTCGTGGCAGTCCTCGCACGGGACGGGCTGGTGCGCCCCGCCGTCGTGCTCGGCCTTGCGGTCGGCGTGGCACTTCCCGCAGGACTCGCTGCCCCCGTGCCGCACCTCGCGCGCCGCTTGTTCCGGGATGTTGGCTGCCCGGTAATGGCCGTAGAGGCCGAAGCTTTCGGGCACCGCGAAAATCCGCGCGATGAGGGCGGCGACAATCACCGCCCCGAGAAGGAGGAAGATCCGGAAAACGTGCTTCTTGTGCTCGATGGCCATGACCCCTTCCCCTGGTGGTTGCCCCGCGCGCGGCCTATGCCGCCCGCCCTCTCGTCGACAGACCGCAGGCCAAGAAACCTGCGCTGATGTGTCCGGTTCTCGTCAAAGGTTCGTTTCACGCTGGCTGTCGGCTGTCCGGAGCCGCATCCGCCATGAGCAGCATATCCGTCAGCGCCGGGCATCAGAGACTGAGTTGGGCGCTGCAACCGGGCTGTCGGAAAGGCGCTCCCGCGAGAAGAGGATCGCGAAAAACGACCGGCGGCCGGCACGCCGATCCGGAGGGGTGTCCAGGGGAAGCGACTCGGCGGCGAAGAGCCCTGAAGGCGAAGATCCGCGTTGCCCGTTCACGACGATTTCGTCAAAAGGGAGGCTTTCGGCTCTCATCAGCCAACCGAAAAACGACCCTCCCGTCGAGCCCTTCGGGGTTTCGGGAAGCTCGTCGAGCTTTTCAGGGCGAAGAATGAGGCTTATCCACGCTCCCCATCGTCCGCGAGCCGTATGTGCCATCGCTATCCCCCTCCAATTCGATACCTTACTCCTCCATAAGATATTAAACCAATAGTATTGCTGTCAATAGATTTGTTTTCCGCTTCGTACTATACTTTGTGGTTATATGTCGGCTCCGTCCATCGAACAACTCGCCCACGGCATAGCCGCGCTTGCTCACGCTCTCGGTCGCCCGGTACGACTGATGGAGGTCTGCGGGACGCACACGGTCGCGATTTTCCGCCACGGCATCCGCGCACTGCTGCCCGCGTCGATACAACTGCTCTCCGGACCCGGATGCCCGGTCTGCGTCACGGCGGCAGCCGACGTCGAAGCCGCCATCCTGCTGGCCGGGGGCGGCACCGCGACGCTGGCGACCTTCGGGGACATGATGCGCGTACCCGGACGTCGCGAGTCGCTCGCCGAGGCCCGTGCCGCCGGCGCCGACGTCCGGATCGTCTACTCGCCGCTTGACGCGCTCGCGCTGGCCGAGAAAGAACCGTCCCGCGAGACGGTCTTCTTCGCCACCGGTTTCGAGACGACCTCGCCACTGGTCGCCGGCACGCTTGCCGAGGCCGAACGGCGCGGTGTCGCCAACTTCTCCATCTTCTCGGTGCACAAGACCGTCCCGCCGGCCCTGGAGGCACTGCTCGGCTCGGGAGAGGTGCAGGTGGACGGTTTCATCCTGCCGGGTCACGTCTGCACGGTCACCGGCATCGCACCCTTCGACTTTTTGCCCGCGCGGTTCGGCAAGGCCGCGGTCGTCACCGGCTTCGATGCCGGAGACATCCTCTCAGGTATCGCAATGCTGCTGGCACAGCTTGTTACAGGCCGGCCGCGCGTCGAGATCCAGTACACCAGCGTCGTGCGGCCGGAAGGCAACCCGAAGGCACGGGAGATCCTCGGGCGATTCTTCGAACCGGCTGACGCGCACTGGCGGGGGATCGGGACGATACCCGGGAGCGGGCTGGAACTGCGCCGCGCGTATGCCCACCGCGACGCCGTGCTCAGGTTCGGGCTCGAGCGGCCCGAGGTCCCGGACCCCGCGGCCTGCCGGTGCGGCGACGTGCTCAGGGGGGTCAAGATCCCGCCCGACTGCAAGCTCTTCGGGAAAGCCTGCACCCCGGACCGACCGGTCGGCGCCTGCATGGTCAGCAGCGAAGGCAGCTGTGCCGCCTATTACAAGTACCAGGCGAACGGGTAAGGATTCCCTCCCCATCGCGGGGGAGGGTCAGGGTGGGGGTGGACGAGTCGTGGAGGAGCGGATTCTCCTGGGTCATGGCAGCGGCGGCCGGATGATGCACCGGCTCATCCGCGACATCATGGCCCCGGCCTTCTCGGTGAGCGGCTTCGGCGACTCGGCGGTCCTCGCTGCCCCCGGCGCCGGTCGCCTCGCGTTCACGACCGACGGTTACGTCGTCTCGCCGATCTTCTTTCCCGGCGGGAACATCGGCGAACTGGCCGTCAACGGCACGGTGAACGACCTCGCGGTGAGCGGTGCGCGCCCGCTGGCGCTGAGCGCGGGATTCGTCCTCGAGGAGGGACTCCCTCTCGCGGACCTGCGCCGGATCGTCGCTTCAATGGCCGCGGCGACGCGCGCAGCAGGGGTCGCCATCGTTGCCGGCGACACAAAAGTCGTCGAGCGCGGCGGCTGCGACGGTTGCTTCATCACCACGGCGGGCATCGGCGTCGTCCCCGAGGGGCGCGACCTGTCGCCGCGTCGGATCCTGCCCGGGGACGCGGTCCTCGTCAGCGGCCACAGCGGCACCCACGGGGTCGCGGTGATGGCCGAGCGCAACGGTCTCTCGTTCGAACAGCCGCTGCTCAGCGACACGGCGGCGCTCTTTGGCCTCACCGAGGCGATGTTCGCGACGGGCGCTGCGATCCGCGCGATGCGCGACCCGACTCGCGGCGGGCTGGCGACGACGCTCAAGGAATTCGCGCTGGAGTCCGGCCGGCGCCTCCTCGTGCGCGAGGCAGACATCCCCGTGCTGCCCGGGGTGCGCGGCGCCTGCGATCTGCTCGGGCTCGATCCGCTCTACGTTGCCAACGAAGGCATCCTTATCGCGATCGTCGCGCCGGACTCGGCGGCGGCGCTCCTCGACACGATGCGCGCGCACCCGCGCGGTCGGGACGCGGCCATCATCGGGGAAGTCGGTACCGAGGGGGACGCGAAGGTCATTCTCCAGACGGCTGCTGCCGGCGCGCGCATCCTCGACATGCTCGCCGGCGAGCAGCTTCCCCGCATCTGCTGACACCCCGCGCAGATCCCTCCCCCATCGCTTCCCTGACAAGGCACCCCGTTGGCGAACTTTGATCAAACGCGAGCCTCGCGGCTCAGCCTCGCCGAGTGCTACCTCATCGAGGGACTCAACGCCTACGGCACCACCGTCTTCTTCCTCGGCGTATTTTTCCACGCCCGGCTGCTCCACCATTTCAGCGACACGCTGAACCTGCTGCTCGCGGCAACGCAGGGGGCGACGTATGTGCTCGCCACCCGCGCCGGGGGCCGCTTTGCCGATCGAGTCGGCCCGGATCGCTCCGTCGCGTTCGGGCTTGCCGGGATGTGCATGGCCCTGCTTGGCGGCTGGCAATCGACGCAGGCCTGGGCCTTGTTCGCGGCGGTCGCGCTGTACAGCGCGTCGACGGCCCTCACGTGGCCGGCCCTCGAGGCGGCGATCGCCCGTGCGCCCGGCAAGGCGCCCCTGGCCCGCCGCGCCGGGCTCTACAACGTCACCTGGTCGTTCACCGGCTCGGCGGGCTTTTTCATCGGCGGCGCGCTCTTCGCCTTCGACCCCGAAGCGATCTTCTGGGCGCCGCTGGCGGCCCATGCTCTCGAGTTGCTTGGCCTCGCGCTCAGAGGCCGCTCGCCGCAAGGAGACTCTCCCGAATCGGACACCGAGACGGCGGAGGGGGGGCGCGAAGTGGGGGCCCCCGTCGGCGCGCAGGCCCGATTCCTCCGCTCAGCCTGGGTGGCCAACGGCCTCTCCTACTTCCTGTTCGGGGCCTTCGGCGCCCTCGCCCCGACATTCGGCGAACGCCTCGGCCTCGACCCGCGGCTTGCGATCTGGCTCGTCAGCTCCTATCTGTTCGCGCGCAGCGTGTCCTTCGTTCTTTTCTGGCTCTGGGCGGGGTGGGAGTATCGCCGGGCCTGGCTCGCAGCGGCGCTTGTGCTGCCCCCGGCAGCGTTCGCAGCGGTCTTTTTCACTCCGTCGCTCCATCTGGTCATCGCCGCCCTCGCAGTCCTCGGCGCGCTCTCCGGCCTCGCATACTCAGCATCCTTGCACGCCTCGCTGGACCGCAAGGGAAGCGAGGGCGAAGGCGGCGGGTTGCACGAGTGGGTGATCGGCCTGGGTATATTCTTCGGACCGCTCGCGGGAGTCGCCGGGATCCGCCTGACGGACGGCACCGCCGGTGCAGGCGGCCTCGTCACGGCCATCGGAGTCACGTTGGCGCTCTCGGGACTGGCACCGCTTCTTCGCAGGCTGGAACCCCGCCGCCACGATTAAACTCGCACGTGCGTGGGGACACGCTGGACGCAGGGGTGTCGCGAAGCGGGTGACCCCGGTGTCCGGACGGTTACCTCGTCAGCGTCAGGTCGCGACGTTATACGCCAGCGGATCGAACGGCGAGCCCGGCGGGAACACGCGCGCGCCCATCTCGCGGTCGATCATCAACAACCCCTGCCGATTGTCGCCGACCATCTCGAGACCCGCGACCGCTTTCGAGGTGTTCGACTCTTCCTCGATCTGCTCGTTGTTGAACCAGGCGCAGAGCGGCTCGGCCGAGAAATCCGCCTCTTCCCGAACAACCTTCGTGATCGTGCGGACACGATCCGAGACGAACTGTTCGTGCGCATAGGCGTCCTTCCACGCCTCCAGCGGCGTGCTCCACGAGGTCTTGTGCTGCTTCAGCCCGAGCAGTTCGACCGTGCCGCCGCGTTCGATGATGTGGTCGAAGAACTTCATCGCGTGGATCATCTCCTCGTGGGCCTGGACGCGCATCCAATGAGCCATGCCGTCGAGGTTGTTCGAGTGGAACCACGCCACCATCGAGAGGTAGAGGTAATACGACTCCAGTTCGTGCCTGATCTGGTCGTTCATTTCGTCACGGACCCGCTTCGGTATCATCGTGCCCCTCCTGGTTTCGCCGTCTCCCGCGCACCGTTGGCGTTCACTGCATACTCCTCACGCACCCGACGATTGTCAAGAAGGACCCGCCACCGCGGGGAGCGCAGCCAGGCTGAAATTGAGAGCCTCATGTTTTCCGGCCTGTGCTAGATTTGAGAATCACCTGGGAAGGATACCTGAGTCGTGCAGCCGCCCGGGAACGAAGCGGCCCAGAGGAGGCCTGGCAACATGGAAATGACCGCCCTCATGTTCGTGCGCAACGGCGAAGCGTATCTGGAGCGCTGCCTGAGGCACCTGGGGGAGCAGGGCCTGGATGTCGTGGTCATCGACCACGGCTCCAACGACGGTACGCCAGCCATCCTGGCACGGCACCGGCCGCACTGCGTTCGCGATGTCGTGCGGATCCCCTACGAGGGCGCTTTCGATCTGGAACAAATGCTGCTGCTGCAGCGCGAGCAGACGCTCCGGCTCGGCCTGGACTGGTACCTGCGCGTGGACGTGGATGAAATCCCCCTGAGCGACCGGCCCGAAGAGACGCTCCGACAGGCCCTCGAGCGGATCGATGCGGGCGGGTGGGACGCCGTCAACTTTGCCGAATTCGTCTTCGTCTACGAGTCGGACACGGTCTCCCATGCCGGCACCGACTACGTGGAGTCCATGCGCTCGTATTACCATTTCGCCCCGGAACCCATCCGGCTGATTCGCGCCTTCCGCTCGGGGTTGCCGGTGGACAATGTGGCACACGCCGGCCACAAGTTGCCGCTCGACCGCATCCGGCTCTACGAAGGCACGTTCGTCCTCAAACATTACATTGCGCTGAGCCGCGCGCATGCCGAAGACAAATATCTCGGCCGCACCTTTGCACTCCGCAATCTGGCGCGGGGCTGGCACTTCAACCGCGTCAACATCCGCGCAGACCAGCTCGCCGCCCCGTCCAGGGACCAGCTGCAGCATCTGGAGAGCCCCGATTCGCCGCTCGATGCTTCACGACCGCTGAGCACCCATTTCTGGGAGTGGGCCGCGACGCATCAACACCCGGTCAGTGCACGCGACCTGCCGGTGTCAGCTGGCGCATCAGGCGCGGCCACCGGCCGCAGATGACGCCGGCCCACGCTTGGATGCCGTGAAACAGCTCTTTCGCTCCCTGTCTCTCGTCGCTACCATCCTCGGCTCCGGGATGACACTGGCGCGAACCGAGGATCGAGTACCTGCCGTCCCGGCAGCCTTCGCCTCCCCGGAGCTCCAGGCGAGGCTTTCGGCAGGTGTCAGCTCTGCCGGCGAGCGGCTCGTCGACCTCGAATCCTTGCGCCTGTTGTACGCGCGGCGAGGGCACCGCCCGGTCTGGAGCGCCGGGGGGAACCTGTCGCCTCAGGTCGACGACCTCCTGGCCACCCTGCGCCTGGCGGACCGCGAGGGATTACATCCCGTCGATTACCACATCGCGGCCATCGACAGCCTGCTCGCCCGGCAACGGCCAGCTGCCGTCAATGCGACGCACGATGCGAGCGAGCCCGCTCCCGGCGACATGGGCGATCTCGACCTTCTGCTCTCCGACGCCTTCTTCCTCTACGCCTCGCACCTCACCGCTGGGAGGGTGAATCCTACATCCGTCGAACCGGCCTGGAACATCTCCGGCCGCGGGAGGGATCTCGGGCTCCTGCTCGGCGCAGCGCTCGACAACGGCCACCTCGCCAGAACGCTGCGCGAGCTGCCGCCCGTGCGCGAAGATTACCGGCTGCTGCGTGACGCCCTCGCGACCCAACGCGCAGTCGCGGCCGGCGGCGGCTGGCCGCTGGTCCCCTGGGGACGGACATTGCGCGAGGGCGATCGGAGTCCGCGGGTGGCGGCGTTGCGGCGCCGTCTCGCAGCCACCGGCGAACTCGCCGCCGGCTCCGACACCACTTCGGAGCTTTTCGACGCGCCGCTCGCCGACGCCCTGCGGCGCTTCCAGGTCCGGCACGGCATCGAGGTCGACGCGGTCGCCGGCAAGCGAACCCTCTCCGAGCTCAACGCCCCGGCCACCCGCCGCACCGCCCAGATCGAAGCCAACCTCGAGCGACTGCGCTGGCTGCCGCGGGAGCTTGGACCACGCCACATCCTCGTCAACGTCGCCGACTTCAGGCTCGTTTTGACGGAGGGGGGCGCGCAGACGCTCACGATGCGCGTGATCGCCGGCAGGCAGGCGCGGCGGACGCCGTTCTTCACCGGGGAGATCACGAGCATCCTCTTCAACCCATCCTGGACGGTGCCGGAGAAGATCGCGCTCGAGGACAAACTCCCGCTGATCATCGACGACCCCGATTTCCTCGAAAACCACGGCTTCCGGGTTTTCGAGCGCTCCGGGAAGTCCTGGCGCGAGATCGACCCCAGCGAGATGGACTTCACGCGCATCTCCGAGAAACATTTCCCCTACCGGCTGCGCCAGGACCCCGGGCCGAAGAACGCCCTCGGCCGTGTGAAGTTCCAGGTACCGAACCGACACGACATTTACCTGCACGACACGCCGTCCCGCGGCCTTTTCACGCGCGCCGAGCGGATGTTCAGCTCCGGGTGCGTCCGTGTCGAGCGCGCGGTTGACCTCGCCGAGCGGCTCCTCGCCGCCGACCCGGCGTGGCCGCGGGCACGCATCGAGGCGGCCATCGCGACTGGAGACACCGAAAGCGTCAGGCTCCCCGAGCCGGTGCCGGTGTATCTGCTCTACTGGACGGCCTGGATCGACCGCGATGGTGTCCTGCAGTTCCGCCATGACGTCTACGGGCGCGACGCCGCTCTCTTCGAGGCTCTTGCTCGACCACTCACGGTGCGGTAGCCGGGCGCTGAAACGGGGGCAGCAGCCAGTTCGGTACCCCGTCGGCCCGCTGTCGTGGTCAAAGTGCGCGATGCGCGAATTGAAAATGAAGTGGCGCGAACGCAGGAGGCCGATTATCATTCCAACATGGATGTATGGTCCTGCGGACTGACCGCGACCCGTCGATTCGCCCCGCGCCGGGGGGCGATTCCGTGAGCAGGCGCCGTTTCTTGGCCCTGGTTGCCTGGGGAGCGGCGTCAGCCCTGATTCCCGGGACGGCCCAAGCGGGACGCACCAAGATTACCGGAGCCCGCAGGATCCGCTTCCAGAACCTGCACACGGGCGAGCGTTGTGACGCATGCTACTGGGAGCACGGCGCCTATATTCCTTCGGCGCTCGAGCAGATCGACGCCATCCTGCGAGACCACCGCACCGGGGAGGTCCGGCAGATCGCCCCGGGGCTCATCGATCTGGTCTATGCCCTGACGATTCGCCTGCGATCCGCCTCGCCCGTGCAGGTGATCTCCGGTTACCGCTCGCCCGCCACGAACGCCCTGCTCCATGCCGGCGACCCCGCCGGCGTCGCCGAGAACAGCCTGCACCTCACCGGCAAGGCAATGGATCTGGCCTTCGAGAGCAAGCCCCTGCGCAGGATCCGCGACGCGGCGCTCTCGCTGCGCGGCGGGGGAGTCGGCTATTACCCGGAGTCGGGATTCGTGCACCTCGACATCGGCCGCGTCCGCCGCTGGTAATCCGGCTTCAGCAGATGGGCCTTTTTCAGCGGCCTGCTAGACGTTGAACTTGAAGTTGATGATGTCCCCGTCGCGCACCTCATAGGCCTTGCCCTCGAGACGGGCCGCCCCGGCGCTCTTGACCGCGTTCATGTTCCCGCCGGCTTTCATGAAATCGTCGTAGGAGACCGTCTCCGCGCGGATGAAGCCGCGCTCGATGTCCGAGTGGATCTTCCCCGCGGCCTTCTGCGCGCTGAGACCGCTCGGGATCGTCCAGGCGCGCACTTCGTCCTCCCCCGCCGTGAGGAACGAAATCAGGCCGAGCAGCGCGTACGACGCACGGATCACCGCGACGCGCGCCGACTCGGCGATCCCGAGATCCGCGAGAAAAACCGCGGCCTCCTCCGGGGGAAGCTGGGCGATCTCCATCTCGATCTTCGCCGAGCAGAACAGAGCGGCCGGCCGGTTGTGCTCCGGGTAACGCGCGAGACGCTCCGCAAAAGCCGCTTCCCAGGCCTCGCGACGCGCGCCCGAAAGGTCGCCCTCGGCGACGTTCACGATCGGCAGCAGCGGCTTGGCCGAGACGAACTGCAGGTGCGCCGTCGCCTTGATCTCCTCGGCGGTGAACACGGTGTGACGCAACGGTTGCTCTCCCTCGAGGATCTCCTTGAACCGCAGCAGGATGCGCCGCTCGCTCTCGTCGGGGGGCTTGCCTCTCTTGCGCCCCTCCTCCATGCGCTCGAGGCGCTTTTCCACGAGTTCGAGGTCGGCGAGGATCAGTTCCTCCTCGACCGCGTTGAAATCGCGCAGCGGGTCCACGGTCTCGAGCGGGTGCAGCACGCCCTCGTCGTCGAAGGCGCGCACGACGTGCACGAGGGCGTCGGCATCCTTGTAGAAGTCGAAGACGCGCCGGTTCTGCGCCGGCTCCCCCTTGATCAGGCCGAGAAAATCGACGTAGTCCACCGTGGCATAGGTGGTCTTCTTCGGTGCGTAGACCCGCGCCAGTTCATCGATGCGCGCGTCGGGCACCTTGACGACCGCCCGGTGCGGCTCGCCCTCGGTGTTCGGGTAGGGCTGCGTCGGGAGTGACAGCCCGGCGAGTGCATTGAGGAGCGTGGTGCGGCCGCTGTTGGCGAGTCCGATCAGAGCAAGTTTCATGGGGCGGCATGGTATGCGATAATGCAACAACTGACAACAACGGCTGGTCCGTCAGGCAGCCTCGATGAAGGGAGACTCTCCTTGCCGGGTCAAGGCAACTTGATCGTTCTCTCCGGCCCGAGCGGCGTGGGCAAGGACGCGGTGCTCGCGCCCCTGTTCGCCGCGGACACCTGTCCGCCGCGCCTGCGTCGCTGCATCACGGCCACGACGCGCGCGCCGCGCCCCGGGGAGATCGATGGCGTGGATTATTTCTTCCTCTCCCGCGAGGATTTCGAGCGGCGCATCGGCGAGGGCTTCTTTCTCGAGCATGCCTCCTATGCCGGCCGCTCCTACGGGACCCCGAACTGGTGGGTCCAGGCCGAAATGGCGGGCGGCAACGACGTGCTCCTCAAGATCGACGTGCAAGGTGCGCTCCAGGTGCGCGCCAGGGCCCCGGGTGCCGTGCTCATCTTCATCGCCCCGCCCTCGGAGACCGAACTTGAGCGACGACTGCACGGCCGCGACCAGGGCGCGGACCCCGAGGACCTCGCGAGACGGCTCGCGATCGCCCGGGGAGAACTCGCACTTGCACCGCGGTACGATTACCTGGTGGTGAACGACCGTATCGATCGGGCCGTCGAGGACCTTCGAGCGATCATCGTCGCCGAGCGCTGCCGCGTCCGGCGCTAGCAACCACCTTCAGGCTCATTCCCGCCGCGGCCGGCCCTTTTCAACGCCCATCGCGCTTGCGGAGGAAGGTTTTCATCAGTTCCATGACGGGCTGCGGTGCCAGCGCCAGCGCTGCTCCCCCGAGCCATTCCTCCCGGAGGAGCGGCACGGTCTGGAATATCCGCCCGGACAGCGGCAGCTGGACGGCTGCCGCGAGCAGCCCCCCGGAGAGCGCCACCGCCGCGAGCAGCCAGATGTTCACGAGCGGCTTGATCGAAAAGAGCGAGCGCGAGCGGTGCCGGCAGCCGAACGCGTGCGCCAGCAAGGCCAGGGCGAGCACGGCGAAAGCGTGGGTGCGGGCCTGGGTCACTCCCACCCCACCGCGCCAGGCGACAAGGAAAGCCGCGAAAGCCACGCCGCCGATTACTGCTCCCTGGACGAGCGACAGCACCGCCGCCTGCCCGCCGAGGATCCGCTCCCGGGAACTGCGCGGGCCCTCTTTCATCAGCCCCGGGTCGTGCGGCTCGAGCCCGAGGGCGAGTGCAGGCAGCGCGATGATCACCAGGCTCACCCAGAGCGCCTGGAGCGTTGCGAGCGGCGGCGGCGACCCGACGATCGCGGCCGCCAACAGCATCGCGGTCATCGCCGAGCTGCCCGCGACCAGGTACGCGATGAGGCGACGGATGTTCTCGTGGATCCCCCGCCCCTCGGCCACTGCGGCGACAATCGAGGCAAAGCTGTCTCCGGAGATCGTCATTGCGGCGGCCTCGCGCGTGACATCGGTTCCGCCCTGCCCCATCGCGATGCCGATGTCCGCCTCCCTGAGGGCCGGTGCGTCGTTGATCCCGTCGCCGGTCATCGCGATCAGGTGGCCGCGCCGTTTCCAGGCCCGGATGATGCGCAGCTTGTGCTCGGCGGTGACGCGCGCGTAGACCCGGTAGCGCTCGACGCAGGCGCCGAGGGCCTCCGGGGTCAACTGGTCGAGTTCCTCGCCGCTGATCGCCTCGTCCCCGGGACGCAAGGCGCCGATCTCGCGGACCACCGCCAGCGCGGTCAGCTTGTGATCACCGGTGATGATCACCGGGCTGATCCCTGCGGCCCGGCACTCGCCGATCGCGGTCAGGACCTCGGGGCGCGGCGGGTCCATCATGCCGACGAGCCCCACCCAGACCATTGCCCGCTCGACCGTGCGGCTCTCGGCACCGAGGGCATCCTCGCGATAAGCGAGCCCGAGGACGCGCAACGCCCTGCCGGCCATCTCCTCGCCGCGCCGCAGGATGCGCTCCCGCTCGGCCGGGGAGAGCGGGCGCACGCCGGCGGTGGTGCGCTGGTGCAGGCAGTGAGCAAGAACGATGTCAGGCGCCCCCTTGGTGAGGGCCAGGGGGCGGCCACCGCGCCCGGGTACGACCACCGTCATGCGACGACGCTCCGCGCTGAATGGGAACTCGGCGATCGTCCGATGCCCGACTTCGAGGTCTTCGCGCCAGACCCCTCCCTTGGCGGCGAGCGCCAGGAGCGCCCCTTCCGTCGGATCGCCGACGATCTGCCACGCTCCGCCGGCGTGGTGCTCGAGGCGGGAACTCGAACAGAGAGCGCCGATGCGCAGCGCGACGCCGAGCGTCTCCCAGGCTGCGGGGTCCGCGGGGCGACCGGCGCGCAGGATCTGACCTTCCGGGGCGTATCCCGTGCCCGTGACCTCGAGCGCCTCTTCCTCGAGGAACAGTTCGCGCACCGTCAACTCGTTGCGGGTCAGCATTCCGGTCTTTTCGATCGCGATGACCGTGATTGCCCCGAATGTTTCCACGGCGGGGAGCGAGTTCGCGACGATGCCTTGCCGGCGAAGCCGCCGGACGCCGACTGCCAGCGCCGCGGTGACGGCAACCGGCAGACCGCAGGGAACGATCGAGACCAGCAGGACAACGAGCGAGGGCATCAGCGATGCGACCGGTGCACCGTGCAGACGGCCGGCAGCAGCCGCGGCGCCAATGGCAACAAGTCCTCCGAGGGCCAGCGTCTGGCCGAACTCGGCGAGGCGCTTGCGCAACGGCGTCGGCTCGGGTGCGACCTCCGCGAGCAGGCGGGCGATCCTGCCGACCTCGGTGCGCATCCCCGTTGCCGTCACGATAGCCGTTCCTGTTCCCGCGGTGACCACGGTCCCGGCGAGGAGCATGTTCGCACGATCGGCGAGCGCGGTGCCCTCGGGCAGCACGAGGGCCGGGTCCTTGCCCACCGGGAGCGATTCGCCGGTGATTGCAGCCTCGTCGGTGAAGAGCCGCTGCGCGGCGTACAGACGCATGTCGGCCGCTACCCGATCACCCTGCGCCACCTCCGCCAGATCGCCGGGCACGAGGTCGTCCGCGGGAATCAGGAACGACTTGCCGCCGCGCACGACTCGCGCCGATGGCGCGCTCAACCGCGAGAGGGCCGCCAGGGCGCGCTCGGCGCGGTACTCCTGGAAAAATCCGAGTAAACCGTTGAGAACCACGATCGCGCCGATGGCAATCGAGTCTGGCCAATGACCCAGATACCCAGCCGCCCCTGACGCGAGCAGCAGCACCAGAAGCAGGGAATCGGTGAACTGGCGAACCAGCAGCGGCCCGGCCGGGGAGCGGCGCGGTTCGCGCATGACATTCGAGCCGTGCTCGCGCAACCGTCGGCTCGACTCGGCGGGCGCGAGACCGCGCACGGGGTCGGTGCCGAGCTGATGGAGGATGACCTCCCGTTCTTCAGCATGCCAGCGGTTGAGCATCGTAGTCAGCGACGTTTCGGTGGCCGACTATAGCACACAGGGCCGCGTCGGACGCCCTGCGTCCACCCTCTGGTATAATCCCGCCCGGCATGAACCGTGACGATCTTAAAAAGATGCTCCAGGAGGTCCGCCACGGCTCGCTCGGGGTCGCGGGGGCGCTCGAGCGACTGAAGCACTGGCCGACCGAGCAGCTGCCGTTCGCTGCAATCGACCACCACCGCGGGTTGCGCCAGGGCCAGGCCGAGGTGATCTTCTGCCAGGGCAAGACCCCGGCGCAGGTCGTGACGATCATTGGACGGCTTCTCGCGTCCGGCGCCAACGTCCTCGCCACCCGCGCGGCGCCCGACGTCTTCGCGGCGGTACAGGCCGCCGTGCCCCTCGCCCGCTACAACGAAGCCGGGCGCGTGATCACCGTGACCCGCCGCCCGCCCAAGCCGACGCGCGGGTCGGTGCTGGTCATGACCGCCGGCACGTCCGACATCCCGGTCGCCGAGGAAGCCGTCGAGACGCTGCGCGCGCTCGGCAGTCGCGTCCTGAGCGCCTACGACGCGGGTGTCGCCGGCCTGCATCGCGTGCTGCGCCACCGCGCGCAGATGCGGCGGGCGCGCGTGATCATCGTCGTCGCTGGGATGGAGGGCGCTCTCGCGAGCGTGATCGGCGGCCTCGTGGACCGCCCGCTGATCGCGGTGCCGACCAGCGTCGGCTACGGCGCCGGCGCCGGCGGCATCGCGCCGCTGCTGACCATGCTCAACTCCTGCGCAGCCGGGATCGGCGTCGTGAACATCGACAACGGATTCGGCGCCGCGGTGCTGGCGCACCGCGTCAATCTGCTCGGGGAGCGTCGCCGTGGCTGACCAACAGGGGTGTCGATGCTTGTCACTCCGGCGCCCGTTCCCGGCGAAGAGGTGGCGCGGAGGGGAGGTCTCCAGCGGCGGACCGCAGGGAGCACGCTGGAGGTTCGCAGCGTCAGGGCCCCGCAGCCTGCACGCTGCACGGCAGGAGTCGGCACCATGACCCGGGTGGCCTGCGTCAACGCCTTCTCCGGCGCCAGCGGGGACATGTTCCTCGGGGCGGTCATCGACCTCGGGATCGATCCCGCCGATCTGGAGGCGGTGCTGCGGCGACTCCCGCTCCCGGGCCTGCGTCTCGATGTGCGCGAAGTCACCCGGCAGGGCCTGCGCGCCCGCAAGGTCTCCGTGACCTTCGAGGGCAAGGAGCCGACGTTCCGCACGCTCGGCCAGGCAAAGGAGGCCCTGCGCTCCTCCGGACTCGACCCGGCGCTGCTCCGGGAAGCCGGACGCGCCTTCGAACGGCTTGCCGCAGCCGAGGCCGAGGCGCACGGGGCAACCCCCGGGACGGTGCACTTCCATGAACTCGGATCCGCCGATACGCTCGTCGATATCGTGGGCACGATCTACGGCTGGCGCGCCCTCGGGATCCGCCGGGCCTGGGCGGGGCCGGTGAATCTCGGCGGCGGCACGGTGCGCACCGAGCACGGCGTCTTCCCCGTCCCGCCGCCCGCAACCGCGCTGCTGCTCGCGGGGCGCGCCGTCTTCGCTGAAGGCGCCGACGGGGAAAAGACCACCCCCACCGGTGCCCTGCTGCTCACTCAGCTCACCGAGGCCGCCGACACCCTGCCGCCGTACGTGCTCGAGCGGACAGGCTACGGCGCTGGCGACCGCGACTTTCCCGGCCGGCCGAACTGCCTGCAGGTCCTTCTCGGCGCCGGGGAGGACGACACCGACATCGAGCAGGTCGTCGTTATCGAGACCAACCTCGACGACCTCTCTCCCCAGGTTCTCGGCTACACCGTCGAGCGGCTTCTGCGCGAGGGGGCTCGCGAGGCCTTCGTCACGCCGGTCCTGATGAAGAAAGGCCGGCCCGGGCACCTGATCACGGCGATTGTCGCCGACGGGCGGGAGGCCGCGCTCGGCGCCGTGCTGATGCGCGAGACCGGCACGCTCGGCTACCGGGTCCGCCGCACGGGCCGGGTCGTTCTCAAGCGCGCGGAAACCGTGGTCGGGCTCGAGGGGGGCGCCGTGCGCGTCAAGACCGCGCAATTCGGTTCGGAGCAGATCCGCTTCGCGCCGGAGTACGAGGATTGCCGCAAGATCGCGGAGAAGACGGGCCGCCCGCTGCGCGAGGTCATCGACGAAGCGCTGCGGGCCCGCCGCTGAGCTGATCGTGGCGCGACCGGGGCGTTTCACCTTCAGGCTGCTGCTCACGGGCATCCTTTTCGGCGGCGCGTATCTCGTCTGGGTCTCAACGGTCGGGTCCCCCGCCGTGGTTAACCTTCTTCCGCGGGGAGCGACTGTTGTTGCCGAAGTCCACGGTGCAGAGGACCTCGCGAAGCGTGTCTCGGGCACACGGTTTGCCGCGGCGCTATCGAAGAGCGCCGCACGCTCGTGGCTCGAGCGCACCGAGGGAGTGAAGGCTTTTGATGCCCTGCTCGCCGCAATCGGGCGGATCACCGGCGTGTCGCCCGGCCGTCGCAGCGCGTTCGATGTAATCGGTTCCGAGGCCGCCATCGGCTGGTATCCCGCCGTCGGCGCCGCGGCCACGACCTGCTGGGTCGCCGGGGGACGCCTGAGCGTACGCGCCTGGATCGCGGCATCCGCGCTGAGGATCGCCGGGAGGCTCGATCTGTCCGGGTCGCGCATCACACGCGAGGAGATGTCCGGTCGTGCGGTCTATGCCGTCGCCACCGGCCCGGGGCAGTCGCTGCACTTCTTTCTTGCCGGCAGGGTGCTCCTCGCGGCGTCCGATCGCGCCCTCTTGGCGGCCGCGGCCCGCGCCGCGCTGGATGAAAACTCCTCCGTGGCCCGCGAGCCCGGGTGGCTGGCGAACCGCAACGCGCTGCCCGAGAGCGGTCAGCTCTTCGTGTGGGTGCGCGACCGGCACACCGCCGCCGGGGCCTCGTCTGCCAGAAGCGCAGCGACCACAAGCGCCGGCGCCCTGGTGCGCGCAGGGGAAACCATCGAAATCGATGTCGTCGCCGAGTCCGATCCGACACGGCACGGAGGCGAAACGGCGGGAGCGGCGGCGGAGCCCTTGCCGGCCATCGCGCTGTTGAAGGGTTCACCGCTGTTCTTCTTTGCCAGCCGGGAGCCGATCCCGGAGCCCCTCGCCGACCTTCTCCAGGCCCGCCGGCGAGCGGTGGCGCTTCGGAGCGCGGGGCCGTCGCCAGGAGCAGCCGACCTGCGTCCGGGAAGGGGCTACGCAGTCGTCATCACCTCCAGCGCAGGGGGATCCGGTCTCTTTCCGTCACCGCGGGGCCTCGTGGCGATCGGCATGGCGAGCGAGCCGGCGGCAGCGGCAGCACTCCGACTCCTGTTCCCGCCGGGCGCCCGGTCGACTGTCGCCGGCGGGAGCCGGGCCATGGCGACCCGTGAGTCATTCCCCCTCGCCGGGGAATTCGATCTCTGGGGCGCCGCAGTCGGCACACGGGTTGTCTTCGCCACCGACACCTCGCTCATCGATGCGGTGGCGGCCGACCCGGGAACCGCGGCGACCGATGACCCGGGAACGGCGGAACCGGCGTGGCGCGTCACCACCATCGCCGCCATCTCGATGGAGAAGGCCGTGCCGCTCCTGCGCCGCTGGGCCGCGCCGCTCTCGGGGTTGATCGCCGCTCGCTGGCCGGAGGCGCCGCCGCTCGAACGCGACCTCGAGCTCTTGTCCGCCGTGAGCACCGTGCGCATCGCCGCCGGAGCCGACGAGCGCCGCGATCGGGCCGCCATCACCCTTCAGCTGCGCGATCTGCGCTGAGCGGCAAAAGGCACGGACCCGCGGGTTTCGCGGTTTCCGCGAGGGCCATCCTTGTTCCCGCCGCAGCAGCGGGGCTATAATCCGGCAATGGACGATCGCAGGTACCTGGGCAAGCTGCGTGTCTCCCCCTTGATCGCCGCGTCTCTCTGGTGCGCGCTGC
The DNA here is from genome assembly GCA_964513745.1 of uncultured bacterium. Classification (GTDB taxonomy): domain Bacteria; phylum JAUVQV01; class JAUVQV01; order JAUVQV01; family DATDCY01; genus DATDCY01. Next base: position 17,950 of record CAZEOK010000050.1, read on the forward strand.
ACCAACGCCATCTGGCGCTCGCGGCCGACGAGGTGACGCCGCTCCCGGTCGAGAGGCAGGTGGAAACAGCCCTGCACTCCGTGCTCCTTGTCGCGGGTGTGCTGGTGGTGTTGATCCTCGTCGCGATCGCCATCATCGTCTACCGCAAGGTCTTCACGGTGCCGCCTGCCGAGACGCCGGGTCCGGCAGCCGACCCGCTCGTCGAGGCGGAGATGGAGATAAAACGCGGCAACTTCGCCGCGGCTGCGGCCCGCTTCGAGGCCGGCGGCGAGATGCTCAGGGCCGGTGAGTGCTGGGAAAAGGCCAGCGACTTCACGCGCGCCGCCGAGTGCCTGGAGGCCGGCGGGGATCTGGAGCGCGCCGCCCAGCTGCATGTCCGCTCTGGAGGCGCCCTGCGCGCCGCGGGCATCTATATGCGGGCGGGCAACCACATCGAGGCGGCGAAGATCTTCCGGAACAAGGGCGACCACCTGCGGGCCGCGCAGGCGCTCGAGCTGTACGGCAACAGGCGCGCGGCGGCGCGGGAGTACGCGGAGGCCGGGAATCACGCGCGGGCCGCCCGCCTGCTCGAACAGGAAAAGCTGTACGCCGAGGCCGCGGCGGCGTTTCACCCGCTCCTCGGGGGAAGCGAGGTGACCGCGGCCAACGCCGACGCGCACAGCAGGCACGCCGTGCTGCTCGCGCTTGCCGGCGAGAAGGAAAGCGCGGTCGCGACCCTGCGCCGCGTGCTCGCCGCGCTGCCGGAGCACCAGCGCGCCCGCGCCGCGCTGCAGGACCTGCTGCCGCGCGCGCCGGAGTCCGCCCCTGAAGGAGCGGCGCCGTCGCCTGCCGCCCCGCCTCCGGCCCCGCTGTCGCCGGGGCGGGCCAAGGACCAGCACCCGGAGCCCGGGCCGCCCGCGACTGCCCGGACGGAGCCCCCGCCTGCGGATGTCATCTCCCGCGAGATCGAGGCAGACGCCGCTCTCGACCAGGGCGACCCTCTCAAGCGCGTCTTCACGCTGCGCAGCATGATCGGCGCCGGCCGGATGGAACCGCGCTACAGCATGCGGCTGTGGGTGCAGGTGATGCGCGCCCTGGCCGAGCGCCACCGCGCCGGCGTCGTCCTCGGCTGCCTGACCCCGGACTCGATCGTCATCGACATGGAGAACAACGTCCGGATCGATCCCCCGCAGGAGCGTCCCGCGGCGTACCTGTCCCCGGAGGTCCAGGCGGGCCGCCCCCCCGACCGCCAGGCCGACATCTACTCGATGGGGGTCATCCTCTACGAGCTGGTCACCGGGGCGCCCGGGCAGTTCGGGAGGAAGCGCGCCGGCGAGATGTTCGCCGACGTCCCCCCCTGGCTGGACGAGCTGATCGTGCGCTGCACCGAGAAAGACCCCGCGAAGCGCTACCGGACGGCCGAGGAGGTCTCGGCGGCGCTGCTGAAGCTCAAGACCGCCGCACCTGAGTGACCCCGCCGCCTACTCCGAGAGGCGGGGGTCCAACGCGTCGCGGAGGCCCTCGCCGAGCATGTTGTACCCGAGCATCGTCAGCGTTATGGCGATCCCCGGGAAGAACGAGAGCCACCAGGCGACGTCGATGTTGTCCTTGCCGGCCGTCAGGATGTTCCCCCACGAGGGCGTCGGCGGCTGCACGCCGAGGCCGAGGAACGAGAGCCCGCTCTCGGTGAGGATCGCGCCGGCGACGCCGAGCACCGCGGCCACGAGCACCGGCGCCATGGCGTTCGGGAGGATGTGCCGGAAGATCAGCCGCGCATCCGAGGCGCCGAGCGCCCGCGCCGCGACGACAAAGTCGCGCTCGCGCAGGCTGAGGAACTCGGCGCGCACCAGCCTGCAGACGCCCATCCAGCCGGTGACGCCGATGACGAACATCACGTTCCATATGCTCGGCCCGATGAACGCGATCACGGCGAGGATCAGGAAGGTGCTCGGGAAGCAGAGCATGATGTCGACGAACCGCATCACGAATGCATCGGCGATGCCGCCGAAATACCCGGCGCACGCCCCGAGCGCCGTGCCGATGAGCACCGCGATCCCCACCGAGACGAAACCGACCGCCAGCGAGATGCGCGCGCCGTAGATCATCCGCGACAGCACGTCACGGCCGAGGTCGTCGGTCCCGAGCCAGTGCTCCGCGCTCGGACCCGCGAGGATGATCCGCGCGTCGATCGCCGTCGGATCGTGCGGCGCGACCCAGGGCGCCGCCAGGGCGGCCGCGGCCAGCGCGGCGACCAGGGCGAGGCCCGCCATCGCCAGCTTGTTGGCGCGCAGGCGCTGGGCAAGCAGGCGCGCGAATCGCCGCCGCGCCGCGCCGCGAGAAGACCGCTGCATCGCCGCGCCTAACCCCGGCCCGAGAAGGATATCCGCGGGTCGGCGAGCACGTAGCCGACGTCCGCGACGAGGTTGCCGAACAGGGTCAGCACGCCGGAGATCACGAGGTTACCGAGGATCATCGGGTAGTCGCGCGCAAGCAGCGCCTGCCACATGAGCTGGCCGATCCCGGGGATGGCGCAGA
>CAZEOK010000051.1:0-20374 GCA_964513745.1 uncultured bacterium
CGCAAGCGCCCCTTCCCGGGGAGCAACCTCTTCTCGCTGGCGTCAGGCGGCGCGATCTACATCCGCGACCCCGAGCACAAGACCGTCGGCGAGCAGCTCAACGGCGGCCACTTCCATCCGCTGGCGGACGCCGACTGGGCGCTGATCAAGCCCTACCTCGTCGAGAACGAAAAGCTCTTCGGGATCAAGGTCGACGACCTGCTGACGCACAACGGGAACAAGCTCAAGCCGGCCGAGGTGTTCCGCAAGGTCGGCGCGATGAAGCCGGCCGAGGCGGTCAAGATCATCGCCGACGACGATGTGAATCTGGGGATGATCTCCAGCGTCGGCGGGAAGAAGCGCAAGAAGGGGGTGGCGTAGCGGCCGATACACAGTCGATGCGCAGCTTGGCGATCAGTACGTCATGGTGAGCGCCGGCGAGTCCGAGTGGCAGCCGCTCATGAACTTCAAGGTCGGCTGGTCGTTCTAGGACGCCTTGGCGCCAGCTATTCATCCACCTCTCCGGCCAGGGCTGAATCTGTCGCCTCCTTTTCCCATGTTAGAATGCGCGAAGCAATCGGCGCTTGTTCTGATTTCGATGCGGAGGTGGCGGCCATGCTCAAGCTCAAGAAGATTCTCTGCCCGACAGATTTCTCGGAAGCTTCATGCGAGGCGCTCAAGTACGCCATCAGCCTGGCCCGGAGCACTCAGTCCAAGCTGATCCTGATGTACGTGGTCAACCAGAAGATGTTCTCCGAAGGTCTGAGCCTCCTACGCGCCTCCTCCCCCGAAGCCCTCGGCAAGGAGATGGCGGATGAGGCCCGCCGACGGCTCAAAATGCTCATCCCGGTAGAGGAGCGCGATGGGATCGACTGGGAAACGAACATTCGCAGCGGCAACCCTGCACAGGAAGTGATCCGATACGCCAAGGAGAGCGACATTGACATGATCGTCATTGGCACGGCGGGGCACTCGGGGGTCGAGCGCATGATGTTCGGCAGCACCGCCGAGAAGGTGGTGCGCGGCGCGCACTGCCCCGTGCTCTCGGTCAAGCCGCCCGCCACGAATCCCTGATCTTGCTGCGACGTCAGGTCAGGCCATTGCTCAGATCATAAGGCCCGCCCGGTGGCCATGGAGGTCCTGAGCTACTGCCGGCGCGCCGGCGAGGAGCCGCTTCTCGCCGAAACGATCCCGGCGCACTTCGCGCGAGTCGCCCGCGCGCACGGGGCGCGCGAGGCGACCGTCTCTCTGCCCCAGCGGCGCCGCCTGAGCTACGCGCAGCTCGCGGCTGCGGTCGACCGCCTCGCGCGCGGCCTGCTCGGCGCCGGCTTCCGGACGGGGGACCGCATCGGCGTCTGGTCGACGAACAACCTCGAGTGGCAGCTGCTGCAGATGGCCACGGCGCGCATCGGCGCGGTGCTCGTCAACGTCAACCCGGCCTACCGCCCGCGCGAGTTGGCGTACGCGCTCGCCCGGGCCGAGGTGCAGGGGCTCTTCACGATCCCATCGTTCCGCACGAGCGACTACGTTGCGATGCTCCTTGAATTGCTCCCCGAGCTGGCCGGAGCGGCGCCGGAGGCGCTGCGCTGCCGCGAGCTGCCGCTGCTGCGGCGCGTCGTGCTCTACGACCCCGCCGATCCCGGCGCGACGGCGCGCCCAGCGCGGGGCTTCACCCTCTGGCGGGAGATCGACGAGGCCGCCGAGGCAGTCCCCGCCGGGGAGCTGGAGCGCCTGCTCGCGACCCTCGGCGCGACCGACCCGATCAACATCCAGTTCACCTCCGGCACGACGGGCTTCCCCAAGGCGGTCGTCCTGACCCACGCGAACATCCTGAACAATGCCTGGACCACGGCACACGCGATGCGCTTCGGCTCCGGCGACCGGCTGTGCATCCCCGTCCCCTTCTACCACTGCTTTGGCATGGTGCTCGCGAACCTGCTCTGCTTTTCGGTCGGGGCGACGGCCGTCATCCCCTGCGAGCACTTCGACCCCCTCGCGGTCCTCACCGCGATCGCCGCGGAGCGCTGCACCGCGGTGCACGGGGTGCCGACGATGTTCATCGCCGCACTCGACCACCCGCGCTTCGCCGAGTTCGACCTGACGAGCCTGCGGACCGGGATCATGGCCGGCGCGCCCTGCCCGCCCGAGCTGCTGCGCCGGGTCATGGGGGCGATGCACTGCCCGGAGATCCTCGTCGGCTACGGCGAGACGGAAGCTTCGCCCCTGACCCATCTCACCGCGCCTGACGACAGCCTCGAGCGGCGGACCCTGACCGTCGGCCGCAGCCTGCCGCACCAGGAAGCCAAGGTCGTCGACCCGGCGACGGGCGCCACCGTCCCTCTCGGCGGCGTCGGCGAGATCTGCTTCCGCGGCTACAACGTGATGCGCGGCTACTACAACGATGCGGCCGCGACCGCCGCCGTGATCGACCTGGAGGGGTGGCTGCGCTCGGGGGACCTCGGGACGATGGACGCCGACGGCTACGTCCGCATCACCGGGCGCCTCAAGGAGATGATCATCCGCGGCGGCGAGAACATCTACCCGCGCGAGATCGAGGACGTGCTCTTCTCCCACCCGCAGGTGGCGCTCGCCGCGGTCTTCGGCATCCCGGATTCCTTCTATGGCGAGGAGGTCGTTGCGTGGGTGCGGTTGCGCCCCGGCGCGACAGCCGACGAGGAGGAGATCCGCGTTTTCTGCCGCGGGCAGCTCGCGCACTTCAAGGTCCCGCGTCGCATCTGGCTCGTGGAGGAGTTCCCGATGACGGTCACCGGTAAGGTCCAGAAGTTCCGGATGCGCGAAATCACGCTGGAATGGCTGGCGTCCACAGAGGGCGCGCGGCCAAAGGGGTGAAGCCTGGCCGCGGTCCCGCGCCGCTCTCCGGCGACGAGGTGAGGGGAAAGAGGTGGTGAGCTCGCCGGCGAGCTGGCCCTCGTACCTCGAGGCGCACCGTACGGGGCTGCTCGCGCGGCGGGCTGAGGCGGCGACGGCTCGGCTCGCGAGGTGTGACCTCTGCCCGCGCGCCTGCGGCGTCGACCGCACGCGGGGCGAGCGCGGGGTCTGCGGCGCCGGGGCTGCCGCCGAGGTGGCATCCTGGGGGCCGCACTTCGGCGAGGAGCCGCCGCTGGTCGGGCGGCTCGGCTCGGGGACGATCTTCCTCGCGCACTGCGGGCTGCGGTGCTGCTTCTGCCAGAACCACGACATCAGCTTCGCCGGGGCGGACGCGCTGAGCCCGGGCGAGATCGCCCTCCTGATGCTGCGGCTCCAGGGGCTCGGCTGCCACAACATCAACTTCGTCACCCCGACGCACTACCTGCCGCAACTCCTCGCGGCGGTGGATGTCGCGGCGGGGCGCGGTCTCGAGGTGCCGCTCGTCTGGAACTGCGGCGGCTACGAAGACGCCGGCGCGCTCGCCCTGCTCGATGGCATCGTCGACATCTACATGCCGGACGTGAAGTTCGCCGACGAGGCCCCGGCGCGGCGGTTTTGCGGCGCGCCCGACTACTTCGACGCGGCGCGGCGCGCCGTGCGCGAGATGCACCGGCAGGTCGGCGACCTCGAGATCGGAACGGACGGGACGGCGTGCCGGGGTCTGCTCGTGCGCCACCTCGTACTCCCAGGCGGCCTGGCAGGGACCGAGGCGGTCATGACATTCCTCGGCGGCGAGATCTCGCGGGACACCTGGGTCAACGTCATGGACCAGTACCACCCCTGCCACCGCGCAGTTCAGCACCCGGAGATCGCGCGCCGCATCACGCCAGCCGAGTACGCGGCGGCCGTGGCGGCCGCCCGACGGGCGGGTCTCCACCGCGGCATCCTGTAAGTGACCAGGACTCGCGTCACCTTGGCCTCCGGCCGGAGATGGCTGGGGGCTTTTTCTTTCTCCGCTCCCTGCGCGCCACCGAGAGGGGTGGGGAAGGAGCGGCAGGCGCTCCCTACGAGATGCCCGGCCCGATCGCCACCGACGTCGCGCCCGGTTTCGACCACATCAGCGCCGCCATCGGCGCAGCGCAGTCGAGAAGGGGCGCCGGCGCGACAAGGAGATGTCCAAGGCCCCCCGGGTAAAGATAGCCGGCCGTTCCCGGGCAAGGTCCGGTTCGCCGCAACGATTCAGGATCCAGTCCCTGACCTGATCCCGGAGGCGCAGGGTGGCCTGCCACTGATCTCCGTTGACTTCACGGAGGATTTCCGTGCTGGGAAAGGGTGGGCCGATCTGTATCCGCACTACCCCACGGCGCGGGAACCGGGAGCCAGACCGCAGGATTGAGCGGCTGCCGCGGATGACGATGGGGATAACGGGGAGGCCGGCCCTGACCGCGGTCTCGAAGGCGCCGAGACGGAAAGGGAGCAAGCCCGGCATCCGCGTAAAGGTGCCTTCGGCAAAATAGAGGAATGAGGTGCCGGACCTGGCCCTGTCGATTATCTCCCGGGCATCGTCCACCCCCCGATGTTGGTCAAAGCGTTCGACGAACTCCGTCCCCAGCCGCTCCAAGAAAACGCGGCTCCAGAAGTTTCCCTTGAGCTCGGCCTTGGCAACAAACCGATAGCCCGGGGGAAGGGTCGCCGCAAGAAATACCCCATCAAGATAACTGGCATGGTTGGCCACCAGGATAGAGGCCTGGCCCTCGGGTGGCAGGTGCTCCCGGCCCTGGGCTCGGACGGGAATGCCGGTCAGTCGGGCGAGAGCGCGGGCCATCAGCCCCATAAAGCGCCAGCGCCACGGGCGTTTCGGGATCAGCACAACGCCCGGCCAGACTATCAGGGTCGCAATGCCGAAGAGGAGCCAGCCATATCCGGCAAAACCCGTCTCCCTGGCCATCCTGAGGCCGCTGGCCAGCTGGGGCCGGAGGCCGGAGAGGGTGAAGCGGAGGATCTGCAGCCAGACCGGCAGGTGCGGCTTGCCGATCATGCCGCCCTCGTAAAGCTCCCGGCTCGCTGTCCTGCGGATCTTGCCGCTGGAGGTCTTGAGTACCGTATTGGGCGGTGCCAGGACCACCTCATCCGGCGGGGTGCCGCAGAGATCATTGACCACGGCGTTGACCTGACGCCGCAGGTCTGCCGACTCCTCCTCCTTGCGCCTTCGGGTCTCGGCCAGGACAATAAGACGCTCGGTCGCCGAGAGGGGATCCATGCTGCCGAATACCGCGACATTCCCCTGCCTGATTCCATCGATCCGGCCTATGGCCTCCTCGAGCTCCTCCGGATAGATATTCCGCCCGGCCCTGATGATGATGTCTTTGACGCGGCCCGTGATATACACCTCGCCATCGGCGATATAGGCCCGATCCCCGGATTCCAGCCACTGCCCCTGGAAGAGCTTCGCGCTCTGCTCCGGGTTTCGGAAGTAGCCGCTGGTGGCGGATGGTCCCCTGAACTGGAGGCGTCCTTCCTGGCGGTTCGGCACCTCGCGCCCAGTCTGGTTGACAATGCGGATCTCATGGCCTGCCAAGGGGAGCCCACAGCTGGCAAAAGTGCTGGCTTTCTCGTTGTCCGGTCCTGTCGGCTCGGCCCGGCCGGACTCCATCAGCCGCGTCCGGTCGATCCGGTCGATCAGAGGGCCCCGATTGAGGGGGGGAAAGGCCAGCCCGACCGATGATTCGGCTAGGCCATAGACCGGCATCAGCGCCTGTCGATGGAATCCGAAGCGACTGAAGCGCTTGATGAAGGCCTCGAGGACAGGCGGACTGACCGCCTCGGCCCCGTTAAATGCGCAGCGCCAGGAACTGAGATCCAGCCCGGCAAGATCCTCGTCACTGATACGCCGCAGGCAGAGTTCATAGGCAAAATTCGGCGCTGCCGACAGGGTGCCGCGAAAGTCGCTGATGGCCTTCAGCCAACGGCTTGGCTTGGCGATAAACGAAGGCGGCGAGAAGATGACCAGCGGACAGGCATGATAGAGACTGCCGAACCAGGCCCCGATCAGGCCCATGTCGTGATAGAGGGGGAGCCAGCTGATGAAGATATCCTCCGCAGAGACTTGAACGGCCCGGCCCATGGCACGGATGTTGGCGAGAAGATTGGCATGGGTCAGGACGACCCCCTTGGGCAGACCGGTGCTGCCTGAGGTGTACTGCAGGAAGGCTGTGTCGGCCTTGGTCAGCACGGGCCGGTCCCGATCGTCCGTGCTCGCGATTACGGCAACATCGGCAGCCGTGACCATGTGCCGTAATGAGGGGACCTGTGCCTGCAGCAACCTGGCAAACGGCTTTGCCTCCGGAATGGTGATCATCAGGGAGGCCCCGCAGTTGTTGGCGATGGCGGCATGGCGCCGCAGATGCTCTTCAATCTGTTTGGGCCTGCCGGGCGGATAGAGCGGCACCGGGATCCCCCCGGCCAGGAGGATGCCGAAGAAGCTTACGAAATACTCTCGTCCGGTCGGCAGCATGAGGAGGACCGTCTCCGCCGGCCGCAGTCCCCGGTGCTGCAAACCGGCCGCCAACGCACCGGCCCCCTGCCAGAGATCTCCATAGGTAATAACCTCCCATGTCCCTGAATCGCTCTGCAGTCTGATGTGGGGGCGGTCCGGGTGGCTCGCCACATGCCACTGGAGGGCCTGGGTCAGGGTCTGGACCCCGGCGGGCGTCTGTTCCACCGGGCCCATCCGGAGTTGTTCGATGACAGCCGGGGCGGGGGCTTCGCTCCTGCTTTCGGCCCGGATGATGGCCCGCCACACGTCACGTGGAGTGTCGGCGGTGACGAGGAGCTCTTCCTGGAGGGTGACGCCGAAAGCCCGTTCAATGCGGGCCAAGAGTTCGACGCGGGCGAGACTGTCCAGACCGAGGTCCCGGTCAAGAGTACTATCCAGGGTGACGGAGGCCGCCTCTTCTTGCCCGCGGTGGAGGTCAATGGTTACTGCCCGAACCAGTTCCAGCAAGGCCTTGGCGTCCTTGCCCCCGGCGGATTTTTCGCTACGCATCGGCATGGACATTCGCGCCCCCTCTCCGCTGGCTGAGCCTGATCCCTTCCCCTTCGTCCACCGTGGAGGGGATCAACCCGCGAGCCGTCGTATCGGCCGAGCGCGAGTCACCCGCAGTGTTCGCGCCAAACTCCACGAAATGCCGCTGGTCGTCCAGCGGTTGGACCGCCACCTCGATGTCGATGAACGCGCGAATGATCTCGAGATTGGTCAATGCGTGCCGGGTGAGCGGCAGGGTGACGAAGGACCCGCCGCCGGCAAGCGCCAGCGGCAGCATCAGCTGGTCGGCGAGATGGCGCCCCACCGGCACCCCGGAGGCCAGGTAGCCGCGGGCCTCGGAAACCGCGCGCGCGGCGACGGTCTCCGCCGTCACCCCCCGCTCGCCGAAGCCGGTGAAGACCTCTGTGGCATGCTCGCTGACGATTTCGAGGATGAGTACGTTCCCGGGCCCCTGGTCGGCCGGCAACTCGCTGACGGCGAGGTTCTCCGGCGGCCAGCGCATCTCCCGGCCCACCAGCGCCAATTCGCGTTCCGCAATCCGCCTCGACAGGCCGGCCACGGTGGCAATGCAGCGCCGGCTGAGGATCGCACCGCGCTCTTTCAGATCGAGCCGGGTCAACCGGGCCGACGGCTCGATCCTCACCGCGATTCTCCCGCCGCCTGCAGGATAGAAGCCGGCGCGCGCGAGCCGCAAATCGACGCGTGGGCCCATGCGCTCCAGCAGCGGCAGGTAGGCCTCCCGCAGGAAGTCCACCGGAGGCGCCATCGTGTTGTGGGTACCTCCCTCCAGGACCAGCGACGATGGCCCAGCCGCGGTCAGCAGGGCCGGGAGGACCGCCTGCAGCACGAGGGTGGTGCTCCCGGCCGTGCCGATCGAAAACGCGTAGGAGCCGGGACGGACGCGCCCGGGAGAGAACGTCAGCCGCGGCGAGCCGATGGCAGCCTCCTCTGTCTCTGCTCCACTGATTGCGGCCGCAGCTGTCACCGCCGTCAGGTGCTGATGCAGGAGCCCCGGTTTCGGCCTGCGCGCCCGTATCTTCTCGATGCGGAAGTCCTTGCCGGTGACCATCGAGAGGGCGAGCGCCGAGCGGAGTATCTGTCCACCGCCTTCGCCGGCTGATCCATCGATGATGATCAGGTCAATCTCCCGCTAGTCCGGCGCGAAATGGTTGAGGATGGCGCCCATAGACATTTTCTTTCACGCCTCGACTGCCCTCCTGCCGGCAAGAAGTCCGCAGGAGGGCGCTCTTGCTCGTGATGGCGGCAATTCTCCGGGCAGGACGAGGTTTGTCAAGGCGTTGTCCGGAAAAACAGGGCTGCGCGAGGACAACGCCCCCCTTTGCCCCGTCGCCGGGAAGATCTCAGTCCTCGCAGGAGACGTACTCGAAAGCCGCACGCCCGCCTGCAGTGACCGGTGGCGTTCGCGCCTGCTGGGCGCATCCCAGAGCGCCATCAGTTTCACCCGCTCCGCGCTGGGCAGGCCCTTGTTCATCAGCATCTTGCAGACCCGGTGCCGGAAGGGATCCTCCAGCGGCACCAGGCTCATCGTCGGCAAAGGGCAAAAGACGCCATCCGGCGTAAATGCGCCGTCGGTTGCCATGACAGGCAGGTGCGGGTGGTGGTTGATCAGGTCGCCGTAGATGTGCATGCAAACCACCAGTCCGGGCTGAGCACCGGCGCGGCGAGGTTGCCGGCGACGGCGCCGGACCGTACATTTGATGACAAATGAACGCGACAGGTCCTTCAGCCCCTCATCGTTTCGTCGAGGTGCAGGAGCTGCGCGACCGGGTCGGCGTCTTCCGGGACCGGACGCACGCCGGGGTGGTATTGGCCGGCATGCTTGCCGACGTGATCCCCCCGACGTCGCTCGTCCTCGCCATCCCAGCGGGGGGAGTGCCGGTCGGCGTCGAGGTCGCGCGCCGGCTGGACCTGGAGCTCGAACTGGCGATCGTCAGCAAGATCCTCATCCCGGGCACCACTGAGGCCGGGTACGGCGCTGTCGCCTTCGACGGGACGGTCCGTCTCAACGAGCCCCTCGTGGCGGCGCTCGGTCTCACGGAGGCGGCGGTCGAGGAGGGAATCGCGGCGACGCGCACGCGGGTTGCACGCCGGGTGCGGCAGCTGAGACACGGCCGGCCCTTTCCCGATCTTCACAACGCCCCAGTCGTGCTCGTCGACGACGGGCTGGCTTCCGGCTTCACGATGCGGGTCGCCGTCGAGGCGCTGCGCGCCGGCGGCGCAGGTGAGATCATCGTCGCCGTCCCGACCGGGCACCTCGACGCGGTGCGTCGGCTCTCGCCGCTCGTCGAGATCCTCTGCTGTGCGAACGTCCGAGCGGGACGCTCTTTCGCTGTCGCCGACGCCTACCGCTCCTGGCGGGACGTTTCAGAGGCCGAGGTGCAGCGGATTCTGGGCGCTCGGCCGCCGACCGGCCCGCAGCCCTCTCCGGCACGACCCCGCGCGAGATGATCGTCTCCGCCTACCAGCCGTTCTTCGCCCCGTTTCCGGCTTTCTTCGCGAAAGCGCTGCTCTCCGACGTCTTCGTGATCTTCGACAGCGTGCAGTTTCCCAACAGCGGGACGTGGCTCACCCGGAACCGCTTCAAGAACGATCAGGGAGAGCTCCGGATCACGATCCCCGTGGTGCACACGGGAGGCCCGCAGCGCATCGACGAGGTACGGATCTGCCGCGGCGGGAACTGGGCACACAAGCATCTCGCCAGCCTCTTGGCGGCTTACGTCAGGGCGCCGTTCTTCGAGGAGCACGAGCCGTTTCTCGCGGGGCTCTTCGAGAAACCGCCGGTCCGGCTCGTCGATTTTAATCTTGCCATCCTGAGACACCTGCTGGCGCAATTCGGCGTCAAGGCGCGAGTCGTCCTGCTGTCCGAGCTCGGCATCGCAGCGCGCGAGCCGCAACTCTCCGTGGCGGTCTGCCGCCGGCTCGGCGGGAGCGTTTTTCTTGCGCAGCGCGCGGCGGAGAAATTCCTCGGCTCAGAGACCTTCTCGGCAGCCGGCCTCAAACTGCGAACCTTCGCCTGCCACCCCGAGATCTACCCGCAGCTGTACGGCCCGTTCATCCAGAACCTCTCCGCCTTTGACCTGCTGTTCACCTGCGGCCCGAAGGCGCCTGGTATTCTGAGAAGCTGGCTCCGTCCGCCTGCGCTCTGATATTCCCCCATGAGCGAGCAGGTGCCTCTGTTCGCGCTTGCGGATGCACTCGTCATGCCGCACCCTCAATCAGGAGGGCGCCGCTTCGCGGTGCGGCTCGCTCGCGTAGATGATCGAGTAGGCGTCGCTCGCACTGCGCAGGCGCTTGGCGAGGATGCGGGCGATGTTGAGCGCCATCACCAGAAGGATGTCCCGGTCGCCGTCGAACACTTCGACAAGCCGCATCTGGTCGAGCACGATCACCGAGGAGTCCTTCGACGCCACGGCCGTCGCGGAGCGGCTTTCGCGGTGCACGAGCGTCATCTCACCCAGGATCGCCCCCGCGGTGAGGGACGAGAGATTGACCTTACGACCCTGCTCGCGCTCCTTGTAGATGTCGATCTCGCCCGAGAGGATGATGTAGATCGCGTTCCCGGGCGCGCCCTCGTGGAAAATCTCATCGCCGGCCTGATACTGTTTCACCTCGGCGATCCCGGCAATTTTCTCCAGCTGCTGCTCGGAAAGGCCGAAGAAGAGTTCCTTGCTCGCGAGCGCGCCGATGACAAAGCCCAGGTTTTGCCACTCCCCGCCGCTTTTCTTGCGGCGCCGCTCGCCCGCGAGGGCCTGCATGAGATCCACGTCGGTCTTGCCGTCGTCGGGGTACGCGGCGTAGGCGTACTCGACCTCCGCGGAGACCGGTGCGCCCTCTGCGAGGAGCGTGGCAAGGCGAGAGGCGACGGACCCCTCGATCCGCGCCATTGCGTTGAGCGCGCCGCTGTCGACCTGGGGGAAGAGGATGCCGAGCTTCGTGCCGTCGAGACGCGCGAGTACGTCGTAATCCCGGATGGATTCGCGCACGGCGGCAGCGAGGCTCGCGAGCACGGCGTCCGGAAGGCTCTCGGGGGGAGGCACGCCCCCGGAGCCGGTGGCCTGGAAGGCGCAGGAGGCGAGCACGAGGCTCGTGTTGAAGCGCTGAGCGCGGCTGATCTCGGCGATCAGCTGTCCCCGGAAAAATCGCGCGTTGTGAAGCCCGGTGCCCTCGTCGAGTTCGAGCAGATTCTCCTGAGCCTGCCGCGCGAGCGCAATCGAAAGTGCCTTCGCGATGTACTGAACGAGCCTGCCGAAGTACTCGACGTCCTCCTCGGTGAAGCAGGGCGGGGTGATAGCGCTCGGATTCGCCTTGTTCACCACGGTGATGGTGCCGAGCGGCCGTCCGGCGTAGACCACGGGATGACAGATCAGGGTGGAGGCGATGCCTGTCCACGGCGCGAAGCGCTCGTCTTCCGCCACGTCCTTCACGAGAAGAGGCCGGCCGGTGCGCACGGCCTCGGTGATCATCGCCTTGTTGAGCTGGATCATATCCCGGAGACGCTGTTTGTCGTTGAGGCCATAGGCGTCGCGAGGCACATGGGCCTGGGCTTTTTCGTCCCAGAGCGTGATGAGCGCCCCCTCGGCCCCCATGATGAGCGTCGAGAGCGCCGTCACCATGGGGAGCAGGTCGCTGATCTTGGAGGCCGAGATCAGGGTCACGCCGGCCTCGCTGATTGCCGAGAGGCGCGTCATCCGGAGCGATTGTCTGTCCTCGCGTCGGAGCTCGCCGAGAAAGGTCGCCAGGTCCTGAACGAGCCGTCGCGTGTAATCCACCCGGACGGTGTTGAGCCCCTGGGCCGCGGTGTGCTCGATGGACACCACGCCGATGCACTCCTCGCCGGCAAGAAGCGGGAATAGGCACCGCTCCGCCTGGATGCCGCTATCGGACGGGCGGGACACCTCGCGCATGATGACAGATCGCCGTTCGTTCATGCAGAGTCCCAGAGCCGTGCCCTCGGGGGGGTAGCGAAGAACCTCCCCCCTCGTGCGTATGCGCAGGGTTGAGCCGCGTACGAAGAAGTCGCCGAGTTCCCGGTCGAAGAGGAAAACCTGGACGATGGCGCCATCGAGGAACTCCGAAAGCAGGACGGCGAAGTCCTGGATCTTCAGCTCGATGGGCCGGTTCGTCCGTAGCAACTCGGTGATGTCGGCGGCGCGCACCGGGCGGCGCCTGCCGCCTTGAGGGGCATCCGTCATATGCGAATCCTCCTGCCGGGGGAGGGTCGTTCGTCGGCACGGACGCCGGCCCTCCAGCCGATACGCTTGACCCTGTGATGACCCGATTGTCCTTCCATCGGCGACGGAAATCAAGGCTCAGCAGTCTGACAATTGGTTTCCCAACCTGGTGAGTTACTCCCCATCGTGAGCCTGCCCGAGACGGGACCGCGTTCCCGCCCCACCAGACCAGCACTCGTTCCACATCGGCGCCGACGTGAACCTGCGAATGATCTCGAAGGGCGGCGGGAAGAAGCGCAGGAGGGGGGGCGGCGTAGCCCCGCCTGACAACACTCAGAGCAAAATGAGCCCCAATACGGCGAGCAAGGGCGAGCATCCCGAGCGCAATCGCGAAACGCTCACCCAGGGTTGCCGGAAACCCGTGGCCCCGAGCTTCGGAAGAGGGTATTGTTTCAAACGGAGGGGGGCATGGGCAAGTTTGTCTTCTTCGGCCTGTTTATCGTTGCTGGCTCGGTCTTCACGCTCATCGGCTGGAGCGCGGTGAAGGATGCGCGGGAGCGGCGGGTTCTCGATGTGCTCAAGAACGGTCGCCCGCAGAGGGTCCAGGAATACGGAATCGGCGAGGCAGGCGGGCAGTGAGCCGCTGGTGGCTCTACGTCGTGAAGTGCGCGGACGGCACCCTGTACACCGGCATCACCACCGATCTGCTGCGGCGGCTGGATCAGCACAACCGCGGGACGGCATCTCGCTACACCAGGAGCCGCCTGCCGGTGGAGCTGGTGCATCGCGAGTCATGCCGGAACAGGTCGAGCGCGCTGAAGAAGGAGTGCCGGATCAAATCGCTCTCCCGCGGCGAGAAGGAGGCGCACATCACGGCAAGGCGGGAATCCGCCTAGGATACACCTGTCCCGGGTGGTAAAATAATTAATTATGAACATTTCCGTCGTCGTCCCCGTGTATCGCGGCGAGCACCTGATCACACAGCTCGTCGAGCGCTGTGCGCAGGCGCTCCCGGGCATGGCTGAGCACTACGAAGTCATCCTGGTCAACGACGGCAGCCCCGACAACGCCTGGACCGTCATCGAGCGGCTCGCCACGCGCTACCCGTGGGTGGTCGGCCTGAATCTGATGCGCAACTACGGCCAGCACAACGCCAGCCTCTGTGGGGTGCGCGCGGCGCGCTACGAACTGTGCGTCACGATGGACCAGGACCTCCAGCACCCGCCCGAGGAGATCCCCGCCCTGCTGGCGGAGCTGGGAAGGGGCTTCGACGTGGTCTACGGCGCGCCGCGCCGGCTGCCGCAGGGTTTCCTGCGAAACCTCATGACCAGAACCATCAAATCCATCCTCGCCAACGTGATGGGTGTGCCGTCGGTGCGGACCATCTCGGCATTCCGCGCCTTCCGCACCCAGCTGCGCGAGGCCTTTGCCACATTTCAAAGCCCCGACCTGATCATCGACGTGCTCCTCTCGTGGGGAACCGCCCGCATAACGTCCGTCACGGTAAACATCCCCGCCGCCGAGCGCACCAACTACGGCGCCGGCGCGCTGATCAGGGCCGCCGTGCTGATCCTTACGGGGTACAGCACCGCCCCCTTGCGCCTTGGCAGCTGGCTCGGATTCGGCATGACCCTGTTCGGCCTGGTCGTCTTTCTCTATGTCTGTTATGTCTACTTCGCGATCGGCAGCGTGCCGGGGTTCCCCTTCCTCGCCTCCATCATTTCGCTGTTCGGCGGGGCGCAGCTGCTCATGCTCGGCATCTTCGGCGAGTACCTGGCGCGGATATTCGACCGGTCCATGGATCGCCCGACCTACGTCGTTTCCGGTCGGACGGACCAACCGTGAATGTCGTCGTCCTTCAACCGTCCTACATCCCCTGGCGCGGTTATTTCGACCAGATTCGCCGCGCCGACCTGTTCGTTTTCTACGACGACATCCAGTACGACAAGCACGGCTGGCGCAACCGCAACCAGATCAAGACCTCGCAGGGGAAGCAGTGGCTCTCCATCCCCGTCCACAGCGCCGGCGCCACGCAAGGTGTGCTGATCAAGGACATCAAAATCGACGTATCCAGGCCCTGGGCAAGGACCCATTGGAAATCCCTGGCTGGTTCCTACGCCAAGGCACCCCACTTCCGCCGCTACGCGTCGTTCCTCGAACCATTCTATCGGCGCGCGGACACCCGCCTGGCGGATTTCACCATCGACCTGACCGTGGCCCTGGCCCGCGAGATCGGCATCAGCCACACCCGCTTCATGCGCTCCTCCGAAATTCCTCCCCGGACCGGCGGCAGGACCGAACGGCTCGTCCAGATCCTGCGGCACGTCGGTGCGAGGCATTACATCAGCGGCCCTTCCGCCAGGGATTACGTCGAGGATCACCCGTTCGCCGAATCAGGCATCACGGTGGAGTACATGAGCTACAACTACCCCGAATACCCGCAGCTGTTCCCGCCCTTCGACCCCCAGGTCAGCATCCTCGATCTGCTCTTCATGGTCGGGAGCGACGCGATGTCGTACATCATGCAACCCAAGGAACCTGCCCGTGAGCGATCCTGAACACCTTGATCGGGTAAAAGATTATTTTACCGGGAAACTTCAGACCCATGGCGCGACTCATCGCGGCGTCGACTACAATTCCACGGAATCGCAGGAGATCCGCTTTCTCCAGTTGACCAGGGTGATTGATTCGAGCCGGAACTACTCGCTGGTGGATTTTGGCAGCGGGTACGGCGCGATGCACGACTACCTGGTCCGTCTGGGTCACTCCCTGACGTACATCGGCTATGACATCGCCGAGTCCATGGTGCTCAAGGGACGCGAGCTGCACCCGGACGATCCCGACTGCCGGTTCACCTCGCGTCTCGATGAAGTCCCGGTGGCCGACTACGCCGTTGTCAGCGGCACCTTCAACATGAAACTCGACGCCGACCACCAGGCCTGGACGAAAATCGTCGTTGCCACCCTGCACCAGATGGACGAGCATTCGTCCAAAGGCATGGCGTTCAACATGCTGACCAGTTATTCCGATGCCGACAAGATGCGGGCCGACCTGTATTACGGCGACCCCTGCTTCTATTTCGACTATTGCAAGCGCAACTTCTCGAAGAATGTCGCGCTGCTGCACGACTATCGCCTCTACGATTTCACCATCATCGTGCGCAAGGACTGACGGTGATTCCCTTCAATCGCGCCTGCCAGACCGGCAGGCAGTTCGAATACGTCGAGGAGGCGTTCGCCTCCGGTCACATCTCGGGCGACGGCGTATTCACCCGCAGATGCCAGGAGTGGCTGCAGCAGCGGGTCGGCTGCCGACAGGCGCTGCTCACCACCTCCGGCACGGCGGCACTCGAAATGGCCGCCATCCTGCTCGACATCGGCGAAGGCGACGAGTTCATCGTCCCGAGCTTCACGTTCGTTTCAACGGCGAACGCCTTCGTGCTGCGCGGGGCGCGGCCGGTTTTCATCGACATCCGCCCCGACACCTTCGGCATGGACGAGAACCAGCTCGAGTCGTTGATCACGCCGCGCACCAGGGCCATCGTGCCCGTGCATTACGCGGGCGTCGCATGCGAGATGAACCGCATCGCCGCCGTCGCCGCGCAAGCCGGCATCCCGATCGTCGAGGACAACGCCCACGGGCTGCTCGGGACGTATCACGGCCGGCAGCTCGGCTCCTTCGGCGCCCTGGCCGCGCAGAGCTTCCACGAAACGAAGAATTTCTCGTGCGGAGAGGGCGGGGCGCTGCTGATCAACGAACCCGCATACTGCGAGCGCGCCGAGATCATCAGGGAGAAGGGCACCAACCGCAGCCGTTTCTTCCGCGGCCAGGTCGACAAGTACACCTGGGTCGACATCGGCTCGAGCTTCCTGCCCTCGGACATCCTCGCCGCCGTCCTGTATTCCCAGTTTGAGAGCGCGGCGGTCATCCAGGGCAAGCGCCGCCGCATCTGGAACTACTACCGCGAGCACCTCGCCGATTGGGCGGACTCGCAGGGTATCCGGCTCCCCTGGGTGCCGGACCACTGCGACCACCCTTGCCACATGTTCTCCCTGGTCATGCCATCCCTGGAGGACCGCCAGTCGCTGATCGCGCACCTGCGCGCCGCGAGCATCTTCGCCGTTTTCCACTATGTCCCGCTGCATCTCTCGGAGATGGGGCTGCGCTTCGGCGGCCGCCCCGGCCTGTGCCCGACAACGGAGGCGATCAGCGACCGGCTGCTCCGGCTGCCGTTCTTCGCGGACCTGACCGAGGAACAGCTCGAACGTGTCGTCGGGGCAGTCCGGCAGTTCAGGACGCGCCGGCCCTGAGCCGGGCCGCGGCGCCGGCAAGCCGCACTGGCCGCGTGCTGAAAAAACCGAAACGGACAGGCTGATCAAAAAGGTTCAGATGCAAGGACCGCAGCAGATGGGCCTTTTTCAGCAGCCTGTCAGTGACGTGCCACGACCAGCGCTGAACCGAGGGCGATCAGCAACGTGCCCGCCCACAGCCGCCAGGTGACGGTCTCCCCGAGAAACAGCAGGCTCAAAAGCGCCACGAGCAGCGCCGACGAGCAGGCGATTGGGAAGGCGTAGCTCAACGGCAGCCGCTGCAGGCAGAGCAGCCAGGAAGCAAAGCCGGCAACGCTCAGCAGACCGGCCAGACCGGCCCGCCAGACGCGTTCGGTCAGCAGGATGACCCTGAGCGACTCCCACGTGGACACCCCGGCCGGGACGGTGGAGAAAACGGCTTTCATCAGCACCTGCCCCACGGACGTCGCAAGGATGGAAAAAGCCAGGAACAGGTTGCCGAGCGCGAATCGTGACATGTCGCTCAAGGCTTCCCGCACTCGAAAATCAGGTGATCGTGCGCGCGGATCTTCTTTTTCACGTCGAATCCGGCTGCCCGCAGGTCGTTCTCGAATTGCGTTTCATCGATGGTGCTCAACTCGATGTTCCACTCGTCGGCAAACCGGAAGCGCGGGAAGAGCCTCGAGAACAGGCGGTAGCCGCCGATCATCACATGGAAGAACAACCGCGTGCCGGCGCGCATCGAGGAGCGGTCGAATTCCACGACAACGAGCTGCCCTCCGGGTTTCAAGACACGGAACATCTCGAGAAGCCCGCGGTGCGGCTCGCCGAGGTTCGGGAACAGACCTGCCGCAACTACCGACATGAAAGCGATCTCGCCGTACTCAAGGGACAGGGCATCGCCCTGGTGGAAGCGAACGTTGTCGAGAGAGCGTTTTTCAGCCTGCCGTCGCGCGATCTTCAGCAACCCGAGCGAGCGGTCAACGCCTTCAATGCTCGCGTCGCGCCGGGACAGCGCAATCCCGAGAGAGAACTGGCCGCTGCCGCAACCGACATCCAGGATCCGCTGTGGCTGGTCCCGCGCCAGCAGGTCCGCGACGAGCCCGACCAGCGGATGAGCGTAGTCATCCCGCCAAAGGTGATACAGCGGGGCCTGGAAGTCGTACCAGGCCGACAGCTTCTTGGCGTCGATCACTCGTGCATCACCACGACGGTAAAATCCCCTCCCCCGCGGCCAGGAAGAGGGGCCGCCCGATGGCGGCGATTTTTCTCGCACGGCAGCGGTTTGTCAAGGCTCGGCCCGCGCGGCGGCTGCGGCTACAACCGCGGCCACCCTTGGCGCTCCGGGGAGTTCGCGACTATCATGCCCCATGCCCGGGAAACCAGTCACGGCGCGCAAGCACGTCGATCGTGGGCTCTGCCTGCTCGCCGGCTGCGTTCTTTTCCTGGTTTGGCTGATCTACGGCCGCTTCCTCTTCGGGGACGAGCTTTTCATTTTTTCCCGGGTCGGCTCCGACACCTATTACCAGTACTGGCCGCTCGACCGGTATTTCGGCGAGGTTCTCCGCGGCGGCCATTTCACGAACTGGACCTTCAGGTCCGGACTTGGCAAGCAGATCTTCCTCTGGCCTTCGTATCTGAACCCGTTCATGCTGCTGGTCGAGTCCCTGCCGCCCGCCGCGCAGCCGGGCGGGTATGTTTTCAAGATGATCCTGGAGTGCGCCTGCGCCGCCCTGCTGTGGCGGCGCTATCTGGCGAGCCTGGGAATTGGCGGTTGGGCCGCGGTGGTGTTCCCGCTGCTCTACGGATTCAACGCCTACCTTATTCTCTGGGGGCAGCACACCAGCTTCGGCGTCGTGTTCTCGCTCATCCCGCTGACGCTCTGGGCGTACGAGCATCTGCTGCATCACCGCCGCTGGTGGCCCCTCGCGCTGAGCCTGGCCGCTTTCCTGGTGACATCGTTTTATTTCTTCGTGATGTTTTCCGTATTTTTTGCCGTCTTCGCGGCGGCGCGGGCCGTGGCGATTCACGGATCGGGGGGCCGAAGCCTCCTTGGGGTCTATGCGCGGCTCGGGCTCTGTTATCTCGCGGTACTGGCGCTCTCCGCCTGGGCGATCCTGCCGACCTTTGCCTACCTCAGCACAAGCCCCCGGATCGCGGGGCAGGCGCGCGGCGGGCTGCTCTCCCTCTTCCCGCTGGCGGAATATGCGGGACTGCTGCGCGTCTTCTCCAACAACGTGTTCGGTATCGACATCGGCTATCGTGGACCGATCAACTACTACGAGATGCCCCAGCTTGCCTGCGGTCTGCTCCCGCTGCTGCTCCTGCCGCAGTTCTTCCGGATCGCGCCCCGCCGGGAGCGGTGGTGGGCAGGCGTGACGCTGGGCCTCGTGCTGCTGTCGCTGGTCAGCCCGTTCGTCGCGCGGGTCTTCGTCGCATTCACCGCGCCGACGTATCGCCACAGTTTCATCTGGATCGTCCTCTGTCTCTATCTGTCGGCCCGGGTCTTCCACTGGCTGGAGAGCGGGGGCGAGCTGCATCGCAGCCTGATCGCGGGCACCGCCGCGGTGCTCTGCCTGCCGCCGGCGCTGGCGGCCGCGGTCGCCATCGGCATCCGCGCCGGCGTCGTCGCCCTGCCGGCGGGCATCGCGGCCCAGGGCATGGCAATGATGCAGGCCATCCGCCCCGGATCGACCGCGGCCGATTTCACGCGTGCGCTCGCCGAGGAGCTCATGCCCGTCCTGACCGCCGAGATGGGCAAGGTGCTGCTCGGAATCCTCGCCTACACCGCGGTTCTGCTTCTTCTGCTGCCGCGACGGCGGCGGCTCGGCTTCGCGGTCCTGCTCGGGCTCACGGTCGTGGAGCTGCTCGCCTTCAATTACCCGACGGTGAACCAGCGCATCACCCTTTCCAAGGACTATCCGCAGGGGTCGGAAGGCTATTTCGACGCTACCCTGGAGGCGCTCCGGACGCTTCGCGAGACGGACGCCTCCTGGTACCGCGTCGACAAGACCTACCGCTCCGTGTTCATCAACGACCCGCTCTTCCAGGGCTATTTCGGCGCTTCGGGGTATGATTCGGTCATCGAGCCTGCCACGCTCGGCTTTCTCCAGGCGATGGACGTGCCGACGTACGAGGGCCGCGGCCCCAACTACATCAACGGCTTCGGCAACCGCGATCTGCTCAACTCGCTGGCCGGCGTGAAATACCTGCTCTCGAAGGAGCCGCTGGAACGCCCCGGGTATCGGCAGATCGGCACCGCCGGGGACGTGCGCATCCATGTCAACGAGCGTGCCCTGCCGCTCGGGTTCGTCAAGCACCGTTTCATCGACCCGCCGGAGTTCGCCGCACTCTCGCCGAGGCGCAAGGACCTGGCTCTGCTGCAGGGGTTCGTGCCCGGCGAAAGCCTGCAGGCGCAGCCGGCCCTTCTGGCGGATCACACCCGAGGACGCGTCGGGTTCGAGCCTGTCGAGCCCGACGCCGGCGGCGGCGAGAAGGGCTATCGCGCAGCGGTGGAGGAGCTGCGGCGGGAGCCGTTTGTCATCTCCTCGTTTCAGGAGGACAGGATCCGGGGGAAGGTCGCCGCGCAGGAGGCCGGCGTGCTCTTCCTGTCCATCCCCTTCAACGGCGGCTGGCGGGCAACCGTCGACGGTCGGGCCGCACCAGTGCACCGGATCGACGTTGGCTTCATCGGAGTCCCGCTTTCGAGGGGCTCCCACGAGGTGGACCTCCGCTTCGTCCCGGAAGGAGGTCGTCTCGGACTGACGGTGAGCCTCCTGGCTGCCGTTGCCGGCATTCTCTGGATCATCTTCGCGCCACGCCGCACGGCACCTGAATAGGTCACGGAGACAGAGTTCGCAGCCCCGGAGGGAAAATGGGGACAGGTTTATTTTCTCTTGCCCCGAGCACATACTGGGCGGAGGGGTGGCGCGGAGGGGAGGTCTCCAGCGGCGGACCGCAGGGAGCACGCTGGAGGTCCGCAGCGTCAGGACCCCGCAGCC
>CAZEOK010000052.1:0-19915 GCA_964513745.1 uncultured bacterium
CGCGGTAGAGGTCGGTGAGGTGCTGGTCGAAGGACTGCATGCCGTACTGCTGGCGTCCCTTCTCGAGAACGTCCTTGAGGCCTTCGGTGCGGAGCGGATCGCGGATGTATTCCTGCACGGTCTGGGTGACGAGCATGATCTCCAGGGCCACCGCGCGCCCCTTGCCGTCCGCCCGCGGGAGCAGGCGCTGTGAGATCGTCGCCTTGAGGTTGTCGGCGATGCGGTTGCGCACGAAGAGCTGCTCCTCGGCCGGGAAGACGCTGGTGACGCGACCGATGGTCTTGGCGGCGTCGGTGGTGTGCACCGTGGAAAAGAGCAGGTGCCCGGTCTCTGCGGCCTTGAGCGCGATGTCGATGGACTCGGCGTCGCGCATCTCACCGACGAGGATCACGTCCGGGTCCTGGCGCAGCGCGGCGCGCAGCCCGACGATGTAATTCTTCGTGTCGGGGCCGATCTCGCGCTGGCTGATCGAGGCCTTGCGGTTCTGGTGCAGAAACTCGATTGGATCCTCGATCGTCAGGATGTGGCAGGGACGGGTGGCGTTGATCTGATTGATCATGGCTGCGAGGGTCGTGGACTTGCCGGAGCCCGTTGCGCCCGTCACCAGGATCATCCCGCGCTCCTCCTGGGCGATCGTGCCGAGGACAGCGGGCAGGCCCAGCGACTCGAGGGTCGGAATCTCGGTGGGGATCACGCGCGCGACGACCGCCAGCGAGCCGCGTTGGCGGTAGATGTTGACGCGAAAGCGCGCCACGCCGGGGATGGAATAGCTCGTGTCGTACTCCTGGATCTCCCGCAGATCGACCTTCTCGCCCATCTTCGCCAGGAAGTGCTGGGCGATGGCCTCGGTGTTCGACGGCAGGAGACGTTCATACTTGACCGGAGTGACCGTGCCGCTGATGCGGAAGAGCGGCGGCGCCCCCGGCCTGAAGTGCAGGTCGCTCACCCCATGCTTCACGCCGGCGACGAGTAGTTCCTGCAGCGTCTTGAGTTCCATGGCCTTCCTCCCGCTGTGGCAGGTTTCAAGTCTTCATTGTATACCCGGCATCCTGCGGGGCAAGGAGCGTACCGCAGCAGCCTGTCAGTCGTGCGGTGGGCGGTCGGGCCCGGACTCGATATTCTTCGCGAGCCCCTCGATCAGGAACGTGAGCGACTCGACGTCGAGGTAGCGGTCGGCGGTTGCGTCGAAGAGGACCTTGAGCTTCGACGGGAACTCCTCGTCCCGCGGCCAGTACAGGATCAGCACCGGTATTCGCGGGAGCGCGAAAACCGTCCAGGCGACCGGGGCGGGCGTATCCTGCTGCCGCATGCCGCCGAGTCGTTCGAGCGCGATTTGCGTGCGCGCCGGGTCGCGGTCGAAGAGTCCCCGGAGCGGTTCTTCGCACTCCCGTGCGAACGATTTTGATTTCATCAGCGCGGCCTTGAGATCGGTGAAGGAGACCCATTTGCCGGATGTCCCGACACGGCCCCGGGTACGAACGTAGTGGAGCAGCAGGATCTGTACCCAGGGAGCGAGCGGCCCGTCGGAGGCAATGGCGCCGTCGGGACCCATCAGGAAATCGCGGCCGAGACAGCGGATCGAAAGCGAGCCGTCCCTCAGCTCCGCCCCAAGCCCGGCAGCGATCTCGGCAAAAGGCAGAGCCGCAACTTTTTTCCTCAGATCGCCGAGCAATGATTCGCGCCAGTCTCCCTGGCCGCTGCCGCCACGAAGCTCGTCACGCGCCTGCTCGGAAAGCGTGGGGCACTCGCCCGGGTCGGCCTCGCCTTTTGCCAGCGCAACGGCGAACGCCATGCACTGACCGGCCCTGCACAGGGCGCAGTTCGTGCGCGGCAGGAGTTTGTACAGGCCAAGGACGTTCATGCGCAGCGATTATCGGGCCGAGCGCGGGCCGCGTCAACGAAACGGCCCCGGGAGGTCAAATGCCAGGGCGGTCCTGATCGTCCTTCCTGCGCCGCTGCCGCGACATCTCCCAGACGAGACACTGGGTCCTGAAGGCGCAGTAGACCTTCGGGTCGAGACAACCGCAGCACGCGGCTGCGTCCCGGCACTCGCAGCACTCGCGGCAAAAGCCGGTGCCGAGCTTCTGGCAGAGCGCGGTTGCGTCGCGATCCGGGTGGTTCCTGCAGTGCATGTCGCTGTCTCCTCGTCCGTCATTTTACCTGAACGGTTCAAGGCGTCACCGTGTGGGCTCCGGGGCCCTGGCGCTGCGGTTTCCGCCCGTTCCTTGACACCAGCCGGGTCGGATGCTCAAATCGCCTCATGAGCTTGATGCGGCTTACACTTCTCCAGCGTTTCTCGTTGCTTGCCTTCGTCGCGCTTCTGGGGGCGAACCTCTTTCTCGGGTGGGTCATCTCCCGCGCGATCACCGAAGATGCCATCCTCACCGCCAAAGCGCAGACGGCCAAGATCGTCCAGGAGGAGGTGAGCAAGGAGTTCGTGCCGGAGGAACTCGCGAATCCCGCGCCGCAGATCGCCAGCCGTTTGCAGCACCTGAACTACGGTCCCGACGTGGTGCGAGTCAAGGTCTGGAACCGCGATTACGTCGTTGTCTGGTCCGACGACCAGCGTCTGATCGGCCAGCGTTTCCCCGACAACGAGGAGCTGGCCGAGGCCCTGCGGGGGGAGATCCCCTCGTCGATTTCCTCCCTGGAAAAGAGCGAGCATTCCCTCGAGCGCCCCTACGGGCGCCTCCTGGAGCTGTACGTCCCCATCCGCTTTACCCCGGGGGGCGAGGTCCTCAACATCTTCGAGATCTACCAGAACCTCGAGCCCTGCTACGAGGATATCGGGAGGCAGAAGCACATGTTCTGGAGAGCCAGCCTCGCCAGCTTCGCGACTCTCTACCTGCTGCTCTTCGGCATCGTGCGCGGCGCCTCCCGCAAGATCGACCACCAGATGCAGGTCATCACGGAGTCGGAGTCCAAGCTCAAGGAGTACTCCGGGGGGCTCGAGCAGAAGGTGCGGGATCGGACGCGCGAGCTGGAGGAGGCGAAGACCATGGCCGAAGCGGCCAGCCACGCCAAGTCGGATTTCCTCGCCAACATGTCCCACGAGCTGCGCACCCCCCTGAACTCGGTCATCGGCTTCTCCCAGGCCCTCGGGGAGGGGTTGGCGGGCCCGGTGAACGACGCCCAGAAGGATTACCTCAACGACATCGTCGAGAGTGGGCGCCACCTGCTGGGCATCATCAACGAGATCCTGGATCTCGCGAAGATCGAGGCTGGCAAGATCGTGCTCGACCGGTCTACCTTCGCGGTCGCCGAACTCGTGGACAAGAGCCTTGTCCTGTTCAAGGAGAAAGCGCTGAGCAACGGCATCCGGCTCGAGAGTGCCGTGGACCCGGACGTCGGGGTCGTGGAGGCGGACTACGCGCGGCTCAAACAGGTGCTCATCAACCTCGTCGGCAACGCCTTCAAATTCACGCCGCGCGGAGGGACGATCCGGGTCGACGCGCAACGGAGTGAGGGGATGGCGCCGGGATGCGGTTTCATCGAGATCGCCGTGCGGGACACCGGCCCCGGCATCAAGGAAGAGGACCTCCCCCGTCTCTTCCACCCCTTCGAGCAGCTCGAGCCGGCGCTCACTAAAAAGCACGAGGGGACGGGGCTGGGCCTCGCGCTCTCGAAGAGGATTGTGGAACTGCACGGCGGCACGATCCGAGCCGAGAGTTCCTGGGGGGAGGGGAGCACCTTTCTCTTCACGGTGCCCTGCGTAGCCTGAGGGACGGTTCTGATGGCAGCGACAACCGCGCCGAAGCGCATTCTCGTGATTGAAGACAACGAAAAGAACCGCAAACTTTTCGAGCTCATCGTCAGGAGCATGGGGTACAAGTGCCTGCTGGCCGTCGATGGGGAGGAGGGGATCCGGATCGCTGCCGAAGCTATTCCCGATCTCATACTCATGGACATCCAGCTGCCGCACATGGACGGCGTCACGGCTTTCCGGCATCTCCAGCAGGGCGAGGGGACGAAGGGGATCCCCGTGGCTGCCGTGACCTCCTTTGCCATGAAGGGGGACCGGGAACGGCTCCTGGCACAGGGTTTCTCCGATTACCTCGCAAAACCGATCGACGTCGACGAGCTCCGGAGGGTCATTGGCAGGCTTCTGGAGGAGTCCCGCCATGGGGAGTGAGCCGAAAAGAGTCCTTATTGTCGACGACGAGGAACGCAACCGGAAGCTTCTCGGCCTGCTGTTGGGCAAGGAAGGGTACTCTTATTCGGTTGCCGTCGACGGCGTCGAGGCGCTCGAGCAGGCCTCCCGCCTCCTGCCGGACATCATCCTGCTCGACATCATGATGCCCGGGATCGACGGCTTCGAGGTCTGCAGGCGCCTGCGGCGGCGCCCGGCCACGAGTCAGATACCGGTGATCATGGTTACGGCGCTGGAGGGCCGGGAGTCGAAGATAACCGGGCTGGAGGCCGGGGCGAACGATTTTCTCTCCAAGCCCATCGACGCCACGGAGCTGGCGGTCCGGATCCGCAACCTGCTCAAGGTCAAGGAGTACGAGGACTTTCTCGTGGACCACAATCGCATCCTCGGCGAGCAGGTTGCGGAGCGCACCCTGGAGCTGCGCGACTCCTACATCGACACTATCTACCGCCTGACGCTCGCCGCCGAGTTCAAGGACGAGGACACCGCGGCGCACATCCGGCGCATCAGCCTCTACACGCGGCACCTCGCCCGCTCCATCGGCTTGGCGGACGGCGAGGCCGATGTCATGTTCTACGCGAGTCCGATGCACGACGTAGGGAAGATCGGCATCCCGGACCGGGTATTGCTCAAGCCGGGGCCTCTGGACGCGGAGGAACTCACCGTGATGAAGACCCATCCGGCCATCGGTGCACGAATACTCGCGGGAGGGCACTCAGCAATCCTCCGCTCCGCGGAGATCTTCGCGCGCTGCCACCACGAGCGCTGGGACGGGCTGGGGTACCCGAGCGGCCTCAAGGGGGAGGGGATCCCCCTCGAAGGCAGAATCCTGAATCTGGTCGACCAGTACGACGCCCTGCGCAGCCGGCGCCCGTACAAGCCCGCTTTGACCCACGAGCGCACCGTGGAGATCATCACCGTCGGCGACGGTCGCACCATGCCGGCGCACTTCGAGCCGAGGCTCCTCGCCTGTTTCCGGGAGCGCCACGAAGAGTTCGCGGCGATCTTCGAAGCCAACGCCGGGTAGCGCCGCCCCGCGGCGCGATCAGTCGACACGGTCTTGACGGAGCAGCGAGGGTGCGCTCTACTTGATCACGCCGGGCCTGTCACGAACCCGAGGGGGGAGAGGATGCCGCAGCAGGGGAAGGGCCGCCGTGCGGGCGCGCCCCCGATCGTCTGCCTCTCGGCGGAGCAGATCTCCCCGATCCTCGAGCGCAAGCGACACGCCACCGACCATCGGACCATCCCGCGCATCCCCCTCGACGCCCTGCTCATCGACATCCTCGACAAGGCGAACGAGTTCGTTCCCTCCCTGGCGGGCTCGATCCTGCTCGACGACCCGATGCAGAAGCTCGAGAACTCGGCGTCCCGGGAGTTGATCTTCGTCTGCTGTTTCGGCCCGACGGCGGAGATGATCCTCGGCAAGCGCATCCCGATCGATCAGGGGATCGTCGGGGCGGTCTACCGCACGGGCACGTCGCAGATCACCAACGACGCCTACGAGGCCCCGGAGTTCAACAGCGAATACGACCGGAGCACCGGCTACCGCACCCGCTCCGTGCTCTGCGTTGTCATCCGGATCGGGAACTCGGTCTGCGGGGTCATCGAGCTGATGAACAAGCGCGACGGCAGCGAGTACCGGGAAACCGAGCGTGAGCTATTGGAGATTTTCGCCCAGTACATATCGTCCACGATCCAGAACGCCGTGGACGCCAAGAAGATCGAGCGCATGGTGCGGCTGGACGACCTCACGGGCCTCGCCAACGACCGGGCCCTGCACGAGCGCCTCCCCCTCGACGTGGCCGACCACCTGCGCACGGGGAAGCCCCTCTCGGTGATCTTTCTGGACCTGGACCGGTTCAAGCACATCAACGACACCCACGGGCATCTGGCCGGCAGCACCACCCTCGCGGAATTCGGGCGGCTCCTGAGGGAGACCGTCCCCCGTCCCGGCGCCACGCTCGCGCGCTACGGCGGGGACGAGTACGTGCTTCTGCTGCCCGAGACGGGGCGCGGCGAGGCCGAGGCGGTCGCCGAGGAGATCCGCCGGAATACCGCCGCCCACGTCTTTCTCAACGAACCCTGGGGGGAGGATCAGGCGCCCCTCGGCCTTGGCGGGATCATCACCGCAAGCATCGGGGTCTCCACCCTCGAAGGTCTGCAGCCGGCGAATCTGCCGCGTGGGGAGCAGGTCCGGCTCGGGGTCCGCCTGCTGCAGTGCGCGGACAGGGCGATGTACGCCTCCAAGGCGGTGGGGAAGAACCGCGTGACCTTTCACCCCATGGATCTAGACTCCTGCGTCTGTTAGCAGGCCGCTGAAAACGAGAAGAGCTGCGGGGCTCGGATCTATTCAAATCTGAAACCGCCCGTCCCATCCTCGTTTTTTACCATGATCTTCGCGCAAAACCGAAAGATATACTCAATCGCCGCTCATCCCGACAAGGTGAATGTGCCGAGAGCTTGCCCGAAGCCGGACGATTCTCTATGCTCATCGGCTGCATGCGCCTGCCGTTGCTCGATCGCTTTGCCGCCGCGGGCCGCGTCCCGGGGCTCGCCGGATCCGCCAGGGCCCTGTATGCGCTGCGCCTGGCCAGGCCGGTGCTCGTATTGTGCCGCGAGGTGGAGGAGGCCGAGCAACTGCACCGGGACTTGGGCTTTTTCGCTCTCGCGCTCGGCGCCCGCCCGCCCGTGCTGCTCCCCCTCCGCGAGAACCGGCTGCGCGCGCCCCGGCTTCAGGCATTGGCGAGGATCGGCGCCGGTGATGCCCCGGTCGTCGTCGCGGATCTGGAGTCGGCTCGAGCGCCCGTCTTCGATGCCGGGGCGCTGGTCGGCGGGGCGATCGATCTGCATCAGGGGGGTGAGGTCGACCAGGGGTTTTTCACGGAGCTGCTCGCCGAGATGGGATACCGACGCGTCCAGGTCGTGGCGGACGCCGGCGAATTCGCCCTGCGGCAGGGGCGGATCGACGTTTTCCCGGCGGCCGGCGCGAATCCCGTCCGGCTCGAGCACGAATCGGGCCGCGTGACGGCAATGCGCGCGTTCGACGTCGGGACGCAGCGCACGTACCGCGATCAGCCGGCGCTCCAACTGCTGCCCGCGCTCGAACCGGAGGCCGGACTGTCCCTGTTCTCCCTGCTCCCGACGCACCTCGTCGTCGCCGACGGTGAATTTGGCACGTCGGCGAGCGGTCTGCCCGCACCTGAGCTGACGCTGGTGGAGCTGGCACCCGTACTGGAGCGGGAGGGGTGGCGCGAAGCGGCTGGCGCCGCTGTTACCCCCGCAATGGACACCGGTCACCCGCGTCAGGAGGGCGCAATCGGCGAAAGCGTCGTTTGCTGTCAACCTCCCTTGCCGGTGCGCTCCGTCGAAGGGTTCGGTCTGACGGCCCGCGAGCGCCGCGGCGACCCCGGCGGGCTCGCGGTGCTCGGCCAGCGCCTTGCCGCCGCCGCCTCGCGGTACACCGTGCTCGTTGCCGCGGAGAGCCTCGGCGAGGCCGAGCGGGTCCGCGACCTGCTCGGCGAGGCGGGGAAGGCCGTTGCCGTCATCGATCCCGGCGGGATTGCGGGGCACCCCGGTTCGCTCGCGCTCGCTCACGGCCGGCTTTCGGCCGGTTTTTTCGACCCTGATGCAGGTTTCCTCGCGCTGACCTCGGCCGAACTCTTCGGTCCACGCCCGCCCTCGCGCCCCACGGTTGTCAGCCGGGTCGGGGCGTTGATCGCGTCGCTCGACGAGCTGTCCACCGGGGATCACGTCGTACATCTCGAGCACGGCGTTGGCCGGTTCCTGGGTGTGGAGCGCGCGCACGACCAGGATTTCCTGCGGCTGGAGTACGCCACCGGCGGGCGGCTGCTCGTGCCGATCGAGCGCATCGACCTGATCAGGCGCTACCAGGCGGCGGGGGGGCAGCCTCGTCTGGACGCGATCGGCGGGGGCGCCTGGCGGGCGGCGAAGGGTCGGGCTCGGGAGAAGGTCCGCGCGATGGCGGCGGAGCTGCTGCGGCTGGCCGCCGAGCGCGAGGCCGCGGCCGGGTTCGCGTTCTCCCCGGACGACGAGCGGCATCGGGAATTCGCCGACGCGTTCCCCTTCGAACCGACGCCCGACCAGCAAACGAGCTGCGAGGAGATCCGCGTGGCGATGGAGCGGCCGCGGCCGATGGACTGGCTGCTCTGCGGGGACGTCGGCTACGGCAAGACCGAGGTCGCGATGCGCGCGGCCTTCAAGGCGGTCGCGGACGGGAAGCAGATCGCGCTGATCGCCCCGACAACGGTGCTCGCCGAGCAGCACGCCGACGTCTTCGCGGCGCGGTTCGCCCCGTTCCCTGTGCTTGTCGACGCGCTCACCCGTTTCACGCCAATGGACGAGGAGCGCTCCGTGCTCGCGCGCCTGGCCGCCGGCGAGACCGGCGTCGTTGTCGGGACGCATCGGCTGCTCGGCAAGGATGTCTCGTTCGCCGACCTCGGGCTGGTCATCGTCGACGAGGAGCAGCGCTTTGGCGTCGAGCACAAGGAGAAAATCCGCCGGCTGCGCGCCGGTGTTGACGTGTTGACGCTGACGGCGACGCCGATTCCGCGCACCCTCTCGATGGCGCTCGCCGGCGTGCGCGGGATCAGCACGCTGGAGACACCGCCGGAGGAGCGCCTCGCCGTGAAGACCATCGTCGCGCGCTTCGAGGCGCGGCTGGTGCGCGAGGCGCTCGAGCGCGAGTTCGCGCGCGGCGGGCAGGCCTACTTTGTACACAACCGGACCGAGTCGATCGGGCGTGTCGGCATCTTCCTGCAGCGGCTGCTGCCGGGCCGGCGCATCGGCGTTGCCCATGCACGGATGCCGGGCGCGGCGCTCGAGGCGGTCATGCACCGCTTCCACGCCGGCGAGATCGACCTGCTGCTGGCAACCGCCATTGTCGGCGCAGGGCTGGACGTACCGCGGGCGAACACGCTGATCGTCGACCGCGCCGACCGCTTCGGCCTCGCGGATCTCTACCAGCTCAAGGGGCGCGTCGGTCGCTCGGACCGCCGGGCGTTCGCGTACTTTCTCGTCCCCCACGAGGATCGCGTCACCATGGAGGCCTCGCTGCGGCTCGAGGCGCTCACCGAGCTCTCCTACCTCGGCGCCGGTTTCCGGCTGGCGTTGCGCGACCTGGAGATCCGCGGGGCGGGGGACCTGCTTGGCGCCGAACAGTCAGGCCACGTCGCGGCGATCGGCTTCGACCTCTACCTCGAGATGCTCGCCGAGGCGGTAGCCGAGCTCAAGGGGGAGGCCCCAAAGCTCTGCCCGGAGCCGGTGCTCGAGCTGCGGCTGGCCGCGCATCTGCCGGCCGCCTGGGTCGACGACCCGGCGCTGCGCTTCTCGGTGCTGCGCAAGATCGCCGCCGCGCGTGACGCGGGTGCGGTCGCGGACGTGCGCCGCGAGCTTGTCGATCGGTTCGGCCCCCCGCCCGCGGCGGCGGCACGCCTGCTCGATCTGGCCGATCTCAAAGCGACCTGCCGCGCCGCGGGAGTTGCGCAGATCGAGGAAATCGCCGACCGGCGCTATCGTGTGGCGTTCGCCGCGGGGCGCGCGCCCGACGATGCGGCACGCCGGGCGGTGGAGGCCGCGCTGTGCACCCGCGTCAAGGACGCTCCTGACGGATTCACCATCGATCTGCCCAAGCGCTCATGGGAGGAGCTCCGGCGCCTGCTCGCCAAGGCACTGGAGGCTGCAGCGGGCAAGTAGCAGGCGCGGCGAGCGGTTGGGGACAGGCATTTCGGGCGAGCCGATGATGAAGTACCGAACGGGCGCGTCCTCGTCAGGTGGTGTTGTTCACCAGCTCGTGCCGCGTTCCTCTTGCAGGAAGCGGCAAAAGGCGCGAAACTCCGCGTGGGAGTCCATGAAATGTCGTTATTCATGAGGTTCAAGAACCGTGGGCTTGCCGCGCTGGCGACCGCGTTCCCGTCCGTCGGGGAGCGCTTCGCGGCCGGGTACCGCGCCGAGCGACAGGAGGATGTCGTCCCGTGGATCCCGGTCAGGAAGCCGCTCGCCGGCTCGACGGTTGCGCTTGTCACCACAGCCGGCGTACACCACCGCGACCAGCCGCCGTACGACATGCATGATCACGACGGCGACCCGACCTTCCGCGAGCTGGATTTCGAACGACCACTCGACTCGCTGATGATCACCCACGACTACTACGACCACGCTGATGCCGATCGCGATCTCAACGTGGTGCTCCCCGTCGAGCGACTGCGGGAGCTTGTCGCGGCGGGGGAGGTCGGCGCTGTTGCGCGGCTGGGATACGGCTTCATGGGCCACATCACGGGGCCGCACCTGGAGACGCTCAAGCGCCGGACCGCCCCCGAGGTGGCCGTGCGGTTGCGGAAGGCGCGGGTGGACGCCGTTCTGCTCGCTCCCGGCTGAGCGATATGCAATCAGACCGTGGGTCTGGTCCAGCGCGAGATCGAGCGAGCGGGCGTCCCGACGATTGGCGTCTCGATCGTCAGGAGCTACAGCGAACAGGTTCGCCCGCCGCGCACCGTCTTCCTGCGCTGGCCCTACGGGCACCCGTTCGGCGAGCCCGGGAATGCCGCGCAGCAGCGCACCGTCGTGCGCGCGGCCCTCAAGGCGCTCGTGGAGATCGCGGAGCCGGGGACTATCGTCGATCTGCCGTACCGTTGGCGGCGGGAGACCTATGAATAGCCGGCTGGAGACCTCCCCGCCGCGCCACCCCTGCGCCCAGCGCGTTCACCGCTGACGTGCGCTAATGTAGGTTGGTTGGAACGACAACCCTGAGCGGAGGCGTGACACAGCGATGGAGCTGACCCGACGGTCCTTTTTCAAGCTCGGCGCGGCTGCTGCCGTGGCTCCGCTGGCCTTCTCCGATCCGGCGCGCGCCGCCGGACCGGCCACCCGGACTCTCGGGCGCACGAAGCTCGCCGTCTCCGAGCTTGGCATGGGGGTGATGATCACCCCGAATCCGGAGGTCGTGAACGCCGCCCTCGAAGCCGGAGTGACGTACTTCGACACGGCGCGCGTCTACATGGGCGGGCGCAACGAGGCGATCCTTGCCGAGGGGTTGGGGGCGAGGCGCAAGGACGTTGCCGTCGCCACCAAGTGCGCCAGCTACGGCAGCGTCGCCTCGATCGTCTCCTCGTGCGAGCAGAGCCTCGCCGCGCTCAAGACCTCATGGATCGACGTCTACCAGCTCCACGGGGTCTCCAATCGTGCGCAGGTGCTTGCCCCGGAGTGCCTGGAGGGCCTCTCGGCCCTGAAGAAAGCCGGCAAGATACGCTTCGCCGGAGTGACCACCCATTCCTCGATGATCGAAGTCATCGACGCGGCGATCGAAGCAGGGGCCTATGACACGGTGCTCACCACCTTCAACTTCCGCGAGCCACCCGGTCTCGGCGCCGCGGTGCGGCGCGCGGCTGCTGCAGGCATCGGGGTGATCGCCATGAAGATCATGGCCGGAGGCTACCGCGATGCCGCCGTGCCGGCGCTCAATCCGTTCCAGGGGGCGCTGCGCTGGGTGCTCAGGCAGCCGGGCGTGGCGACGACGATCCCGAGCATCGTCTCCTTCGAGCAGCTCAAGCAGAACATCGAAGCCGCAGCCGGGCCGTTCGGTGTCCGCGATGCCCTCGCCCTCGAGTTCTACGCTGCGGCAATCGAGTCCAGGCATTGCCGCGTCTGCGGCGGTTGCGCGGGGCAGTGCCTGAAAGGGGCGGATGTGCCCGCGATCGTGCGCGCGATGATGTACCACGAAGGGTACGGGGAGCCGGGGTTGGCGCGGGAGACGCTCTCGGCCGCAGCCTTCCCCTGCGTCTCCTGCGCTGGCTGCACCGTGACCTGCCGCTGCGGCGTGCGGGTTCCCGAGCGCGTCGCGGCCGCCGTGCGACTGTGCGATCAGGCGCATGCGTAGTCTCCACGCGGCGCTTGTCCTGTGCCTGGCGTCCGTCGCGGGCAGGGCGCATGGCGCTCCGTCCGACCCTGCCGCCGCTCTGCCGGACGCGGCCGCGCTGGCCCCGCTGGCCCCGCTGGTGCGAGCGGGGAGTGTCGAGCGGCATACGCCCGAGACACTCTGGGAGCGCATCGACGGCGAAGCGGAGCTGTACAAAACCTACGGCTTTGCGGCCTCGGCCCACGCGCGGTACGAGGACCCGGCCACGCCGGAGCGCCGCATCGATCTCTCGGCGTTTTCGTGTGCCGAGCCTCTCGGCGCGTTCGGCCTCTTCGCGGCCTTCCGGCCGCCGGAGTGCGCCACCGTGCAGCCGCTCGGCAACGGCGGGTGTCTCGGCGACTACCAGGGCTTTTTCTGGCACGGTGACCTCTTTGTGCTCGCCGATGCCGCCGGCCCGGCGGCGACGCGCCCCGCCGACCTGCAACGGGTGCTCGAGGCCGCTGCCGCACGCCTCGGCCAGCCGCCACCGCGACCCGGGCCGCTCAAGGCGTTCTCGCGGTTCGTCGAGACGCGCACGATTCGCTACCAGCCGCAGCACCTCCTGGGGCGCGAAGTCCTGCCGCCGGGATTGGAAGGGCGGGCGGGCGGCTCGTCCGTCTTTCTCTCCGTCGGCGCCTGCAGCGCCGGGAACGTGGAGGCGGCGCTCGGCACCTACGCAGATGTTCTCGAGAAGGCCGTTCGCAGCGAGCGCAACGGCCAACGGATCCTGACCGGCCGGGATCCCGCCCTCGGGCCCGTGATCCTCGTCGGGGGACGGTGCTGGATCAGCGGGGCGCGGTCGACGCCTGACACGCTCGGGATCCTGGATCTGCTCGAAACGATCAGCACGCACGGCGGGGATCCGGCTCAGGAGGGTGCGTGGTGATCGGTTGGCTCGGCCGGGCCGCGTGTCTCCGGTGAGCGCTCTGCGCCTTGTGGGCGATGGCGCCGCAGCCTTCGCCGAGATGTCCGCCGCGATCGATCGCGCGCGCACCAGCGTCTTCCTCGAGATGTACATCTTCGCCGCGGACGCCACGGGGCACGCGTTCCGCGACCGTCTTGCGGCCGCCGCACTGCGGGGCGTGCGGGTCATGGTCCTCGTCGATGCCTGGGGTTCGTGGACGACGCCCGATTCGTTCTGGGCGCCCCTGCGGACCGCCGGCGCCGACGTGCGGCTGTTCCACCCGATTCGCCGTGGCCTGTTCCCGTTTCGCAATCACCGCAAGCTCCTGCTCGTGGACGACTCGGTCGCGTGGCTCGGCGGCATGAACATCGCCGACGAATACAGCACCGGGCGGCGCGGAGAGCCGCCGTGGCGCGACTTCCTGCTCGGCGTCGAGGGGCCGGAGGCCGCGCGCCTGCGGCGGCCCTTCCTGAGAATGTGGATTCGCGCGGATCGCCCGCTGCTGCTCAGGGCTTTTTTCCGCCGCCGCACGCCGCGCGAAGAGGAGCGGACAGCGGGGGGCGTGCGCTTCCTCACCAGCGGACCGGGCGAAGTCGCGCGACTCGCTCTCCAGGCGCACCGCGAGGTCATCCGGACCGCGCACCGCAGCGTCGATTTGGCGATGGGATATTTCTTCCCCCCGGGGCGCATCCTGCGGGAGCTGCGCCGTGCCGCGGGCCGCGGGGCTCGCGTGCGCCTGCTCGTGACCCGGCGCACCGACGTTGCGGCGATGCGCTGGGCCACGCGCGGGCTCTACGGGCGGCTGCTGCGCGCCGGGGTCGAGGTCTACGAATTCCTGCCCGCGACGCTGCACGCCAAGCTCGCGGTGGCGGACGACACGCTCGTGGTCGGTTCGGCGAACCTCGACCTCAGGAGCGATCGGCTCAACCACGAACTCACCGCCGTCGTGCGCGACCCGTCCCTGGCCGCCGCGGCGCGGCGCGAGTTCGAGGCCGACATCGCCCGCTCCGAGCGCGTAGAGTTGGCGAGCTGGAGCCGCAGGCCCTGGCTCGATCGGCTGCGCGAGCGCCTGAGCTATTGGCTCATCGCCCGCGCCGACATCGTGCTGTCGCGCGCCGAGCTGCTGCGCACGCGCTGGTAGCGCCGGCCGCCCCGCCGTCCCGGGTGCTTGACCGGGCGCCCGGGGCGTGTCACTCTCGCTGCGACGCCAAACATCCACTGCGAGGAGGTTCTCATGGCAAGATTCCCTGCGAACTACACCTGGATCAACAAGACGTTCGGCAAGACGATGAAGACGCACGAGCGTCTGGGCAAGGAGCTGCTCGCCGCCGGTCCCGTCGCCCGCAAACAGGCACAGCTCGTGCAGCTGGCTGCGGCCGCCGCCGTTCGCTCCGAGGGCGCCGTTCACTCTCACGTCAAGAGGGCTCTCAAGGCCAAGGCGACGCCCCAGGAGATCTATCACACGCTGATGCTGCTCACGAGCACGATCGGCTTCCCAGCGGTTTCGGCCGCCCTCTCCTGGGCGCGCGAGATCATCGAGCCGAAGAGCTAGGGCCGCGACAACCGTGGTCCCTCTTCCGGAACGGGTCCGGCTCGACCGGCGCCTGCTGCCGGTCGCGCTGTTTCTCGTCCTTGCCGTGGCTGCCGTCTACGGGCAGACGTTCCGGCACGAGTTCATCTCCTTTGACGACGACACCTACATCCTCAACAATTCGCTGGTCAAGGGCGGTCTCTCGTGGGCGGGGTTCCGCTGGGCCTTCGGCTACCATGCCGGAAACTGGCACCCGCTGACCTGGCTTTCCCACATGCTCGATTCCCAGCTCTTCGGGCTCTGGGCCGGGGGGCACCATCTGATGGGCGCCGGATTCCACGCGGTCAATGCGGTGCTCCTGCTGCTGGTCATGACGGCGACGACCGGGGCGTTCTGGCGCAGTGCCGCCCTGGCGGCGCTTTTCGCCGTACATCCCCTGCGGGTGGAGTCGGTTGCGTGGGCCGCCGAGCGCAAGGATGTCCTGTCCGCCCTCTTCTGGCTGCTCACGATGGGGGCCTACCTGCGCTACACCCGTCGCCCGGGCGCACTTCGCTACCTCCTGTCGCTCGTTCTTTTCGCGCTGGGGCTTGCCGCGAAGCCAATGCTTGTCACCCTCCCCTTTGTCCTGCTGCTGCTCGACGCGTGGCCGCTCGGGCGCGTTCTCCCCGCGGCAGGGCGAGGGTCGCCGGGAGCGGTGTTCTCGGGCAATCGCTCCTGGCGGTGGCTGGTCGTCGAAAAGCTGCCGTTCCTCGCGCTTTCGCTGATTTCGAGCCTGGTCACCCTGCGGGCCCAGACGCTCAACGTGATCCCGATGGTCACGCCCGGCCTCGGAATGCGGTTGGCCAATGCCGCCTCCTCCTACGTCAACTATCTGGGGACGTTCCTCTGGCCCGAGTCGCTGGCGTTTCTCTATCCCTATCCCCGCGCGGGGATCCCCGTCGGGACCGCGGCCGCAGCCGTGGCGACCCTCGCTGCCATCAGCGCCGCGGTGGCGTTTTTCAGCAGGCGGCTCCCGTGGCTCCCGGCAGGGTGGCTCTGGTACGTGGGGACCCTAGTCCCGGTCATCGGTTTGATGCAGGTGGGTGGGCAGGCCCGGAGCGACCGCTATACCTATCTGCCGATGATCGGCATCGCCCTGGCGCTGATCTGGCTGGCCGGCGCCCTGTGGCCGCGGCGCACCGGAGCACGGCGTGTCCTGGCCGCGGGCTTTGCCGCGGCGCTCGTGGCGCTGGCTGTCTCATCAGCAGCCTACGTCCGCGTTTGGCGCGACAGCCTCACCCTTTTCGAGTATACGGTGGGCGTGACGAGAGACAACTATCTCATCCTGAACAACCTCGGCACGGAGCTCCTCGACCGGGGGCGATCCGAGGAGGCCCTCCGCGTGCTGCAGGAGGTGGCTCGAATCGACCCGGAGCACTGCAACGCCCACTACAATCTCGGCGTCACGCTCATCCGCCGGGTCCGGTACCAGGAGGCGGTGGCGGTGCTCTACCGTTCCCTGGTTTGCTACGAGCAGGCCGGGCATACCGGGGGCTACATCGCCGACACCCATTACAACCTGGGGATCGCCCTGGCCGCCCTCGGGCGCTTCTCGGATGCGGAGCGGCATTTCCGGACGCTCCTGCGGATCATGCCGAATTACCCCCGGGGGCGCATCGCGCTCGGAGAGGTCTTGTCCCGGCAGGGGAAGTCTCTCACGGGGAACCAGGGCGACCGACCATGATGCGTCCCCGAGACGGGCGCAGCGGCCCGGCAACGCAAAGCGCCCCGGCTAGCAAGCAGCCAGCGCCGTCTCCCTGAGCGCCCTGAGGGGGCCCGCCACCCGCAGCGCGTGCAACTGCTCCGCGTTTCGGACGAGGAGCGCCCCCGCGAAGCCGAGGGAGTTGATCGAAATGGAATCGAAGAATTCCCGTGATCTCGGCACGAGCAGCAGCCACTGCCTGGTAGCGAGCAGGCAGTAGGGACCGCTCTGGAGGGTGGCGTCCTTCCCCGCCGGCGGGCGTAGGCCGACGTGCGCGAGCATCCGGCCGTAGCAATCGCACGCCTCGCGCGCCGCGGCACGGTCGCCGCCCGCTCCGGAGAGCCGGGCAAAGCAATGCAGGAAGTCGAAGCCCGGGACGGTGCTCAGACCGGCGCCCTGGCAAGCCTGGTCGAGCAGCGGCTCCGTGGGAACGGGCGGCCCCTCATGGGCGAGGGGGAGAGGCACCAGCTGCAGGTGCTTGTGAGGCTGGCTTGCCCCGGCTTCGACGCCGCCGTTGTAGAAGCCGAGGCTCTCGTATTCGCTCATGCACCGCCACCAGGCCTGGAAATCGCACGGCGTCAGCAACGAGCGCTGCTCCTCGAACTCCCGCGTGATGATCAGCAGGTGGTGGTCGACCACGTTGAACTTGTTGAGGATCGCCACGTGGGTGTCGGAGACGTCGGCTACGAACAGCTCCCGCTCGTACGGCAGGAATGGGTTGACCGGCGCTCGCGCGGCCAGGTCCCGCGGCGGCGGCGAGCGCTGGGCGTCCTTGACCGCGACGTTCGTGAGCACCCGCACGAAAAATCGCACGCCCCCGTCCTCGACGAACTCGCAGCCAGTGGCGATCGGCAGCAGCGCCCCCGTGGCCAGGGCGCGGGCAGAGGCCTGTGCAAGGCTGTCCCGCAATGTTCCGCGCGCGAACTCCGACCGCCCCGTCATGGCATCGAGAATCGTGTTTCCCGTTACCCGCTCGTCCCCCCGCAACCATGGGAGGTATCCGCAGGATTGTACCCGCAAACCCGCGGGGCTGCGAACAGGGGCGCCGTTCGCTCGCCACGATCGTTCGCTGTCGCGAGAAAGCGTTTGCCGATTTCATCCCGCTCTTTGGTATGCTCGGCTCGTGGGGAGGCCTCGCCACAGGAGCCGCACACGACGGACATCAGGGAGGGGAGAGCGGCATGCAGCTCGGAATGATCGGACTGGGGCGGATGGGCGCCAGCATGGTGCAGCGACTGCTGCGCGCCGGCCACGAATGCGTGGTCTTCGACGTGCAGGCCGCAGCGGTGCGGGACTT
The DNA here is from genome assembly GCA_964513745.1 of uncultured bacterium. GTDB lineage: Bacteria > JAUVQV01 > JAUVQV01 > JAUVQV01 > DATDCY01 > DATDCY01. The sequence goes on from CAZEOK010000052.1 coordinate 17,533, forward strand.
GGCGCGCCAGGGCGCGACGGGCGCGACGACGCTGGCGGACTTCGTCGCCAGACTCCGCCCGCCGCGCGCCGTCTGGCTCATGGTGCCCGCGGCCGCGGTCGATGGCGAGATCGACGCGCTGAAACCGCTGCTGACGAGCGACGACGCGCTGATCGACGGGGGCAACTCGCACTATCGCGATGACCTGCGCCGCGCGAAAGATCTGGCGAAGGAGGGTATCCACTACGTCGACGTGGGCACGAGCGGCGGGATCTTCGGCCTGGAGCGCGGGTACTGCCTGATGATCGGCGGCGAGCCGGCGCCGGTGCGGCGGCTCGAGCCGATCTTCGCAGCCCTGTCGCCGGGTGTCGCGGCCGCGGCGCGGACCCCGGGGCGCCAGGGAGCCATCGGCCAGTCTGAGCAGGGATTCCTGCACTGCGGGCCGGCCGGCGCCGGGCACTTCGTGAAGATGGTGCACAACGGGATTGAATACGGGCTGATGGCGGCCTATGCGGAGGGATTCAACATCCTGCACAACGCCAATGTCGGGGCGCGGGCCCACGACACCGACGCGGAGACGACGCCGCTGCGCGATCCGGCGCACTACCGGTACGACCTCGACCTCGCGCAGATCGCCGAGCTCTGGCGGCGCGGCAGCGTGGTCGGCTCGTGGCTGCTCGACCTGACCGCGCAGTCGCTGCTGGAGAGCCCCGACCTGGCGAAGTTCGCCGGCCGGGTTTCGGATTCGGGCGAGGGCCGCTGGGCCATCCAGGCCGCGATCGACGAGGCGGTGCCGGTGCCGGTCCTGAGCGCGGCGCTGTACGGGCGTTTCTCATCGCGTGGCAACAGCGCGGTGGCCGACAAGATCGCCTCGGCCATGCGCCAGCGGTTCGGCGGCCACCGGGAGAAGTCCACTGTCGGGAAGGAACCGTGAGACGAAGGCGGGCGCGGTTGAAGACACTCAGGAGAAGGAGCCGGGCATGGGAACCAGCGAGTCCGTGACGCGCAGTCCGGCGTGGCAGGCGCTGGAGTGGCACTACCTGCAAATCAAGGACGTGCACCTGAGGACCCTGTTCGCCCGGGACCCGGGCCGCGGCGAGCGCTATGCCTGCGAGGCGGCCGGCTGGTTCCTGGATTTCTCCAAGAACAGGATCACCGACGAGACGCTGCCGCTGCTCCTGCGTCTGGCCGGGGAGAGCGGGCTGCGCGACCGGATCGACGCCATGTTCCGCGGCGATCGGATCAACGTCACCGAGAACCGCGCCGTTTTGCACGTCGCCTTGCGCGCGCCCCGGGCGTCCCGGATTCTCCTCGACGGGGTGGATGTCGTGCCCGGCGTTCACGCGGTGCTGGACCGGATGTCCGCATTTGCCGATCGGGTGCGCGGCGGCGACTGGAAGGGCTTCACGGGGCGGCGCATCCGCACGGTGGTCAACGTCGGCATCGGCGGCTCGGACCTCGGGCCGGTCATGGCCTGCGAGGCGCTGCGGCACTATAGTACGCGCGAGACGGGCCTGCGGTTCGTCTCCAACGTCGACGGGACCGATTTCGTCGAAGCCGTGCGCGACCTGGATCCGGCGCAAACCCTGTTCATCATCTCCTCCAAGACGTTCACCACGCTCGAGACGATGGCCAACGCGCGGTCCGCCCGCGCCTGGACCCTGCAGGCGCTCGGAGACGAGCGGGCGATCGCCCGACACTTCGTCGCCGTCTCCACGGATGCCACAGCGGTGGCGAAGTTCGGCATCGACACGGCGAACATGTTCGGTTTCTGGGACTGGGTCGGCGGCCGCTATTCGCTGGACTGCGCAATCGGGCTCTCGACGATGATCGCTGTCGGGCCCGAGCGTTTCCGCGCGTTGCTGGCGGGCTTCCACGCGATGGACGAGCACTTCCGCACGGCGCCGCTGGAGCGCAACATGCCGGCGCTCATGGGATTGCTGGCGCTCTGGTACGGCAGCTTTTTCAAGGCCGAGACCGCGGCCGTGCTGCCGTACGACCAGTATCTCAAGCGCTTCCCGGCGTATCTGCAGCAGTTGACGATGGAGAGCAACGGCAAAAGCGTCACCCTTGAAGGCGCAGTGGCGGACTATCAGACCGGCGCGATCGTCTGGGGCGAGCCAGGAACCAACGGACAGCACTCGTTTTACCAGCTCATCCACCAGGGCACTAAGCTCATTCCGTGCGACCTGATCGGTTTCGCCCGGTCGCTCAACCCGCTGGGGCGGCATCACGACCTGCTGATGTCCAACGTCTTTGCGCAAGCCGAGGCTTTGGCCTTCGGCAAGAGTGCGGAGAAGGTGCGGGCGGAGGGAACGCCCGAAGCGCTTGTGCCGCACCGCACCTTCCAGGGCAACCGCCCGACCAACGTCCTGCTCGCCGAGCGGCTCACGCCCGAGGTCCT
>CAZEOK010000053.1:0-19808 GCA_964513745.1 uncultured bacterium
TGGCCATCCGCGCGATCAGCTCCGGCGGCACCGTGATTCCCGAGACGTTCTCGTCCATGTACTTGAGCATCATCGCGCTCTTCGGGACGATGATCCCGGCCAGCAACGCGGTGCGCTCGTGCAGCCCCAGCTCGCCGGCCTTCTTCATCTGCGCCCGGAAGAGCTCGACGTCGTAGATCCCCTGCGTCTGGATGAAGTCCGCGCCGGCGTCCACCTTCTTCTTCAGGTTGATCGGCCGAAAGTCCATCGGGTCGCCCATCGGCGTCCAGGAGGCACCGATGAAGAACTTCGGCGCGACGGTGAGCTTGTCGCCGCCCTGCTGCAGGCCCTCGTCGCGCATCCTCCTCATGATACCGACCAGCTGCGTCGTGTCGACGTCGTAGACGTTCTTCGCTCCCGGGTGCCCCTCGAGCCTGCCGGCGGCGCTGAAGGACTGGTGGTCGCCGGCGATGCAGAGGCAGTTGCGCAGGCCGAGCGCCGAAGCGCCGAGCAGGTCGGCCTGCATCGCGATGCGGTTGCGATCGCGGCAGGTCATCTGCATCACCGGTTCGAGGCCTTCGCGGTGCGCGATGACCGCCGCCGCGATGCTCGAGATCCGCACCACGGCCGTCTGGCAGTCGGTGATGTTCGCGGCGTCGCAGAAGCCCTTGAGCACGTGGGCCTTGTGTACGACCTCCGCCGGATCGGCGGACATCGGCGGCCCGAGCTCCCCGGTGACGGCCGGCTGGCCGCTGGCCAGGACTTTTTCCAGATTGCTTCCACTTTTCATCGTCATTTTTTCGCCTCGGCTTCTTCGGGATCCGCGATGTGATCGAGCACGATGCGCTTGGGCCCGCCGTCCCGGGCCGTCGCCCAGTTGCGCGGCGGCTGGATCTCGCCGAGCTTCTCGAGCGTGCCGAGCTCCTTCATCCGCTCGACGATCAGGTACCAGGCGCAGTCGATATCCTTGCTCACCTCGCACTTGCCCCTGTCTGTGCCGCCGCACGGCCCGTTCATCAGCGACTTGGAGCAGCGCGCAATCGGGCAGATCCCGCCGGTCAGGTGCAGCACGCAGTTGCCGCAGCCGGCGCAGAGCTCGACGAAGTGGCCAGCCTTGGGCACGGCGCCGTAGAACGAGGTGTTGATCCCCGGGTAGACCGGGACCTTGCCGATGCGCTGGGTCAGAAAGTTCACGCCGACGCCGCAGGCGATCGAGAGCACGAGATCGAAGCCGCGCACCTGCTCGAGCAACGGGTCGAAGTACTCCGGCTCGCAGTGGCGCTGGATGGCCAGGTCCTGCACGTCCATCGCGATCCCTTCCTCGGCGGCCTTCATCCGCAGCATCGTCGCGAGGATCTCCGCCTCCTTGCCGCCGCCTGCGTGGCAAATCGCCACGCAGGTGTTGCAGCCGAACACGAGCACCTTCTTGAAGCCCTTGACCATCTCCCAGATTTCCGGGAACGGTTTCTGCGATCCAACGATCATGGCAATCTCCCGCTCACGTGCTCTTCTTTTTGCGCAAGCCCTCGGCCACGGGCGAGGGCCCAAGGGCGCGCATCTTCTCGACGAACTGGGTGCAGATCTCCGCCCACCGCGGTCCCTGCGCTGCCGAGAGGTTGAACATCTCCAGCCGCGCCGGGTCGATACCGAGCGTCGTCAACAGCTTCTTCACGTACAGGATCCGTCTCGCCGCGAACGCATTACCCTCCAGGTAATGGCATTGTCCGCGTAGTCAGCCGGCGACGAAGACGCCGTCGACACCCCTTTCGAACGCGCGCAGCACGTGCATGTGGTCGAGCTTGCCGGTGCACGGCAGGCGTATGACCTTGACGTTCGGCGGGTACGACAGGCGCATCACGCCCGCCAGGTCGGCCGCCGCGAAGGCGCAGTAGTGGCACGCAAACGCGATGACGTTCGGCTCCCAGCCCACCGGGATCTGGTGCGGCTTCTCGATGCCGGACACCGCAACCGGCGCCGCGGCCTCAACAGCAGTTGTCATAAACCGACCTCCTTGGTGCCCGAGTATCGTGATTTCACATTTTATTCCGTGCCAAGGCGGTGGCGGGGCGGTGACGGGCGGTCGCCAGCGGCGGAACGAAGTGAAGCCGATGGAGGTCCGCAGCGACAGGACCCCGCAGCCTGCACGGGAACGTCGAGCAAGGAAATGGTCATACCTCGATGAGCCCTGGCTCGGTTTCGGCGGCGGCGTCGATCATCGCGAAGATCTGGTCGTCGCGGAAGTTGTTCACCTGGAACGCCTTGGCCGGGCAGATCCCGGCGCAGATCCCGCAGCCCATGCACTTGACCTCGTTGTGCGAGATCATGCCGTCCTTGTCGATATACGGCGAGCCGAACGGGCAGACCCGCAGACAGCTCAAGCAGGACATGCACAGCGCGCGCTTGTGCTTGGCGATGATCCCCGAGACCGCGAGCCGCTCGTGCGAGAGCAGCACGCCGGCGCGCCCGGCGGCCGCCTGGGCCTGGCCGATGGTTTCGTCGAGGTTCTTCGGCGCGTGCCCGAGGCCGCAGACGAAGAGCCCCTCGCTCGGGAAGTCGACGGGGCGCAGCTTCACGTGCGCCTCCAGGTAATAACCGTCGGGATTGCGGGTTACCTTGTACCGCGCGCCGACGGCGTCGGTCGTCGGGTGCGGGCGCAAGCCCGTGGAGAGGACGACCCAGTCCGCGGCGATTTCGATCTCGCGATTAAGCATCGGGTCGAACGCGCGCACGGTCAGGCCGGCACCCGCCGGCGCAACGACCGGCTTGCGCTCGACGTCGTAGCGCACGAAGATCACGCCGAGTTCGCGCGCCTTGCGGTAGTAGTCCTCGCGCAACCCGTAGGTGCGGATGTCGCGGTAGAGGACAAAGACCTGCGCGCGCGGGTCGGTCTCCTTGATCCGGATCGCGTTCTTGATCGCGTCCTGGCAGCAGATGCGCGAGCAGTACTGGTTGGGCTCCTCGCGCGAGCCGACGCACTGGATCATCACGTACCGGCCGCCCGCGGGCGTCGCGCTGCCCGCGGCCAGCCTCTGCTCGAGCGCGCGCTGCGTGATCACGCGCTCGTTCGCGCCGTAGAGGTACTCGGTCGGCTCGTACTCCACACCGCCGGTCGCGAGCACGATCGCGCCGTGCTCGATCTTCGCGCCCGTGGTCAGCGTCGTGACGAAGTTGCCGACGAACCCCTCGGTCGCCGCGACCTCCGCGCCGGTGTGCACGCCGATGCGCGGGTGCGCCTTGACGGCGGCGACCCTGCCCGCGACAAAGGCCGGGACGTCCCCCCCCTCGAGCGTGTAGCGCACGCCGCGCGCGAGGCCGCCCAGCTCCGCGTTCTTCTCGACGAGGTGCACCTGGAACCCCTGGTCAGCCAGCGAGAGCGCCACGGTCATTCCCGCGACGCCGCCGCCGATGATCAGGCAGCCGGGGGTGACGCCCACCGTCTCGCTGGTGAGCGGCTCCTGGAGGCGGGATTTCGCGACCGCCATCTTCACGATGCCGATCGCCTTCTTTGTCGCCGCGGCGTTCTGCCCCTTGTGGCACCAGGAGCACTGTTCGCGGATGTCGGCCAGATCGAAGAGGTACTTGTTCAATCCCGCCTCGCGGATCGTCTCCTGGAAGAGCGGCTCGTGGGTCCGCGGCGTGCAGGAGGCCACGACGACGCGGTTGAGCTTGTGCTCCTTGATGATCTGCTTCATCGACTCCTGGCTGTCCTGGGCGCAGGCGTAGATGGTGTTCGTCACGAACGCGACGCCGGGCTGGCCCTTGAGCGCGCCGACGACATCGTCGATCTTGACCACGGACGAGATGTTCGTGCCGCAGTGGCAGACGAAGACGCCGATCCGCGGCGCCTCGCCCGCCACGTCCGTCTCCGGCGGCAGCTCCTTCTTCACGACCTCGGTCCCGCGCGCCTCCGAAAGCAGCGCCATCGCGCCCCCGGCCACCGCGCTGCCCTGCGTCACCGTGTCGGGGATGTCCTTGGGGCCCTGGTAGGTCCCGGTGACGAAGATGCCGGGACGGGAGGTCTCGACCGGCGCGAAACCCGACGTCTTCGCAAAGCGGTAGTCGTTCGCCTCGATGCCGAAGACCTCCGCGAACCGCGCCGCGTCCTTGTGCGGCTCGAAGCCGACCGAGAGGACGACCATGTCAAAGGTCTCGTCGATCAGCTTCCCGTCCTCGAGCGCGTGGCGCAGCACCAGGTTGCCGGTCCCCGGCTCCTCGCGGATCGCCGAGACCATCGCGCGCTGGTACTTCACGCCGTACTCGTTCTTCGCCCGCTCGACGTACTTGTCGAAGTCCTTCCCGAACGCGCGCATCTCCATGAAGAAGATCTTCGGCTCGATGTGCGCGTCGTGCTCCTTCGCGATGATCGCCTGCTTGGTCGCGTACATGCAGCAGACCGAGGAGCACCAGGGGTTGGCGTTGTGCGGGTCGCGCGAGCCGACGCACTGGATCCAGGCGACCTTCACCGGGTGCTTCGCGTCCGAGGGGCGCTGCACGACGCCCTTGGAGGGGCCCGAGGCCGAGAGAATGCGCTCGAACTGGATGGAGGTCACGACGTTCGGCCAGCGCCCGAGACCGAGCTCACCGCGCACGCGGGCATCGTAGATCTGGGCGCCGGGGGCGAGGATCACCGCGCCGACCTGCAGCTCGACCCGCTCCTCGTAGGGCGAGTCGTGCACGATCGCCTTGGCCAGACAGGCGTCGACGCAGAAGTAGCACTCGCAGCAGCCGCCGCAATTCAGACAGCGCGAGGCCTCCTTGACCGCCGTCTTCTCCGGGAAGCCGAGTTCCGTCTCCTTGAAGTTGCCGCGCCGCTCGACCAGCGGCAGCTTCGGCATCTTCGCCTTGGGGCTGGTGGCGACCTCGGATATGTCCTTGATGAACTTCGTCCGGTCCTTGAGCTTGGGCCGGTTCTCGTGCAGGTCAAGCCCGCGCAGGTAGCGGTGGATCGACTCCGCGCCGTCACGACCCATGCCGATCGCCTGCACCACGGTGCTCGGGCCTGTGACCACGTCGCCGCCGGCGAAGACGCCCGGGCGGCTGGTGGCCAGCGTCGCCGGATCGGTCTCGAAACACTGCCACTTGTTGGTCTTGAGGTTCTCCCCCTCGAGGCCGGCGAGGTCCGGCTCCTGGCTGATCGCGGCGATCAACACGTCGCAGGGGATCACGTAGTTCGAGCCCTCGATCGGGACCGGACGGCGGCGGCCGCTCTTGTCCGGTTCACCGAGCTGCATCTTCTGCACTTCCAGGCCGGTGACCTTCCCGTTCGCGCCGACCACCCGAACCGGGGCCGCGAGCGTCTGGATCTTGACGCCCTCCTCCTCGGCCTCCTCGATCTCCCAGGAGTTTGCCGGCATCTCCGGCACGGTGCGCCGGTAGGCGATCACGACCTCGGCGCCGAGGCGCAGCGAGGTGCGCGCCGAATCGATGGCCGCATTGCCGCCGCCGACCACGACGACCTTCTTGCCGGCGTAGTCCGGCTTCCTGTCGAGGTTGACGTCGCGCAGGAACGCGATGCAGTCGAGGACCTGCGGGAAATCCTTCTCGCCGGGGATCTGCAGCTGCAGCGCCTTGTGGGTGCCGAGCGCGACGAAGACCGCCTTGAACCCGTCCCTCTGCAGCGAGTCGATCGTGAAGTCCTTGCCGAGCGCCTGGTTGACCTTGACCTCGACGCCGAGAATGCGGATCTGGTCGATCTCTTTCTGGACCACGTCCTTCGGGAGCCTGTAGGCCGGGATGGAGACCCGCAGCATACCGCCGGCGACCGGGAGCTTCTCGAAGACCGTCACCTGGTAGCCCTTGAGCGCGAGGTCGCGCGCGCAGGTCATGCCCGCCGGGCCGCTGCCCACGACGGCGACCTTTTCGAGCTTCTCGGCCGGGAGGGCGGGTGCCGCGAACCCGCCGTGCGTTTCCTCCCAGTCGGTCAAGAAGCGCTTCAGGTAGCAGATCTGGACCGGGGCGTCGACATCCCCGCGGCGGCAGGCGCTCTCGCAGGGGTGCGTGCAGACGCGGCCGATCGAGGCCGGGAAGGGGTTCGTCCGCCGGACGACCTCGAGGGCCTCCTTGTAGCGGCCCACGGCGGTAAGGGTCACGTAGGCGTGCGCGTTGACCTCGGCCGGGCAGTCGACGCGGCAGGGCGAGATCCCCTGCTTGTCGACGGTCACGATCCCGGGCACCGCCTGCGCGTAGCGGCGGTTAATCGCGGTGCGCTTGATCAGGCCCTGGTCGTACTCGCTGGGCACGAAGACCGGGCACTTCTCGACGCAGGCCATGCAGCCGGTGCACCTCGCAGGGTCGATGAAGCGCGACTTCTTCAGGACGCTCGCGGTGAAATCCCCGGCGGCGCCTGTGATTCCGGTGACCTCGGACTGCGTCAGGATGTCGATGTTCATGTGGCGGCCGGCCGAGACCATCTTCGGCGAGATCATGCACATCGCGCAGTCGCCGGTCGGGAAGGTCTTGTCCAGCGAGGACATCGTCCCGCCGATCGAGGACTCGCGCTGCACCAGGTGGACCTTGAAGCCGCTGTCGGCCAGATCCAGCGCGGCCTGCATGCCGCCGATGCCGCCGCCGACGACGAGGACCGATCCGCGCTTGCCACTCGACGAGAGAACGCTCATGCCAGTTTCAACTCCTTGAGCAACCCGACTGATTCCTCGAGATGCCGGTCGATCTGCAGCTCACCGGGGCTCATGCCGAAGGCAATCCCGAGCAACTCGGTGATCAGGTAGCACGGGAGCCGCGCGCGGATCCCGTGCTTCGCGCGCACCTGCTCCTGGTACGCGTCGAGGTTGAGCTGGCACATCGGGCAGGTCGTGACGAAGCAGTTCGCCCCGCGCGCGATCGCGTCCCTCATGATCTTCGCCATCAGCAGCAGCGCCTGCGCGGTATCGTTCACGGCGGCCGAAGCCCCGCAGCAATCGGTCTTGAGACCCCACTCGACCGGCTCGGCGCCGAGCGCTCTGCAGACGGTCTCCATCCCCTGCGGATTCTCGACGTCGTCCTGGACGGGCACCGTGCTCGGGAAACGGGTCAGCAGGCAGCCGTAGTACGCGGCCGGCTTGAGGCCCTCGAGCCGCTTCTGCACCTTCTGCGCGATCTCGCCGGAGCGCACCTTCGGCAGCAGCACCTCGAGGATGCTCGAGACCTTGATCCTCCCCGAGACCTTCTCGCCGAGTTCGGCGTTGATCTCGGCCGCAAGCCCGGGATCAGCCGCGAGCCGTTCCTTCGCGACCAGCGTCCGGCTATAGCATGAGGAGCAGGGGATCACGATCTCGGCGAGGCCGGTTGCATCGGCGATGCCGAGGTTGCGCGCCGGCAGCGCGAGCGCGAGGAAATCGTTGATCTTGGCGGCGGACGTCGCGCCGCAGCAGTTCCAGTCCGCGATCTCCCGCAGCTCGATGCCCAGCCTTGGGAGAACGCTCTTGCACTGGACGTCGTAGATCGCCGACGAGGAGTGCAGCGAGCATCCCGGGAAATATGCGACTTCCATAGGTATTCCTCTGTCCCCCGCAGGCTTGCTAGCCGCCAGCCCTGCGGTAGAGGGCCTTGATCTCGCCCTTGTTCTTCACCGACTCGTACCTGATGTGCATCCGCTTCTTCTTCATCATCGCCTTGCCGAGCCTGGCCTGTGTCGCGATCTCGTCGATGGCCGCTTTGAGGCCACCGCGCTTGAGTTCGCCCAGCGTGGCCTGCATCTCGTACATACCCATGCCGACCAGTTCGTTGAACCTGCCGGCTTGCCCCGCGGCTTTCACGAAAGCGCCGTGGAAAGCCGCGACCTTCGGCAGCAGCGGCTCCAGATGGGCCTTCTTGCCCATCTGCTTGAGCGTCTCGGTGATCCGCGCTGTCTGGATGTTGTTCGGGCACCGGGTGCCGCAGGTGTAGCAGGCGAGACACTTCCAGACCAGCAGGTTGTCGAGGGCACCCTGCGCGTCGCCGAGCAGGATCATCCGGATCAGCCGGTCGGGCGTCACGCCGCTTTCCTCGCCGACCGGGCACCCGGCGGCGCAGCGGCGGCACTGATAGCAGGCCAGGAGGTTCTGGCCCGAACGCTCGGCAACCTCCAGCGCGAGCGACTGAGCCGACTCGACCTTCAGCACTCCAGCGGACATGCGGCGCCTCCCGCGCAATGAATCTGTAAACCCACGTAACCGTAGCGCGGGATTTTCAGATAGTTGCCGGTTCCTGTCAAGAACCGCCGCAGCAGGCTTTTTCGGCAGCCTGCTCACCCACAGAAACACGGAAACTTGACAAACGACCGGCAAAGGCAAATATTGCGGATCGAGGGACAAATTCAGTCCCGCAGCTTCAATGAGGAAATGTTGTACGCGGCGGATGGCGACGTTCCTTCGTGACGGGAGGTGTTGCCGTGTATCGCACCCTGCGGCGCGCAATCGCGAACGCCGCGCTGCTTTGGTTGTCCGCCCTGCTCTTCCCAACGGCATCATTACCCGCCGCTCAACCTGAAATCGTCAGAAGCGACGCTTCGGTCAACCTGGACGCGGAAGACAGCGCGAGCTTATACGGGTACTGGATTGCGCTGGCTGCCCTCGCCCTCGTCGCGCTGACGGCAACTGCGGCTCACGTTATCCGGATCAACCGCAGGCTGCGGCAATCCCGGCAGGAATTGGAGGATTCCCACCAGAGTCTGGAGATACAGGTGCAGGAGCGGACCTCGGACCTCGAAAAACGCAATGAGCACCTCCGGCACGAAGTCAACCAGCGCAAACAGGCCGAACTGGACAGCCACCAGGCGCGTGAGGAATGGGAGCTGACCTTCAACAGCGTCCCGGACTTGATTGCAATCATCGATACCCGATACCGTATCCTCAGAGTCAACAAATCCCTGGCGGCGAAGCTGGGCACCACCCCGGAAGCCCTGATCGGAGGGCTTTGCTATGTTCGCATCTGCGGCGTCGAGGCGCCACCGGCGCATTGCCCGCACCGGCTGGTGATGGCGGACGGCAGAGAACATGCCACCGAGCTGCATATCGATCCGATCGACGGCGATTATGTGATCACGGCCTCACCGCTGAAAAACCCCGAGGGGATCATGATCGGGGTTGTGCATGTCTGCCACGACATTACTGAAAGAAAGAAGGCGGGAGAGGCGCTGCGTCAGGCCGAGTCCCGCTTCCGAAGCTTGGTGGAGCAAAGCCTGGTGGGTATCTACATTATCCGCGACGGCGGGTTTCTCTACGTGAACCCCGGGGTGGTCGAAATCTTCGGATACACCTCGCAGGACGAGATCGTCGCTTCGCGCACCGTGGCGGATCTCGTCGCACCTGAAAGCCGGGACCTCGTAGCCGAGAATATCAGGAGGCGCCTGTCCGACGAGGTGCCCGCCCTTCATTATACGTTCAAGGGGTTGCGAAAGAACGGTTCCATCATAGATGTCGAAGCCTACGGCACCCGGACAGTGCAGGACGGAAAGCCGGTCATCATCGGCACGATCATCGACATCACCAGTGCCGTGCGCGCGGATCGGCAACGGGAGGAAGCCCGCGAATTCCTTCAATCGATCATCGACGGGGTGAACGAAGCGATCATGGTCATCGCCCCGGACCGCAGGGTGGTGCTGATGAATCACGCGGCACGCGAAGTCTTGACGCCCGACACGTATTGCTATCGCATCTCTCATGGCCGGGACGAACCGTGCGCGGGAGACCACCCCTGTCCTCTCCAGAGCGTCCTCGAGACGAAAAAGCCGGCGACCGTCACCCACACCCACCGGCACCGCAGCGGCGCCGCGTTTCAGGTCGAGATCCTGGCCTCGCCGATCTTCGATGCCCGCGGAGAGGTGATGTACGTCGTGGAGGCTTGCCGGGACGTCACCGAAAAGCTGGCACTCGGAGAAATGCAGCGGAAGATGCAGGAGCGACTGCTCCACGAGCAGAAAGATCAGTCCATCGCCACGCTGGCAGGAGGCATTGCCCACGATTTCAACAACATCTTGATGGGCGTCATCGGGAACGCGGAACTGCTCGCGATGCTCGCTCCGGCCGAGGAAGAGCAGCGGCAACGGATCGACACCATCATCGAGCTGTCGAAACGCATGGCGCACCTGATCCAGCAGCTCCTGGCCTACTCACGGCAGGGCGCATACGAACGCACGGTGCTGTCGCTCCAGGATGAGATAACCAAGGCGGTCGCCCTGACGCACAAGGGGCCGGCGAGCGCAACCGAGGTGAAATTGAATTTCCAGCAGGACCTCTGGCCCGTCTTCGCCGATCCCGGTCAGATGAGCCAGGTCCTGGTGAGCCTGCTGACCAACGCGTTCGAGGCCATGGAGCCCGGCGGCGGGCGCCTCACCATTCTGACGGAAAACGTTGGTGGGAAAGCAGCCTGGGAGTGCGGCCTCAAGCACCATCATCAGGGAGGCGATTATGTCCACCTGAGGATAATGGACACCGGCCACGGCATCCCCGCTGAAATCCAGTCCCGCATCTTCGATCCGTTCTTCACCACAAGGTTCATGGGCCGGGGCCTCGGCCTGGCCTCGGCGCTGGGGATCGCCCAGAACCACGGCGGCTGCATCTCGGTTGAAAGTGCGCCGGCACAGGGCGCTTCGTTCGACGTCTATCTCCCGCGACACGTTGCAGCATCCAAGGACCTGGCACCCCAGCCTCAACCGAAGGAGCGCCCCGCCAGAAAGATCCTGGTGGTGGAAGATGAAGCAGCGGTCCTGATGCTTCTGCAGACGCTGCTCACCGAATTGGGATTCGAGCCGATTCCGGCCGAAAGCGGCACCCGGGCCCTGACGCTCTTCACGCCGGAGCGGGGGAACATCGCCCTGGCAATTCTCGACGTCCAGATGGAGGGCATGGACGGCAAGCAACTCGCCCGGGAGCTGAAGGCCATCGAACCCGGCATCAAGGTGCTCATCTCGAGCGGTTACGACGAGCAGACGGCGCTCCAGGGGCTGGAGAGTCGCTTCTACGACGGCTTCATCCACAAGCCCTACTGGCTGGACGATCTGCGGGCAAAACTCCAGACGCTCCTCGGAAGCTGAATTCAGGGACGATCAGGAGCGTTTCCCGCGCCGAGGACCGCCACGACCGCCGCCGTGAGCCGGGAGAGATCGCGCGGGGAAATCACGTACGGCGGCATCAGGTAGACGAGCCTGCCGAAGGGGCGGATCCAGACCCCGCACTCGACGAAAGCCCGCTGCAGGGCGGCGACATTCACCGGCCGGCGGGTTTCGACCACACCGATTGCCCCGAGCACCCTGACGTCGGCGACTGCCGGCAGGGCGCGGCAGAACGCGAGTTCGCGCTCGAGCTGGGCCTCGATCCGCCGCACCCGGCGCTGCCAGGGCGACGCCAGGAGCATGTCCAGGCTCGCGACGGCAACGGCGCAAGCCAGTGGATTGGCCATGAAGGTCGGCCCGTGCATGAAGGTCCCGGGGCGGCCAGCGGCGATCGTCCCCAGCACCTTCCCCGTCGCCAGCGTGGCCGCCAGGCTGACGTAGCCGCCCGTCAGCGCCTTGCCGAGGCAGAGAATGTCCGGCGCCACGGCGGCGTGCTCGCAGGCGAAGAGCCTGCCGGTCCTCCCGAAACCTGTGGCGATCTCGTCGAGGATCAGCAGCACCCCCTCGCGGTCGCAGAGCTGCCGCACGCGCCGGAGATACTGCGGCGAGTAGAACCACATCCCCCCCGCCCCCTGGACGATCGGCTCCAGGATCACGGCGGCGATGCGCTCGCGCTGTGCCATCAGCAGCCTCTCGAAACCGGCGATCGAGCGTTCGCTCCACGCCGAGCCGAAAACCGGCCCCGGGCGCGGCGCAAAGAGTTGCTCCCGCAGGAGTCCCTTGAAGAGCCCGTGCATCCCGGTCACGGGGTCGCAGACCGACATCGCGGCGAAGGTGTCGCCGTGATAGCCGCCGCGGACCGTGAGCAGCATGTCGCGCCGCTGGAGGCCGCGGCTGCGCCAGTACTGGAACGCCATCTTGATCGCCACCTCGACGGCGACGGAGCCGGAGTCGCAGAAAAAAACCTGCTCCAGGCCGCGAGGCGCCAGCTCCAGCAGGCGCGCCGCCAGTTCCACCGCGGGCCGGTGGGTGATCCCGCCGAACATGACGTGCGACATGCGCCGCAGCTGATCGCGCACCGCCCTGTTCAGCGCCGGGTGGTTGTAGCCGTGGATCGCGGCCCACCACGAGGACATCCCGTCGATCAGCTCACGTCCGTCCTCGAGCCTGAGTCGCACACCCCTGGCGGACTTCACCTGGCAGACGGGAAGCGGGTCCGTCGGCGACGTGTACGGGTGCAGCACATGCCGGCGGTCGAAGGCAATTGGATCGGCGACCCGGCAGCGTGATACTTTTGCACGGAGACTCTTGATTTCGGTCATGCCCCCGCAGCCTGCACGGGAATGCTTCTGGACCTCTGTCACTGCCATTGTCAGCCCTCGAGCAGCGGTGTGAAATCCACCGTCGGCAGTGCGGCATCGACTCTGAAATCGGGAATCTCGACGATCTCCTGCGGGTACCCGTACCGAAGGAGCGCCTCGGCGAAAACCTGCTTCGAGTCCGCCGCGATCTCCGCCGCTACCGGATCGTGCCGATTCAGGACCAACCCGCGCACTTCAATCCCGCGCCGCTGCGCCGCCTCAAGGGTCAACAGCGTGTGGTTGATGCTGCCCAGACGCAACGAGCCGACGACGATCAGCGGATAGCGGCGTTGCGCAACGAAATCGAGAACGGTCAGGCTCCCCGTCAGCGGCACCAGCGCCCCGCCGGCCCCTTCGATCAGCAGATGCTCGAAGCGCGCCACCAGATGGGCCGTCGCCCGATCGATGACGGCGGTATCCACCGCGCGGCCCTCGAGGCGGGCGGCGAGGTCTGGCGAGGCCGGAAAGCGGAAGGTGCAGGGACAGGTCGTGCCGTCACGGTCGACATCGATCGGACCTGTCCCCATCAACCGTCGATGTACGGCGATATCCTCGGCCAGCGGCCCCCGGCAGCCGGTCTGGACGAGCTTCTGGGTGATTACCGCGCAGCCACGCTGCAACAGCCAGCGGGCCATCAGACCCGTGGCGACGCTCTTGCCGATGCCGGTATCAATTCCGGTGATAAAATATATTCCCATGCTTCCCCACCACGACGTTTCCCGTCCTTGATGTCTTCGCAGAAAACCTGAAGGTGCCGTTGCCGGGGCAGCCGGGAACCAATCCTTTCACGGGACTGCGGCTTTCAACGGTGCGCCGGCTCGTTCCGTCTTGTCATCCTTGCTTGCGTCGGGCGACGAAGAGCATCGGGTGGTAGGTGAGCGTCACTTCGTCACCCAGGCCGAAACGCTCGCGATACTCCTCCTCGAAGGCGCGCAAATCACCCCGTCTCCACCCGGATCGCTCCAGACTGTTCGCCCCGGTGCGGCGCAAGTGCTCCAGGACCCGCAGCGGTGAGGAGAAACGCTGTACCTCGCGACTCTCCACGAGGCACAGGATGCGATAGCGCCGTTCGACCAGCGCAGCCACCTCGTCGATCGGGCGATAGAAGAGCCCCTTTCCGCAGACGGCGGCCACTTCGCGCACATTGTCGGGGCCGAAAGACGTGAACGCCAGAAGCCCTCCCTCCCGCAACGCAGCGGCGAGCCGCTCGAGCAGCCCCGCCGGGTCGTCCAGCCAGTGGAAGACGGCATTCGAGGCCACCAGGTCGAATGCCGCGGCGGGCAGGGCGATTCTCTCGATGTCGCCGGCGTGAAAGCTGAACGCCATTCCCGACGTCCGTTTCATTGCGCCCGCCACCCGGGGCCCGCACGCCGCGACGAGATCGTTGGCAACGAGCTTCTCGAG
Organism: uncultured bacterium; assembly: GCA_964513745.1. Classification (GTDB taxonomy): domain Bacteria; phylum JAUVQV01; class JAUVQV01; order JAUVQV01; family DATDCY01; genus DATDCY01. The sequence goes on from CAZEOK010000053.1 coordinate 13,774, forward strand.
CTTCAGCCGGCTTTCCATCTCCCGGCTCAGCAGGCCCGTGCCACAGCCAACCTCGAGGGCGCTTTCGTAGCCCCCGCCCCCGTGGCGAATGATCTCCGACACGAGCCGCTGCGCCATCCGCCCCTGCATGGCGGCCTCCCCCTCGTATCCGGCGAGGCTCCGCCCGAAGCGCTCCCGCACCAGCTCCTTGTCAGAGCTCATCTGTCTCCCCGAGGATCTCGCGCCACCCCGTCAGGCGCGAGAAGGGCAGGTGCGGCAGCTTCACCATCCGACAGGGGATCACCCCTTGCCAGTACCGCACCTGGTGCTCCGGCGGCATGATGCGGTCGCGCGTGCCGACCAGGGCACTCGTGAACGGCCCGGGAGGCGGCACGCCCTCACCGGCATCCCGGGCGAGCGCAGACAGCTCCCGGCGCTGATCTTCAACGTCGCGCAGCGGGGCATGGGGGAGGAACTCCCCGCAGGCGTCCCGGCCATCGCACATCCTCCGGAAGAAAGAGTCCCGCGCCCGTTCGGAAAAGCCCTCGAGCGTCGCGTGAAAAAGACTCGCCGGTATCCCGTACTCGTCGTCGATCGGCCGGCCCGTCCCGTTGACGGCAACCGCCCTGTCAAAGCACGCCTCTCCCGAACCGAAAACGGTCGCCGCCGCCCAGGCACCCATCGACCAGGCCACAAGGTCCGCCGCCGGGTAGGTCGCGACCGCTGCCTGTACCGCGTCCGCGCTCTGCAGATCCGTATAGTCGTACACCGCCAGCAGATCACTGCCGGCGGGCGGCGCGATCATCGCAAGGAGGCGCTCGTCCATCCCCCAGCCATTGAAAAATATCAGCAGCCGGCGGTTCCCCTCCCGCACCTGCCAGTGCAGCCTCAAGCGCCTCGCCCCCCGACCGCCTCCGGGAGTCCGCGCAGATCGTCCCAGCACAGAGCGGCCGTCAGGGAGAGCCGCACCCGTGCCGTCCCCGGGGGGACCGTCGGTGGGCGGATCGGCGGCGCGAGATACCCCGCCTCCTGCAGTCGCAGCGCGAGACGAACAGCCGCTTCGTCCTCACCGACAATCACTGGGACGATCTGCGATCCGCCGCCGGTAACGCAGCCGTGCGCCGCAAGCTCGTCGCGCAGCCGCCGGCCAAGCTCGGCAAGCTGCGTGCGCTCAGCGCGCATCCCCTGCATGCGCCGCAGCGTGAGGCGGCTCCACGACAGGGTGGCCGGCGGCAGCGCGGTGGTGAAGATGAAGGGGCGCGCGGTGTTGACGAAGAACTCCTTCAGCGGCGGGGAGGTCACCACGAAGGCTCCGACCGAAGCCAGCGCTTTCCCGAGTGTGCCGACAAGGATGTCCACCTGGCCGAGAACGCCGGCTGCCTCCGCGAGACCGCGCCCCGACTCGCCGAAGACCCCCACTGCGTGCGCCTCGTCGATGATCAGCGTCGCCCCGTAGCGCTCCTTGAGGTACGCCAGAGACCGGAGGTCCGCCAGGTCGCCGTCCATGCTGAAGACCGATTCGGATACGATGAAGATCCGCCCCCGCACGCGGCTTGCATCCCGCAGCAGATCCTCCAGGTGGCCGTAGTCGCGGTGGCGGTAGCGGCGGAACTTCGCCTGCGAGAGACGCATGCCGTCGATGATGCTCGCGTGATTGAGCCGGTCGGACAGGAAGAGATCCCCGTTGCGCCCGAGAGCGGTCAGGATGCCGAGGTTGGCGTGATAGCCGCTCGAGAAGACGCAGCACTCGCGCCCACCGTAGAGCGCCGCGAGTTCCTCCTCGAGAGCCGCGCAGGCCGGGCCGCTCCCCGTCAGCAGACGCGACGAGGCAGCCGTCATGCCGCGCTCGTCCATGAGCGCCTCCGGCTTCTCGCGGAGAAAAGCCCGCAGCAGATCCTCGTTCGCGCCGAGGCCGAGATAGTCGTTCGATGAGAGATTCAGCAGGCTTCGCCCCGCGCGCTCGACCGCCCCCCCGGGACCGCGGGAGAGGACCGAGAGGCTGCGTTGCCGCCCGAGGCCGCGCAGGCGCTCGAGCTCAGCGCGGCAGGCTTCGGTCAGTTCCGCCGTCATCCCCGAACCGGGTCAGCTCCGCCAGCAGCGCCGCGTCCTCGCTCGTCTCGCGACCCCGGGTCGTGAGGTAGCCGCCGGTGAGCAGCCCGTTGGCGCCGGCGAGCATCAGCAAGGCCTGGAAGTCCTTCATCACCGTCTCGCGGCCCGCGGCGAACTTGATGACGGCGCGCGGGTGGATCAGCCTAAAGAGCGCGAAGGTCTTCGCCACCTCGACCGCCGGCACCGGGGCGCTGCCCTCGAGCGGGGTGCCGGGGATGGGGATCAGCACGTTGAGCGGGATCGTCTCGACGCCTAGATCTTTCAGCTCGAACGCCAGCGCGAGGCGGTCCGCCATCGTCTCGCCGACGCCGATGATCCCGCCGCAGCAGAGCCGGATGCCGTTGCGCTTGAGCGTGCCAAGGGCCGCGAGGCGATCTGCCGCGGTGTGGGTGTCGCTGATCAACTCGCGGTAACGGTCGGTGGCGACCTGGAGATTGAGGTTGTAGTGCGAGACCCCGGCGGCGGCGAGCGCCCGCGCCGCGGCGTCGTCGAGAGCGCCGAGCGAGGCGCAGACTTCCATCCCCGGGAGCCGCTCGTGGATCAGGCCGATCGCCTCGATGACGGAACGCACCTCCCCCTCGCTACCGGTGCAGCCGGTCCCGGAGGTCACGATGCCGAAACGGCGCACCCCGTTGCGCCAGACCGCCTCCGCCCGGGAGAGCAGCTCCCCGGGATCGAGAAGGCCGTATTCCGGCACCTGCGCCGCATGGTGCGCGGACTGGGCGCAAAAACGGCAGTTCTCCGGGCAAGCCCCTGACTTGGCGTTGACGATGGAGCACGCGTGCAGGCCGGGGGCGTACTTGAGCCGCACCTTGTGAGCCAGGGAGATCAGGTCGAGCACGGCATCCCCGGGAAGCCCCGAGAGGCGGATCGCCAGAGGCGGCTCGATCGGCGTCGCCGTGGCGAGAACCCCGTACGCCGCCGCGACGTCAGGGTGCACGGCGGCTTGGGACAGCATTGCGCTCATACCAGGTGATCCCCCCTGCTGCTCGAACATTTCACTCCTTCTCCCTTCCCAGCTGCTGCAGGTGCACGTCGCCAGCCAGAAGGTGCACAAGGGCGCCGCCTGCAGTCTCGATCACCAGCTCACCGGTCGGGGTGATGCCGCGGGCCGTCCCGCGCACCGCCCCCGAGTAGCTTTCGGCCGTCACCGGCCTGCCGTTCAAGGCGGAGTACCGCTCGAAGGAGGCAAGAAGACCACGGAGACTCCCGTCCCGCAGCCAGCCCTCGTACCTCGCCTCCAGGTGGTTGAGCACCGCGCCGAGGAGCGCGGGCCGCGAAACCTCCCGGCCGCCCTCGATGCGCAGCGTGGTGGCGGTCGGGCGCAAAGCGCGGGAGAGGCTCGTCCCGTTCACGTTGATGCCGACGCCGAGGATCACCCGGTGCACGCGATCGGCTTCCAGGCTCGCCTCGCAGAGGATGCCGGCCACCTTTCGCCCGCCGATCAGGATGTCGTTCGGCCATTTAATCCGCGGATCGAGGCCCGGGCAAATCTCGGCCAGCCCTTCGTGGACGGCGGCCGCGGCAACCAGCGCCAGCTGCGGCACTCGCGCCGGCTCGACGCTCGGGGTGAGCAACACCGAGAAATAGAGATTTCCACCCGCGGGCGACTCCCAGCGCCGTCCCATCCTGCCCCGACCGGCCGTCTGTGCGTCGGCGACGACCACGGCGCCCTCGACCGCGCCCTGCCGCGCGAGGTCCCCGGCCGCGCGGTTCGTCGAGTCGATCGCGTCGTGGTATTCGATGCGCCGTCCGAGGGTCCGTGTTTTCAGATGCGGTGTCACCTCCACGGCAAGAGGCACGTTCACGACGGTTCGCAGGCCGTGGCCCTTCTTCGGGGAGGAAACGATCCCGTATCCCGCTTCCTTCAACTCCCGGACATGCTTCCAGACCGCGCTGCGGGAGATGCCGATCCTGCGGCCGATCTCCTCTCCCGAGAGATACTCGTCCCCTCCCTTGAGCAGCCCCAGAACACGCGCGGTCGTCTCGTTCATCTCGGTCACCGGGGGAGAGTATCCCGGGGCAGGAAGGCATTGTCAACCTGCCCTGAGACAATGGTCGACAATGCGCCCTCGGGGCAGGCGCGGCGGCGGACAAGGAACCGGGGAACTGCGGGAACTCAGTCCAGCCGGCCGGCGCAGTTGAGCCTGCGGACGAGGCTGAGCGTCGGCACGACGTCCTCACCCTCCTCACGCTGGACGAGCTGAAAGAACTCGCACTCCATGCAGGAACTTATTTTCCTGGCGGCGGTGCCGGCCACCTGCCCCGAGCAGAACGTCCCGGCGAGGACCCAGCAGGTCCGGCCGGAATTTTTCCCGCCGTGGACGCCGTCGAGAGTGCCTTCCACCGCCGCCGGACAGGGCCCCTCCTTGGCGACGGCGTGCCCCCCCGGCTCGCGGCCGCATTTCTTCGCTTCCCAGCAGTTGAGTTTCCTCATGGATAATCACTGTACACGCATCCGATCGCAAGATCACCTCCGGAGCCCAAACCCTTGCCCTCGGCGTCGACCTGCCGGACAATGAGCGCCGTGCCAAAGAAGCGAGCACCGGGGAGGAGCGTCTCGAGCACCTGGTGGCGGGTCGCACCGCGATTGGACGAGCGGAGGAAGGCGGTTCATGAACGTCGTAGCATTGTTAGGCAGCCCCCGGAAGGACGGCAACACCTCGATTCTTCTCCAGGAGGCGATCCGGGGGATCAAGGAGGGCGGGCACGAGGTGAGAACCTTCAATCTCCCCCGCATGGAAATCCGCCCCTGCCAGAACTGCGGCGGCTGCGACGAGACGGGCGTCTGCATCATCGAGGGCGACGAGATGCCCGGCATCTACGCGGCCCTGCGCGAGGCCTCGCGGATCATCCTCGCCAGCCCGATCTTTTTCGCCGGCCTTTCCGCGCAGGCCAAGGCGATGGTCGACCGCTGCCAGGCTTTCTGGTGCGAGAAATACCTGCTGAACCGGCCAATCCCCGCGGGCCCCGAAGGGCGCAAGGGGCTGTTTCTCACGGTGGGCGGCATGAAAACCGGCAAGGGCATCGAGTGCGGCGGGGCGACCGCGACGGCGTTCTTCAGAACCGTGAGCGTCCCCGTGCACGCGAGCCTCGGGTATCGCGGCGTCGACGCCAAGGGGATGATCCGGGAGCACCCGACGGCGCTGCAGGAGGCCTACGAGGCGGGCCGGCAGCTGGTACGCGATTGACTTCGGTCAAGGTGCCAACCGCCCGCACCGACTATCATCACCTTGGGTTTATGGAGACAAACCATGGCAGGCGGATCAAAACGGCCCAGATACAAGGCGCCTGACGACCCGGCGACCACCGCGGATGGGCCGTTTTCAGCCGCCTGAAGGAGGAGATGGCCATGCCCAAGTGCCCCGGCCAGGATACGCAGAAGTGGGGTCCCGACGCGGTCTACGACGTCGCGTGCAAGAAGTGCGGAAACCAGCTCGAGTTCTTCAAGGATGAGATGAAGCGCCGCTGCAAGAACTGCGGCGGCACGGTCTTCAACGAGCGAATGGACATCGGCTGTCTCGCCTGGTGCCCCTCTGCCGAGGCCTGCGCCGGCCCCGACATGGCGCGGGCTCTGGAGCTGATTCAAAAGGGCAAGGAGCGGGGGTGCCCCGACGCCGAAGGTCCCGGAGATCGTCCCGCCTAGTGGTGGAACAAGCGCACGCCGCTGAAGACCATGGTCATGTCGTAGTCGTTGGCGGCCTGGATGACGAGGTCGTCGCGGGTGGAGCCGCCGGGCTCGAGAACGTACTTCACGCCGGAGGCAGCGGCGCGGTCGATGCTGTCGCGAAAGGGGAAGAAGGCGTCGGAGCCGCAGGAGACGCCGGTGAGTGAGTTGAGCCAGGCGCTTTTTGCGTCGGGAGTCAGCTGACGCGGCAGACTGGTGAAGAGGCCGCCCCAGCCCGCCTTTTCGCTCTGGGTGACGTCGTCCCGCAAAAACTGGTCGA
>CAZEOK010000054.1:0-19759 GCA_964513745.1 uncultured bacterium
TGTTTGGGCCCGCAGAGCGAGTTGGGCGTTTCGGGCGCGGGGCCGGGCAGGCTGCGGTCGAGCGCGCAGCTGGCGACCGCACGGCACCGCCCCGCCAACTCCCACACGGGAAGAAGTTCCTGGACATTGATGCTTGCTCTCACCCTGCTGCTTTTTCCTGCTGTTGGTCCTGTATTCGCGGGAGGTCTTGAGCCGCTCGGCGAGGTGCCGATCCCGGCGTCCAACCCGCAGACGCCCGAGAAGGTCGAGCTTGGCCGCATGCTCTTCTTCGACCGGCGGCTCTCCGGCGACGGCACGATGAGCTGCGCGAGCTGCCACAATCCCGAACAGGGGTTCGCCGACGGCCAGGCGATCGCGCTGAGCTACCCGACCACCCGCAACTGGCGCAACGCGCAGACGCTGATCAACGCCGCCTACCAGAAGCGGCTCTTTCACGACGGCCGGTCGGCGAGTCTCGAGGAACAAGCGCTCTTTCCGCTGATGTCGGCCTTCGAGATGAACCAGAATCTTGATTCCCTCGAGGAGGAACTGCGTTCCGTCCCCGAATACGTCGATGCGTTCACCCGCGCCTTCGGTTCGCCCGACACCGCGCGCGAGCGCATCGGCATGGCCATCGCCGCCTTTGAGCGGACCATCGTGAGCCGCGAGGCGCCGCTCGATCGCTTTCTCGCCGGCGACGAGAAGGCGCTCTCGCCGGCGGCGCGGGCCGGCTACGAGATCTTCACCGGCAAGGGGCATTGCAGCTCCTGCCACGCCGGGGGGAACCTCGCCGAGGACGGTTTCCACGCGCTCAATGTCCCGGAGAGCCCCGAGTTCGAGCGCGACCCGCGTGTGGCAGCCACCCGGCGTTTCGTCGCCAAGGTCTCCGGCTACGAGGACTTCCGGAACCTCGCCGAGGACCCGGGCCGCTATCTCGTGACGAGGGAGAAGAGGGACTGGAAAGCGTTCCGCACGCCGACCCTGCGCGAGATAGCGCGCACCGCGCCCTACATGCACAATGGCATCTTCTCGACGCTCGAGGAGGTCATCGCCTTTGTCGACCGCGGCGGCGGCGAGGGGAACACCGCGCTCAAGCCGCTCGGGCTGACGGAGGAGGAGAAAAAGACGCTCCACTCCTTTTTGATCGAGGCCCTCACGGGCGAGGAGATTGTGGTTTCAGTCCCGGCGATCCCCTAGCGGCTTCCCGGGGCGCCAGGGCCGGAAGGGACTGAGCCGGTTCGATCCGGTGGATGGCTTTTCCGCGTGAAGTGTGATAATGGAAGCACTGGGTATCGGTTTCTTTTCTAGGGAGAGGGAGGCCGGCATGAAGAAGATCGCGACGTTTGGTCTGATCGCCTTGACCCTGCTTGTGACGACCAAGGTGTTTGCCGCCGACACACTGCACTTCGTCATCATGTCGGCGGCGGATCCGAAGAAGGAAGGACCCAAGTACGAGGCGCTCGCCCGGTACCTGAAGGCGAACACCGCGTTGATCGGCGACATCCAGTTACGCGTCGGAAAAAGCTATTTCGACGCGACACAGCTTTTCCAGTCGGGTGAGGTCGAAGGGATGTTCTCCGGTTCTTTCGTCGGCGCTGTCCTGATAAAAAAAGGGATCGCAAAGCCCGTCGCCCGGCCTCTTTCCCCGAGCGGCATCTCGACGTACAAGGCACTCGTCGTGACCAGGGAGGGCGCCAAACCCTTCGCGGGCCTCGCGGACTTCAAGGGAAAGCGCGTGGCCTTCGCCGGGCTTGCCTCCGCCGGGGAGATTTTCGTTCGTGCGCTTCTGCCCGCCGGGGCCCGGTTGGAACAATATCTCACTCCGCTTGTCACGCCTTCGCACCAGGCCACGCTGAACGCCCTCCAGAACGGCGCTGCGGATTACGCGGTGGTCAAGAACACCCTCTGGAATCCCGAGCAGTACAAGGGATTCGCGGTGGTCGGCGTCGATAGCGGGGAGAATCCTGACGGCACGCTGCTCCTCACCAATGCCGCCTTCGAGAAATACGGTGCCGATTTAGGCCGGGTGCTCGCCGGCATCGAGGCGGACAAGAGCGAAGCGGCCGAGGCGGTGAGGAAGGCCTTCGGCGCGAAATCCTTCATCCCCACGGCGGCGAAGGATTTCGAACACACCTTGGGCCTCCTCGACAAGGCGCACATCGACGCCAAGACCTTCGACTTCACGTTTTAAGGACAGTCCTGGGGCGGAGGGGAGAGGATCAGGGCGTGAAACTCATCTATAAAGCCAATCTTGCGGTGCTCGGCTTGCTGTCGGCGAGCGCCCTGCTCGTCGGGCTCTTCCTCAACGCCTCGTACCGGAACATTCGCGAGGAAACCTACCACTGGTTCGATGCCAGCGTCCGGACCCTGGCGGAGGCTGTCGGCAACGAGTCCTATGAAATGGTCAAGTACTTTGATTACGCGACGCTGGAGAAGAATCTCGTCCAACGTCAAAAGGGCGATCCCAACTTGTTGTACTGCCGCGTACGTTTCGGGGAGAACTTCAAGGAGCAGCGCGATGTCGGGTCTGCCGGCCAAGGGGATTTTCGGGCCTACGAGGTCGAATACAAGTTCGAGCAGCAGGCCGTCGTCCTGGTCACAATCCATTACAGCACGGCAGTCCTGGAGAAAAAGCTGGGCGCCCTTGTCTGGAGCATCCTCGCCGGCGCGGGCCTGACGATGCTCGGCCTGCTCGTCATGCTCTCGATCATCGTCCAGCGCTTTGTGACCCGGCCGCTCGGGCTGCTGGTGCGCCACGCCGAGGTGACCGCGGCGGGCGACCTCACGGCCACCATCTCGATTGAATCGAACGACGAATTCGGAAGTCTGGCTCGCACGCTGAACCAGATGACCGCGAGCCTGCGGGCGATGTTCGAGAAGGTCCGCGTCGCCTTCGGCGACCTCGAGGTCGTCTCGCGCGACATGGCGGAGGTTTCGCACCGCATCGCCGAGGGGAGCGCGGGACAGACGAACGCGGTCGCCACAGTCTCCTCGTCCATCGAGCAGATGAACGCCAGCATCAAGTCCGTCGTGCAGAGCGTGGAGAACCTGTTCGCCCTCGCCGGCGAAAGCTCCTCGTCGATGCTCGAGATGTCGGCCTCGGTCGAGCAGGTGGCGGGCAATGCGGAGGGACTTTCGTCAGCGGTCGAGCGCTCCTCCTCCTCGATAGCCGAGATGAACCTCTCGATCCGCAACGTGGCCGAGCACGTCTCGAAACTCGCCGATCTGGTGACGAGCACGTCATCCTCGATCACCGAGATCGACTCGGTTGTGCGCGAGATCGAGCGCAACGCCGGGCAGGGCCACGAGCTCTCCCGCGAGGTCGCGCAGACGATGGGGGGGGACGGCCTGGTCTCCCTGCGACGCGCCGCCGAGGGGATGAGCGGCATCCGCAGCTCGGTGGCGCAGGCCGCGACCGTCATCCGCGGCCTCGAGGCCCGGTCGCACGAGATCGGCAGCATCCTCGGCGTGATCAACGAGGTGAACGACCAGACCAACCTGCTGGCGCTCAATGCCGCCATCCTCGCCGCCCAGGCCGGCGAGCACGGGCGCGGCTTCGCCGTCGTGGCCGAGGAGATCCGTGAGCTATCGGCGCGGACCGCCTCGTCGACCAAGGAGATCACGAGCCTCATCAGCAGCGTCCAGACGGAATCGACGAATGCCGTCGAGGCGATGGATGAGGGGACGCGCAAAGTCGAGGAAGGCGTGCGCACCGTCGAGGAGCTTGGCGAGATCATCCGCCGCGCCGCGGAGAACTCGGAGAAGGCGTCGACGGCTTCGCGGGGCATCGCCCAGGCGACGACCGAGCAGTACAAGGGCATCCGCCAGATCGCGGCCGCGTCGCAGAACATCAACGAGATGTCCCAGGAGATCGCCCGGGCCACCCGCGAGCAGTCCACCGGCGGCGCCCAGATCGTCAAGGCAGCCGAGGAAATGCGCGACCTGGCGCATCAGGTGAAAAAAGCGATGGCCGAGCAGTCGAAGGGGATCCGGCTGACGAGTCGCGCGAGCGAGGAGTCGGCGCGTCTGTCGCAGCAGGTCCTCGACGCAACGCGGGAGGAGGCCCGGGGGAGCGACCTGGTTGTGAAGTCCATCGGGTCGATCCAGGAGGTTTCCAACACCAACGGCGCCGACGTCAAGCGGCTCGACCAGATGGTGAACACCCTCGCGGCGCAGGCCGACCTGGTGAAAGTGGAACTCGCCCGCTTCAGGATCGGGTAGCGCTGTCGGCCAGGAAGGTGTCCGGGCTAGCCCTGGGACAGCTCCTTCCGATACGCCGTCAGGGCCGCCTTGACCGGAGGGTATTTGAGCGCCAGGATCTCGGCCGCGAAGACCACTGCATTCTTGACTCCGGCCTTGCCGATGGTTACCGCTGCAACGGGAATCCCTCCAGGCATCTGGACGATCGACAGCAGGGCGTCCTCGCCTCGCAGCGGCGAGGTGTCCAGCGGCACGCCGATCACCGGCAGGGTCGTCAGCGAGGCGATCACCCCCGGCAGGTGGGCGGCGTAACCGGCGCAGGCCACGAGCACCTCAAACCCGTCTTTCTCCGCGGAGCGCGCGAAAGCGGCGACTTTCGCGGGCTGCCGGTGGGCACTCGCGACCACCACGCAATGATCGATGCCGAAGCGCCCGAGCAGGGGCTCGACGTCGGCGAGGTAGGGCAGGTCGCTCTTGCTGCCGAGGACGATCGCGATTTTCGGTGTTTTCATCTGCGTTCTCCCTGCGGTCCGCCGCCGGAGACCTCCCCGCCGCGCCACCCCTGCGCCCGGAACGTCTCAACCTCGGCGGCCGTCACTGTTTCAAGGCCTTGTGGCCGATGTCGCGGCGGTAGTGCATCCCCTCGAAGCTGATCTTCGCCGCGGCGCGGTAGCTGCGGTCGATGGCCTCGCGGATCGTGGCACCGCGCGCGGTAACCCCCAGCACCCTGCCGCCCGCCGTGACCACGCGCCCGTCGCGCAGGGCGGTGCCGGCGTGGAAGACGACCACGCCCTCCTCGCGTCCGGCCTCCTCGAGACCGCAGATCGGCAAGCCGGTCGGGTAGGGGCCGGGATAGCCGCCTGAGGCGAGCACCACGCAGAGTGCGGCATCGTCGTGCCACTCGACCGACACGGTGTCGAGGCGGCCTTCGATGCAGGCCTCAAGCACCGGCAGCAGATCGCTTTTCATGCGGCAGAGGATCGGCTGGGCCTCAGGATCGCCGAATCGGGCGTTGTACTCGAGAACCTTGATGCCGGCGCTCGTGATCATGAGGCCGGCATAGAGCACGCCGCGGTAGGGCCGGCCCTCGGCTGCCATGGCGCGCACCGTCGGCTCCATGACCGTCCTCAGGACCTCCTCGTGCAGAGCCGCAGAGACGACCGGCGCTGGTGAATAGGCGCCCATGCCGCCGGTGTTCGGTCCGATATCCCCGTCGAAGACCGCCTTGTGGTCCTGCGAGGCGGGCATTGCCACGACACTCCGGCCGTCGGTGAAGGCGAGAAACGACGCCTCTTCCCCGACGAGGAACTCTTCGATGAGCACCCGGTCGCCGGCGGCACCGAATGCCCGCCGCTCCATGATTTCACCCACGGCGGTTTCAGCCTCTTCGATGGTTCGGCAGATCATGACCCCCTTGCCGGCGGCAAGGCCGTCGGCCTTGACCACGAGCGGCGCCCCGACCGCACGGATGTGGGCGCGGGCTTCCCCGGCGTCGGTGAAGGCGCGTGCGGCGGCGGTCGGGATGCCGTGGCGATGCATGATCTCCTTGGCGAAACTCTTGCTCCCCTCGATCTCGGCGGCGGCGCGGCTGGCGCCGAAGACCCGCAACCCGTGCTCCTCGAACAGATCGACGATCCCGGCGGACAGCGGCGCCTCGGGACCGACGACGGTGAGGCCGATCGCCTGCTCCTTGGCGAAGGCAAGGAGGCCGCTCAGATCCCCGGCCCCGATGGGCACGCAGGTGGCCACCCCTCCCATGCCGCCGTTTCCCGGGGCGCAGAACACCTCGCTGACGCGGGGGCTCTGCCGAAGTTTCCAGGCCAGGGCGTGCTCGCGCCCGCCACTGCCCACAACGAGAATTCGCATGTCTGTCTTCGCCCTCCGTCCCTAATGCTTGAAGTGGCGAATGCCCGTGAACACCATCGCCAAGTCGTGCTGGTCGGCGGCCTCGACGGCCTCCCTGTCGCGCACGGAGCCGCCCGGCTGGATCACGGCGGTTGCCCCGGCGGCCGCGATCTGGTCGATGCCGTCCCGAAAAGGGAAGAAAGCGTCAGAACCGACAACCGTCCCCTTCAGCGGCAGGACCGCCTTCATGGCGGCGATCCGGCAGGAGTCCACGCGGCTCATCTGCCCGGCGCCCACGCCGGCGATCTGGTGATCGGTGGTGAAGATGATGGCGTTCGACTTGACGTGGCGCACCATCCGCCACGCGAAATCGAGGGCCCGGTACTCCGCTGCTGTCGGTTTGCGCTTTGAGGCGACCGGCAGTTTGCGCACGTCGCGAATATGGACCGAGTCGCGGTCCTGGACGAGATAGCCGCCGGCGATCCGCTTCAGGTCGTCCTGCCCGCGGGCGGGAGAGCTCACCCGGAGGATGCGCAGGTCCTTCCTTGCCCGCAGGATCTCGAGAGCCTTGGGGGCGAAGCCGGGAGCGATCACCGCCTCGAAAAAGGTCGCGGTGATCTTCTGGGCCAGCGCGGGAGTCACCGGCCGGCTGATGCCGATCACGCCGCCGAACGCGGAAACGGGATCACAGGCAAGCGCCAGTTCGAAGGCCTGCCCCGGGTCGGCGCCCACGCCGGCGCCGCATGGGTTGTTGTGCTTGACGATCACCGCGAACGAGCGGCCGGCGAAGTCTTGTGCTGCGGCCCACGCTGCCTCGAGGTCCAGCAGATTGTTGAACGAAAGCTCCTTGCCGCCAAGCTGCGTCGCACCCGCAACGCCGCCGGGAGGCCCTGGCTCGCGATAGAGAGCCGCCGTCTGGTGCGGGTTCTCCCCGTACCGCAGGTCCTGGACCTTCACCAGGGGCAGGGCGAGCGTCGCGGGGTAGCGGGGGGCCCTGGAGAGCATTCCCCTGGTCGCCGGCGGCGTGGCCGCAAGCCAACCGGCGATGACCGAATCGTAGTACGCGGTGTGCGCGAAAGCTTTGCGTGCGAGCGTGAAATTGGTGGCCGGCGAAATCGTGCCGCGCTGTGCGTCGAGCTCCCCGATGATCCCGGCGTAGTCGGCCGGGTCGACGATGACCGTGACGTCTGCGAAATTCTTCGCCGCAGCGCGGACCATGGTTGGACCGCCGATGTCGATGTTCTCGATGGCGTCATCGAAGGTGGCGCCGTCGCGGAAGGCTGCGGATTCGAACGGGTAGAGGTTCACGGCCACCAGGTCGATCGGCAGGATGTCGTGGGCCTTCATTTCGCGTCTGTGGCGCGTCGATCCGCGACGGGCAAGGATGCCGCCATGGATACGGGGGACCAGGGTCTTGACGCGTCCCTCGAGGATTTCAGGCTGGCCGGTGTAGTCGGAAACCTGGACGACCGGGATGCCCGCGTCGGCGAGCGTCTTTGCGGTTCCTCCGGTCGAGAGGATTTCGACGCCGTGGCGGCGCAGGGCTGTCGCCAGTTCGAGCAGTCCCGTCTTGTTGGATACGCTGACCAGGGCGCGTTTGATCTTGGGCATCGGTGCAGTTCCTCCCGATTGATGAGTTTCGGTCATTCTACGGTCCAGGGCGAGGGTGCGCAAGGGAACAGCGGCCCGTCGCTGACGATCCTTTGCCGATGATCGAGAGCAGCGCATCGAGCTCCGCGAGCGTGCGCGAGTCGACGCGCCGCTTCCCGTACCGACAGGCAGCCGCCGTTGCGGCGAACTGGCTCACTGCAGTGCCGGTGGCGGGTACATGGCCGGAGAAACGCGCGGCATGGTCGAGAGGGCCCTCGTACGGCTCGCGCGCAACGCCGCAGCGAGAGGCGTGTTGTTCGAAGCGCAGGATGCGCCGTGCGAGCGGATCGCTCGTGCGCCAGCGCATGGCGACGAATGCCCCCCAGAGCAGGGCCGCGACACCGAGCGCGACCGTCGCGGCACGGGTGGCGCCGGGCAGGTCGACACGCAGTTCGCGCATTTGCGCCGCCCCGGAGTTGACCAGAGCGAGCTGGGACTCCGCGTCGTATTGCACCACCCAGCTGTTCCAGCGCATGCGCAGGGTGTCGAGCCAGAGCCGCGGCCGCCTGGTCTGGCGCGTTGCGATGGTGCTCCCGAGCTCGCCGGACGCCGGCGTCGGGTCGAATCGCACCCATGCCCCATTGACGTGGGCCTCGACCCAGGCATGGGCGGAGGCCTGGGTAACCAGATAGTACCCTCCCGCGGGCGCAAAGTCGCCGCCCAGATAGCCGCTGACGACGCGTGCCGGAATCCCCCGGGCGCGCAGCATGACGGCAAGGCCGGAGGCGAAATACTCGCAATAGCCTGTGCGGTGGCCGAGCAGGAAAGATTCGAGTGGCTCGCCAGCGGCTGTCGGGACCTGCAGCGAGTAGGTGTAGCCGCGAGAAAAATGGACCAACAAGCGCTGCGCAACCACGGCGGGATCCCCGGCGTCGCCGGCGATAGCAGCGGCGAGCGAGCGGATCGAGCCCGGAAGCGTTGCCGGAAGCCGGAGGTTGAGGGCCCGGTCGTCGGGAAGCAGGTTCTCGGGGAAGCTGTCGGCGGGGGTCGACCTGCCCGTGTAACGGATTCGTCGAGCCAGGGGCATGGGCAGGTTCAGCACCCGGGAGGCACCGAGCGTCTGCGCGCGGGCGCCGATGGTGGCACCGGACGGGGTTTCCAGCAGGAAGAGCTGGCGGGTCCCGTGCGGTTCCACGAAGTAGGTGATGAGGATCCCCGCGCCGGGTGCGATGGTCGATGCGGGACGTTTCCTCCCGGAAACCTCCCAGCGCCGTCCGTCGGTCACCTCGAGGACCGCGCCGCGCCAGTAAGGTGTACGAGGGAGCTGTCTGCCCCCCTCGATCTCTGCCCTGAATGCGATCGCGCCGCTGAGCGCGACACGGCCGACGTCGCCGAGTTGCAGTCGATCGGAGATCCCGCTGACCCCCTGACGGGGGCGGCCGCCCAAACCAACCCAGAACGGGCTCACCGAGCGGGGGAGCAGGACGAACAGCAGCAGCGTGATGGGTGCGGTCGCAGCGACGAGGCCGAAGCCGATGATGGTCAGGCGGCGCAGCAAACCGGCATCGACCCTGTCGGTCATCTCGGAAAACGGCAGCCAGAGCAGCAGGAGCACCCCGAGGAGGAGTGAACAGGCGAGCAGCACTCCGAAAGCGAGATCCGGCTCGAGGGATGCCGAGCCGGAGATCACGATCAGCGCCACGGCCAGGATCTGCAGGTGGTCGCGACGCGCCTTCACGCCGAAGATCTTGACGGCGAGCAGAAACACCAGCGCCGTGAGCGACTGCTCGGCGAGCGTCTCCCGGTGCAGGGGCAGCAGGCTGGTGAAGAAGCCGGCGAGCCCTGCGATCGTCAGCAGGGTGTTCGGGACGCGGTGGGCGCCCGTGCGGTCCCAGACAACGGCGGCCGCGCCGGCAACAACGAGGAGGATCCAGTTGTTGCGAGGCAAGGGGGCGAGAGCGACGGCGATCGTCGCCAGCATGTACAGCGCGGCGGAGAAAGCCAGGCTGATCGCACGGGATTTCACGCGGACTCTCCATGGCGCGCCAGTGCCGAAAACAGCTGCCGGCGGTGGGCCGGGCCTCTGCCCGGCGGGATCGTCCGCCCGGGCAGCACCAGGCCGACGCCGCGGCCGCGCCGCAGCCCGGTGCGAACGAGCCAGGTCAACTGGCTGAGACGCTCTTCCGTGCCCGGTCCCGGCATGGCGTCGAAGCGGTACACCACGGGCGGCGCGCCCTGGGCTTCGAACTCCTTGGTCTGCAGGGATCGCAGCCGCAGCCAGCTCGACCACTGCACGCGAGAGAGGCTGTCGCCGGGCGCGTAGTCGCGCAGCCCCCGGTAATCGCCGCCGACACCGGGAGTGCGCAGCGCCTGCAGCTCGCCTTCCCGCTCGGCGAGCTCGGCGAGCTCCCAGGGCACTTCGAGTGGTGCCGGGTAGACCAGGCAGGATCCCGGGGGGGCCACGCGGCCGCCGCGGCGGATCAGGCCGAACGGGAACTCAGAGGTGACACTGCGCTGCGGCCATGGCTGGAGACCGCGCGTCGGGAAGGCCAGGGTCAGAGGGATTTCAGCGCGCCCGCCGGGGAGGATTTCGAGCACGGTGTCGGCCGGCGAACCTGGTCCGGCTCCCACGGTCAGCAGATACGCCGGGAGCCGCCCGCGGTGGTTGATCAGTTCGGCACGGACCGAGACGGGAAGCCCGGCCCAGGCTTCGTCTGGCGCGATCATGCGCAACCGGACGCCGCGCAGGTTGCGATGACCGAGGAACCCGGAGAGCGCGAGCGTTGCGAGCAGCGCGGCGACGACGAGATACAGCAGGTTGTTGCCGGAGTTGACGGCGACGATGCCGGCGGCGAGCACGAGCGCGATCGCGAGGGCGCCGGTCGTGGTCGGGCGGATGAGCAACGTTCCACCCGTGACCGTCGCGTGGGTTGCCGCGGCGGTTCGGCCGGGGATGGCCTCAGCGGACGGGGATGGCGCGGATGAGATCCCTGACCAGGGAGGCACGGTCGACCTTCTCGAAATCGCCGCGCGGCAGGAGTCGGTGCGCGATGACCGCAGCGGCAACGCCCTGCACGTCCTCAGGCACGCAATAATCGCGACCGCCGAGCAGTGCGAGAGCCATGGCGGCGCGAACCCAGTGCTCCGTTCCCCGCGGCGAAATCCCCACCAGGAGTCTGTCCGACCGGCGGGAGGCGGTGGCGAGGTCCAGCACGTACTCGATGATCTCGGGTGCGACCCGCACGCTGGCGGCCGCGTCCTGCAATCCCAGCAACTCGGGCAAGCCGATCACCGCCTCGGCCCGCCCGAGACGAACGCGGGTGTCCCGGTCGGCGAGCAGCGCGCGTTCGGCGTCGCGGCCCGGGTACCCCATGCGCAGCGTCATCATGAAGCGGTCCATCTGGGATTCGGGGAGCGGGAACGTGCCGTAATGCTCGACCGGGTTCTGCGTGGCGATCACGAAAAACGGCGCGGGCAGGGCATGCGTTCGCCCTTCGATCGAAACCTGCCCCTCCGCCATAGCCTCGAGCAGCGCGCTCTGCGTCCGTGGCGTGGCGCGATTGATCTCGTCGGCGAGGACCACCTGATGGAACACCGGCCCAGGCCGGAACGTCAGGGCGCCGGCCTTCATGTCGATCACCGAGACTCCGACGATGTCGGTCGGCAACAGGTCGGCGGTGAACTGGATGCGGCCGAAGTCCAGGCCAAGCACGCGGGAGAGCGCGAGGGCGAGCGTTGTCTTGCCGACTCCCGGCAGGTCTTCGAGCAACAGGTGACCGCGGGCCAGCAGGCAGGCCGTCGCGAGGCGCACCACATCGTCCTTGCCCCGAACGATTGCGCCGACGGCGTTTAGAATCCGGTCGATAGGTTCATTGGTTCCCACCCGGGCATCCTAGCACCATCCCCTTGCATTTTCAGCACCGCTCCGCTACGGTAACGGGCGTTTTATCCGGAGCGCAGGCAGGAGCGCTTTACGTGGACGCGACGGCAGGGAACATTGGCAAGGAGGAAAGAACATGGCGGTGAAGAAGGTATGGATCGAGGAAGGGTGCACGGTGTGCGGCGTCTGCTCGGATCTGGCGCCCGATGTCTTTGTCATGGGCGATGACACGAGCTCGGTAATCGCCGGCGCCAACCTGGCCGCGAACTCCGATGCGATCATCGACGCGGCGCGCAACTGCCCCGTCGAGATCATCAAGTTCGAGGAGTAGCTTTTCTCGTCTGCGCAGGGCAGGCGCCAGCCGTGGTCGGCAACCTGTCCTGCGCGCCACCCCCCTCTTGCATGCGCGCCTGGGCGATCCGTCCGACCGCGCGTCGTGTCGCGACTGTCGTCCTGGCTTCGGTTTTCGCCGCGGTCATGGTCCGGGCCGCCGAACCACAGCCCGCGGGCGGCGAAATGCTGCCCGCTCCCGCGCTGAGCGAGCTCGACAAGCTGCGCCAGCGCATTGCCTGCACTCCGGTTCCGCTGGAAAACACCGGCCAGGGACTGGTCTTTCGAGGGCGTCCGGCGCTCGAGATCAAGGGGCGCGAGCGCGCGGGAGCCGCCAGTGGCGCCATCCGCGACTTTGCGGTGGTCGACCTGCCCACCTCGAGGATTGTCTTCTATGCCTGCTTCGTCAACGCCAGCACGCGGCAGGCCGGCGAGCCGATCATATCGCTGTCTGAAATTTCCACGATCGCCGACGCACGGGTGAGAGCGATCCTCCCGGGTATGAACCTGGTGCTCGAGAGCATCCAGCGCTATCGGGCGAGCGGAATGGAGAGCGTCTATTACGAGTCACGGTACGCTACGGCGGAGGGAGAGTTCCCTTTCCTGGTCCCCCCGGTCCGGTTGCTGCTCAACGCGACCACGGGGAGTCTTTTCCGGCTGGACATCGACCCCGACTGGCTCGATCCCGTCGCGCTGCCGCGGACCCGGATTTCACGCCAGTCCGCCGAGCGGATCGCGAACGTGGTGCTCGCGGGTCGAGACCTCGCCGGGTTGTACGGCGCCGGCACGGTCTTCGGCAAGACCGCTGCCGCCGAGCTGTTCATGGTCCATCCGAACGGCTGGCAAGGTTTCGGCGCGGACGAACCGGATGCGCGGGCTCGCTTGGCCTGGGTCGTTCCCTTCAGGCTCAACGGCGGCAGCGCCCCGGGAATGCATAGTCTCTTCGTCGACGCCGCCACGGGCCGCGTCATCGGCGGGCTGTCAAGTGAATCGGCCGGGCACCCGCAGCGCTGAGCCGGGAGCGTCGCGCGTGATTCGTTGACAAGAGCCGGGCATTGCCTACACTGGCCCCCCATGAAAGGAAGCGGGCAGTCCCTCGTCACGGGCGCGGCGGGTTTCGGCGGCAGCCACCTCGTCGAGCATCTGCTCGCGCAGGGCGGGCAGGTTGTCGCGCTCGATCACCCGCAGGCGCGGCTGGAGCATCTCGCCGCGGTCCGCGATCGCATCGATTACATCGCCTGTGACCTGGCCGCCGGCGACGCCGAACCGGTCAGGGCCGCCCTCGGTGGTCGCGAGTTCCAATCGGTCTACCACCTTGCGGGGCTTGCGAGCGTCCGCCGCTCGTTCAGCGAAATGCGGCGAACGCTCGAAGTGAATGCGTTGGCGACGCTCAACCTCCTCGGTGCCCTGCAGCGGCAGAGCATACCGCCGCGACTGCTGCTGGTAGGCTCGGC
This sequence comes from uncultured bacterium, assembly GCA_964513745.1. GTDB lineage: Bacteria > JAUVQV01 > JAUVQV01 > JAUVQV01 > DATDCY01 > DATDCY01. The sequence goes on from CAZEOK010000054.1 coordinate 13,279, forward strand.
AGAGCAGTACGGGACCGGCCCCGCGGCGGCGGGGGGCTTTACAGAGCTCGCGCCCATGCAGCCGGTGAGCCCGTATGCGCTGAGCAAAGTCTGGCAGGAGGCGCTCGGCGGCTTCTACGCGCGGACCGAGCGCTGGCCGATCATGATGACGCGCACCTTCAATCACACCGGTCCGAGGCAGGGCCCGGATTTCGTTTGCGCGGATTTCGCCCGGCAGATCGCCCGCATCGAGCTCCGACTCGGCGAACCGGTGTTGCGCGTGGGCAATCTCGCCGCCGCCCGCGATTTCCTCGACGTGCGCGATGTCGTTGCCGCTTATCGCTTGGTGCTTGAGCGCGGCACCCCGGAGTCGGCCTACAACGTTTGTTCGGGGCGGGTGTGGACCGTCGCCGACCTGCTGCGCACGCTCCTGGGCCACGCAGTGATCAAGATCAAGGTCGAAGTCGAGCTCTCCCGGCACCGACCGATCGACATACCCCTGCTGCAGGGGGATCCGGGCCGTCTGGTCGGAGAAACGGGCTGGATGCCGCGCCATACCATGGAGGCGACGCTGCTCGACCTGCTCGAATACTGGCGCGAGCGGACTGCGGCCGAGGCGGATACCGGCCGGTCGCCCCGTCTCGGTCCCGATCGCGCCGCGAGGTAGCGCCTGTGCAAGCGCCCCGCATCGACCAGGCGCTTCCGACGTTCAGCTACGGGGACGCCATCGGCAACCACGTCCTGGCGTTGCGTGCGCTGCTGCGGAGCGCAGGGGCGACCTCGGAGATCTTCACCATCGCCTGCCATCCGCGGGTGCGCCAGGAGTCACGCGAGTGGCGGGCTTACGAAGCGGTGGATGGTCCCGGAAACGTCTGTATTCTGCATTTCTCGATCGGCACGCCGATGGCCACCGCCTTCACGCGGCTGCGCTCGCGGCGGGTGCTGATCTATCACAACATCACCCCCGCGGAATTCGCGCGCGGGGTCAATCGGCGCATGGAGCGCGAGTGCAGGATGGGACGGGAGCAGCTGGCCACCCTTGCCGGACGCACAGAGCTGGCGATCGGTGTCTCGGAGTACAACCGCCGGGAGCTCGAGGAGATGGGCTTTTCACCGACTGCGGTGCTCCCGGTGATCGTGGACTTCGCCGATCACGACCGGCAGGGGCCCGTGCCCGAACTGGAGCGCCGCTGGGGTGACGGCCGGACCAACGTGTTGCACGTCGGCCGCAGTGCACCGAACAAGCGGCTCGAGGACGTCGTGCGCAGCTTTCACGTCTACCGGCGCATCGATCCGAAAAGCCGCCTGCTGCTGGTCGGCACCGACGCGGGTCTCGAAAACTACTCGGCGGCGGTGCGGGAACTCGTCGCCCGGCTGGGGACCCCCGACGTGCACTTTGTCGGGCACGTTGACTTCCGCGAGCTGTGCGCCCTGTACCGCATCGCCGACCTGTACCTCGCGATGAGCGAGCACGAGGGATTCTGCGTGCCGCTGCTGGAAGCGATGCATTTCGGTGTGCCGATCGTGGCCTTTGCCGCCGGAGCAGTTCCCGAAACGCTCGGCGGAGCGGGATTGCTCGTCCGCGAGAAACGTTACGACGAGATCGCCGAGATGATGCACCTTGCGGTGTCCGACCGCGCGCTGCGGGAGAGGTTGAAGGCGGCAGGGCGCGAGCGCCTCGGGCGCTTCGAACCGCAGGCGATCGGCCGCGACTTGTTCGCCCTGCTGGAACAACACGGATTCTGGAGCCCAGGCCGCTGAACGAGGGCCGTCATCGGCCTGGCACGGCTGGCCGGGGCTACCAGCGGTCGTGGTGGATGAATCCGGGCTCGAAGCGGCCGGCCGGGCTTTTCTGCTCGGCCGGATGGCCGATAGCCAGGACGGCAAGCGGGACCACCCGATCCGGAATCCCGAGCACGCGCTGGACGCCGCGCCAACGCTCCTCGCGCGGGTAATATCCGAGCCAGACAGCCCCCAGGCCGAGGGCGTGGGCGGCGAGGAGCATGTTCTCCACGGCCGCAGCGCAGTCCTGCACCCAGTAACCCTGGTGCTTTTCGGCATCCAGATCGCCGCAGACAACGAGGCCGATCGGGGCCCCCTCGAGCATTCCGGCATGCGGACTCTGCGCAGCGACTTCGGACTTCAGTTGCCTGTCGTGCACCACGACAAAGCGCCATGGCTGCTGGTTGCCAGCCGAGGGGGCGGCCATCCCGGCCTCGAGGATCCGCCGCACGGCCGAAGCATCGACGGCGTCGGCGCCGAAGCGGCGGATGCTGCGGCGCCCGAGAATCGCGTCGAAGGCGTCCACTGCCTAGCGATCCCGGTTCAGGACATCGGCGACGGCGCGGACCGCCGCACCCGCCAAGCGGTACTCCGAGGGTAGCCCGGCCAGCGCCCGGGCCGCGGCCTCTCGCGTGCCGAAGGTGCCGAGACAGACCCGAAAGCAGCCGCGCCCATCGACCTTCTTGGTGACCAGATACAGCTCATGCGAGGCGAGCTCGCGCTGGGCGTCACGAACGGTTTCGCTCTTGCAGGCGGTCAACAGCAGCAGGGTGAAGGAGCCGCGGTGCTCGTCGGCAAGGAGCGCCTCCCAGAGGGCGGCGGCGCTTTCGAGATCCCCGGTGCGGAAGGCGGTAAGGGCAGCGCCGTAGCGATCGGTCCCTCTTGCAGCGGTCGGAGCCCCGGCTGGTAGGGAAGTGGGGGAGGGCGGCGCCAAAGAAGGAGGTGGAGCCGGCACGGCAGGCGCAGGAGGTTGCGGTAACGGGACAGGGACGACCGGCGCACTCGGTTGAGCCTCTGGAGTTTGCGTTGGGGCAACCGGGGCGGTTGCCGGAACCGCGGGGGCAATCTTCGCCGTCGGCGGCTCCGGGGCCGGGCGCTTGACCGGCGGTTTGACCGGTGGTGGCGGGGGCTCGCTGCCGGTCATCCACCACCAGCCGGCGGCACCGAGAACGCCGACTGCCGCGAGAATCCCGAAAGCAATGCCGGCGATGCGGGGGAGGTGGAGGCGGCGTCCGGTGTTCTTTGCGGGCTTCCCGGGGACGGCTTCTCCCTCGGGAGAAGCACCCGGCGGTTCCTGTTCGTGGTCGAGGGTGAGCCCGGCGCCGAAAGAACTGAACGACCCGGCCACGGAATCGTCGTCAAAGGAGTAGCCCCCGGAGGGAAGGTCGCCGCCCGGGAAGTCCAAACCGCCGTCCGTGCCAGGAAGCGAAGATGCGCCGGCATCCAGTGGCGGCAGATCGATGGTGAAATCATCCGGTGCCTGCTTCCCGCCGGTGGGGAGAGGCCCTGAGCCGGGTGCCGCCCCCTGCGGCTCGGGGGCGGGCTCCACGAGGTTGCGATCGCCATCTTCCTCATCGAAGATGAATCCGGGGCCTTCATCCGGTTCGGGAGCAGCGGTTGTGGCGGCCGGACCGCGAACGAGCGCGAGCAACCCGAGGCAGGCGAACGCGTAGATCATCCGGCGGGTCTGGTCGAGGTCATCCCATCCGGCGCCGAGCACGTCGTCCACGCTGCGGCCGGACCGGCACTCGTCGAGGAGCTTGCGCATGTCGGGGGCGAGGTACCGGGCGTCGGTCGCGCTGACGGGTCCGGCGGCACAGACGGCATCGCCCGGCACCGCGTCGATCACCGTGGCCTGTCCGACAAGGCCGACGCCCTTGAAGATCAGCGAATGAGCCGGAACCTTGAGCAGGATCAGTTCCCGCGGCGGGTCTCCTTCGCGGAACTCGTAGTCCCCCTCCTCCCAGCGGAAGAGGTCGTAGCAAAGGTTGACGAAGCGGGATTTGACGCCCCAGTTGAGGGTCTCCTTCGACAGGAAATCGGCGCTGCCGAGCGCTTCGCGCGTCTCGGACAGCTCGGCAAGGCGCTGGGCGTCCCCGGCGCTGATTTTGCCGTGCTCCAGCAGCAGCTGGGAAATGTGGTCCTGGGGGTCGTCGGAAACCACCGCCACGGGGTTGCCGCCGAGAAACCACACGGTGCGACGGCGGTTGCCGCTCTCGAAAGTCAGGCCGCCCGTGCGGGCCTCACGGAAAATCAGTCCGGCCAGGTCGGCGAACTGGTGGTCTTCGACACGTCCGGACGCGAGATAATCGCTCATGCGCAATCCTCCATGGCGGGGAATTATCGCACAGGAGTCGTTGCCTGCAAAGGGGATCGCAGCGGCCAGTGCGTGCTTGCATCCTGGCCCCTGTTCGCTTATGCTGTCGCGGTTGTAAAAATCACACGCGTCGCGTGCCGGAGGACAGGGTTCCCCTCGGGGGAGGTTCCCGGCGGGTGCGGGCGGCGCGGAGGCGGCAAACCCATCAGCAGGAGGCACGTCAGCATGTCGGCAGTGACCATGAAGCAACTCCTCGAGGCCGGAGTCCACTTCGGACACCAGACCAAGCGCTGGAACCCGAAGATGAAGAAGTACATCTTCGACGCGCGCAACGGCATCTACATCATCGATCTGCAGAAGACGATCAGGCTCTTCAAGGAGGCCTGCGATTTCACGAGAAAGATCGCGGCCGAAGGGCAGACGGTGATGTTCGTCGGGACCAAGAAGCAGGCCCAGGATGTGGTGGCCGAGGAGGCGCTGCGCTGCGGCGGCCACTTCATGAACCAGCGCTGGCTCGGCGGGACGCTCACGAACTTCCTGACCATCCATAAAGGCATCGAGCGCCTGCGCAAGCACGAGGAGCAGAAGGCGGCGGGTTACCCCGGGCTCAACAAGCGCGAGGTGGCCACCATCGAGAACGAGCTCGAGAGGCTGCAGAAGTACATGAGCGGCATCCGGGAGATGGACAAGCTCCCCGGGGCGGTCTTCATCATCGACACCAAGAAGGAGCGCATCGCGGTGCACGAGGCCAACCGCCTCGGGATTCCGGTGATCGCGACCGTCGACACCAATTGCGACCCCGACGGCATCGATTTCGTGATTCCGGGCAACGACGACGCCATCCGCTCGGTGAAGCTGATCACCAGCACGATCGCCGATGCGGTCATCGAGGGCCGCGCAATCTGGCAGGAGAGACAGTCGGCCGCCGCGCAGCAGGTCCAGGAGGACGCCGAGGACGCTGCCGAGCAGGCCGGGAGCGAGGGCAAGCCGAAGCCCCGGCGGGCGGCCAGGAAGGCCGCAGAGGCGCCGGTCGAGGCCGCCTTCGGGGACGAGACCCTTGAGGCCGGTGCCGCGACGCCCGGCGCGGAGGAGTAGCAGCGTGGACGTCAACGCCAATCTCGTGAAGGAGCTGCGGGAAAAGTCCGGCTGCGGCTTCATGGACTGCAAGGCCGCCCTGGTGGCCACGAACGGCGATCTCGAGGCCGCCGCCGATCACCTGCGCAAGAAGGGCATCGCGTCCGCGGCGAAGAAGTCGCACCGCAACACGGGCGAGGGGCTCGTCGAGTCCTACATCCACCCGGGGAACAAGGTCGGCGTGCTCATCGAGGTCAACTGCGAGACCGATTTCGTGGCCCGCACCGAGGCCTTCAAGGCACTTGTCCGCGACCTGGCGATGCAGATTGCCGCGGCCAGCCCGATCGCCGTGAGCGCCGACGAAGTGCCCGCCGAGCTGGTGGCAAAGGAGCGGGAGATCCTCTGCGAGCAGGCCAAGGCCAGCGGCAAACCCGAGAAGATCATCGAGAAGATGGTCGAGGGCCGCATCCAGAAGTACTACGAGGAGGTCTGCCTGCTCGAGCAGAAGTTCGTCAAGGAGCAGGATCGCGCCGTCAAGGACATCGTCAACGATGCGATCGCCAAGCTCGGCGAGAACATCCGGGTGCGCCGCTTCGCGCGCTTCCATCTGGGAAAGTAACATGCCGGTTGCCAGGGCGAAGGGAAGGGCGAAACCGGCGACGGCCCGGCCGCGGTACCGGCGGGTCCTGCTCAAGCTCAGCGGCGAGGCGCTGCTGGGCGGGGCCGAGTGGGGCATCGACCACGACGTCATCAACGGGATCTGTCGCCAGGTCATCGACGCCAAGAAGCTCGGCGTCGAGATCGCGCTGGTCATCGGCGGCGGCAACATCATGCGCGGGGCGATCGAGGCCCGCCGCGAGGGGGTCGACCGTGCCACCGCCGACTACATGGGCATGCTCGCCACGGTCATCAACGCGCTGGCGCTGCAGAGCGCGCTTGAGCATCTGGGCACCTTCACCCGGGTGATGAGCGCCATCGAGATGCACCAGGTCGCGGAGTCCTACATCCGTCGCCGCGCCGTCCGCCACCTCGAGAAGGGCCGCACGGTGATCTTCGCCGCCGGCACCGGCAATCCCTATTTCACGACCGACACCGCCGCGGCCCTGCGGGCGATGGAGATCGGAGCCGACGTGCTCGTCAAGGCCACCAAGGTCGACGGGGTGTACACGGCTGATCCCGTCAAGAATCCCGGAGCCAGGCGTTTTACCGAGCTGACGTACCTCGAGGTGCTCAGGAGGCGCCTCGCGGTGATGGACACGACCGCGATCTCCCTGTGCATGGACAACAAGCTGCCGATCGTGGTCTTCAACCTGAACAAGCCGGGGAACC
>CAZEOK010000055.1:0-12890 GCA_964513745.1 uncultured bacterium
CGATCGGCTCGAACATCGAGACGCCCTCGGGGTTGATGTTGCCGCCGGCGGCGATCCCCATGCCACCCTGGGTGATGGCGCCCAGGTCGGTGATGATGTCGCCGAACATGTTGCCGGTGACGATCACGTCGAACCACTCGGGATTCTTGACCATCCACATGCACGTCGCGTCGACGTGGTAGTACTCGCGCTTGATCTTCGGGAACGAAGCCTGCCCCATCTCGTGGAAAGCGCGCTCCCAGAGGTCGTAGAGGAAGGTTAGCACGTTCGTCTTGCCGCACAGCGCGAGGGTGTTCTTCTTCCCGCGTTTTTTTGTCAGTTCGAACGCGAATTTGAGGCAACGATCCACCTGGTGGCGGGTGTAGACAGCGGTCTGCGTCGCGACCTCGTGCGGGGTGCCCTTCATCATCACGCCGCCGGAGCCGGTGTAGGCGTCGCCGGAGTTCTCGCGCACGACGACGTAGTCGATGTCGGCCGGGCCTTTGTCCTTGAGCGGCGTCTCGACGCCGGGAAAGAGCTTGATCGGCCGCAGGTTGATGTACTGGTCGAGCGCGAACCGCAGCTCAAGCAGGATGCCCTTCTCGAGGATGCCGGGCTTGACGTCGGGGTGGCCGATCGCGCCGAGAAGGATCGCGTCGTGCTTCTTCATCTCCGCGACCGCGCCCGGCGGCAGGATCTCGCCGGTCTTCAGATAGCGGTCGCCTCCCCAGTCGTAATCGACCAGCTCGAGCTTGAAGCGCTCGACCGCCGCGACGGCCTTGAGCACCTTGACACCCTCGCGCACAACTTCCGGGCCGGTGCCGTCGCCGCCGAGCACTGCAATCTTGTATTTTTTCGCCATCGGAGCCTCCTGGTTTGCATTCCCGTCGAAAGTCCGCGGGATTCTAACGGCACGAGTCGTTTTTGGCAAGACACCCTACGCAAAGCGTACACCGGGCTGCTCGTGCAATTATCCGGAGCATGGTGTTGCGGAGGAGTGGCGCGCTGGATGTCCGCGGCGAAGAACCCCGGAGCCTGCGCGGAGACGAACCGTGCCCAAGGTCTTGGACGCTGCTATTCAGTGTATACTCCCGTGCATGGATCCGGTCGGGATAAAGCTCCTCTGGTGGCACTGGCTGGCCTTCGGGCTCCTGCTCGTGGGCGCTGAGTTGATAGTCCCCTCGTTCACCATCGTCTGGTTCGGGCTGGCGGCCTGCCTCGTCGGCGTGCTACTGCTGCTGGTGCCGTCGATGCCGCTCGCGCTGCAGGTTTTCATCTGGTCCGTCGCCTCCGCCGCCTGCACCTGGTTCTGGTTCCGCTACTTCAAGCCGAAGATGGCCGACCGAACCACCTCCGGGATGTCCCGCGAGGCCATCGTCGGCCAGACCGGGATGATGCTGAGGGGTGTCTCCTCGCACCTCGACCGCGGCCGCATTCGCTTCGCCGTCCCCGTCCTCGGCGCCGAGGAGTGGGATTGCATCTCGCGCGACGCGTTGCGCGCCGGCGATTACGCCCGCGTGACCGGCATCGAGGGTCACGTGCTCAACGTCGAGAAAAACCCCTCGCACTCGTAGCAAGGAGGCCCCATGCCCGGCAGCCTGATCGTCATCGGAATTCTCGCTTTCGTCGTGCTGCTCACGATCTTCATGGGCGTGCGTATCGTGCCCCAGGGGTACAAGCACGTCGTGCAGCGCCTCGGGAAGTACCACTCGACGCTCAACCCGGGACTGAACTTCGTGATCCCGTACCTCGATGCGATCGCCTACAAGGTGCTCACGAAGGACATCTCGATGGACATCCCGACGCAGGAGGTCATCACGCGGGACAACGCGGTCATCATGACCAACGCGCTGGCGTTCATCAACGTGATCGATCCGCAGAAGGCTGTTTACGGCATCGACGACTACCGTTTCGCGATCGTGAACCTGATCCAGACCTCGCTCCGAAGCATCGTCGGCGAGATGGACCTCGACGACGCGCTGAGCTCGCGAGACGTGATCAAGGCCAAGCTCAAGGGGGCGATCTCGGATGACGTCGCGGCCTGGGGGATCGTCGTCAAGACCGTGGAGATCCAGGACATCAAGCCCTCGCCGACGATGCAGATGGCGATGGAGCAGCAGGCTGCGGCCGAGCGCACCCGCCGCGCGGCGATCACGGAGGCGGAGGGGAAGAAAGCCGCGGCGATCCTGAACGCCGAGGGTGCGAAGGAGGCGGCGATCCGCGAGGCGGAGGGGAAGCTCGAGGCCTCCCGGCGCGATGCGGAGGCCAAGATCATCATGGCGGAGGCCAACCGCGAGGCGATCGCGAGGGTGACGACGGCGTTCGGCGGCAACGATCTGCCGGCTCTCTATCTGCTTGGCGAACGCTACGTGGACGCGGTGCGACAGCTCGCGCATTCACCGAACGCCAAGACGCTGCTGCTGCCCGCGGACGTGCTGCACGCGGTGCAGGGGATCCTGGGGCGAGTGAAATCCTAAGATCCGGTCAACCGTCTCCGTCCAGGCTGCGGGGTCCTGCCGCTGCGGACCTCCATCGTGCTCCCTTCGGTCCGCGCGACGGAGACCTCCCCGCTGCGCCACCCCTCCGCTTCGTCAGTACGCGGGCTAGCGGTCCTTCTGGCGAGGGGGCACCCCCGGGACCGGCGGGAACTCGATGCCCTCGGCGCGAAAGCGCTCGACGATTCTGGCGCGCAATTCGCTCTGGACGGTGACGAGGTCCGTGTACGCGGCGACCTGGCAGTTCAGCGTGAAGTCGAGCGAGGCGGGGCCGAATCCGGGTGCGAAACGGACCGCGGGGGGCGGATCGGCGAGCAGCCCCGGGACATCGCGCGCTGCCTGGACGGCGACGTCGAGCAGCACCCGCTCGACCCGGCGCGGGTCGCTGCCGTAGTCGACCCCGACGGGGACCTGCAGCGCGAGGCGCGGCTCCGGCAGCGAGAAGTTCGTCACCACGCTTTGCGAGAGCTTGTTGTTCGGGATGATCACGACGTTGTTCTGGACCGTGCGGATGCGCGTCGTGCGCCAGGTGATGTCGAGAACCGATCCCTCCTGCCCGGCCTCGAGGCGCAGCACGTCGCCGACCCGGACCGACTTCTCGACGAGGATGTGGATGCCGGCAAACAGGTTGGCGAGCGTGTCCTGCAGCGCGAGCGCCACGGCGAGGCCGCCGACGCCGAGGGCGGTCAGCAGCGGCGCGATCGCGATCCCCATCTGGGAGAGGATGATCACGAAGCCGATCGCGAGGATCGTCCCCTTGATGACGCCATAGGCCAGGCCGGTGGTCGGCAGCGGCAGATCGGTGCGCTGGACCGACTGGCGCACGATCTGGCCGGCGATTGTTGAGGCGGCCATCGTGATCGAGAAGGTGACGAGCACGCGGATGGTTCGCACGAGGTAGAGCAGATACTTGTCGGGGATGTCCGACATCGAGAGCCCGACGTGCAGGCCGATGGCGAGACACCACAGGACGGAGGGCCGCCGCAGCGCCGCAACGACGATGTCGTCGATCGGCGAGGCGGTTCGCTCGGCCCAGCGGTGGAGCAGGCGCAGCGAGATCCAGCGCATGAGCAGCAGTGCGGCGGCCGTGCCGGCGGTAACGCTGATCGGGATGATGTAGCGCGCGACGAGTTCCTCAAGCATGTTCGGGATTATAGCGCGTTCGAAGACCAGGACGGACTGATTTGCTGTTTCCGTCGATCAGCCCGAGACGATCAAGGTCACGATGAAATCCGCGGCACCCGTTGTGGCTGCGGGGTCCTGTCGCTGTGGACCTTCCCTTCGCACCACCCCTCCGCCAGCATGTTTCATCGAGGATGATCATTTCAACATCAATTCACGGAACAAAGAGGCTGAGCACAAGGGCCCAGCTGCAAGGCGCTCGACGACGAGGGTGCTGAGGCGGGCTGGTGCACGCAGCAAAAAGAGGCGAGGAGCGCAATCCAGCAGATGGGCCGTTGTGGTCTGCCGTCACAGCACGCGGCAGATCAGGCCCTTGAGATACTCGGACTCCGGAAGATTCAGCCGCACGGGGTGATCGAACGGCTGGCCCAGCGTCTGAAGCACCTGTACCTGGCGGCCGGCGTCTTTGGCCGCCCAGCGGACGATCTCGCGGAAGTAGGCCGGTTCGATCCCGCCGGAGCAGGAAAAGGTCGCCAGGATTCCTTCAGGCTCCAGCAGCTTCATCGCGAAGAGGTTCGCGTCCTTGTAGGCGCGGGCGGCTTTCGGCGCCTGGGAGCGGGTCGGCGCCAGCCGCGGGGGATCGAGGATGACCAGGTCGAATGAGCGCCCCTCGTCGCGCATGCGCCGCAGTTCGGCGAAGGCGTTGCCCCGGCGCACCTCGGTCGGCACGGCCGCAAAGCCATTGAGGGCCAGGTGACCCACGGCGGCCTCGAGCGCATCGGCGGAAGAGTCCAGCAGCGTGACACCGGCGGCCACGGCGCGGGCGGCGTGCACCGAAAAGGCTCCTGAATAACAGAAGGCATCGAGGACGCGTCGGCAGGTCGCCCAGGGTGCAACGGCGGCCCGGTTGAGGCGCTGGTCGATGTAGAAGCCGGTCTTCTGACCCCCGTCGAGGCTGACGTCGAACAACAGTCCGGCATCGTTAATCCTGGCGACAGAGGCGCCTTGGACCGCCGAAGATCCCGCGGCCGAAACGATGGGCGGGAGGCCTTCCAGGGCGCGCTGCTCCACGTCGCTGCGATCGAGAACGGTGGAGCGCGGCAGCAGGGTCGTCAGGCAGTCGAGGGTGGTTTCGCGCAAACGCTCCGCCCCGGGGGTATGCACCTGCAGGACAAGGCGGTCGCCATACCGGTCGATGACGAGCCCGGGGAGGAGGTCGGCCTCGGAGAAGACAAGGCGGCAGGCTCCCGCGGGATCGGTCAGCAGTTCGCGGCGCCGACCGATGGCGGCCGCCAGACGTTCGATCCACCAGGTTTCGTCGATGACGGTGTCCTCGCGAGGCGCGAGCAGGCGGACCCGGATCCGCGATACCGGGCTGTAGTGGCCCCAGCCGATGAACTCATCGCGTGAATCGACGACCCGCACCACGTCCCCGGGGGCGGGATTGCCGTCGACGCTGCCGACCGCCCCCGAGAAGACCCACGGATGCCCTTCGCGGGCCGCCTTGGAGCGCCCCGGGAGCAGGCGCACGGCCGGTCGCGGGAGCGGGGTCTTGGTCGGGTGGGGCCGTGTCGACACCTGTTTCATGCCCATTGCATTGTTTGTCATGTCGACCGCGCAGACATGGCTGCTACCGTAGAACACCGTGGCTGGCTGGTCAAGCGTGGCTTCATTGACAGGTCCGGACGGCACTCCTATGCTCATAAGACCAAACACGGGGAGCAGCCCGATCCACCCGACCTCCCGGACTGCCGGGTCGGCACCTGGGACCCGGCGACGGCCGAGGAAGTGCTGGCCCGCGCGGGGAACCATTGTCTCACCGCACAGGACAGCGCAAGACGCTTCGGGAATCGGAGGAACGGCTGATGCAGAGGAAGGTTCAGGTGTGCGAGACGCTTCCCGGACTCTGGACAGCGTTGGCAGCTGTCTGGCGAGAATGCGCGCAGACCGCGGTGCACACCAGGGGATATTTTACCGCCGCGCTCTCCGGCGGCCGCACTCCCGCAGCCTTCTACCGCGTTCTGGCGCAGGAACAGGGGCTGCCGTGGCATCTGACCCATCTGTTCCTCGCCGATGAGAGACTCGTACCGCCGGACAGCCCCGAGAGCAACGCGCGACTGATCCGCTCAACGTTGCTCGATGGTCTCGCGCAGCCTCCGGCCGGGATCCACTTCGTGAAAACCGGATTCCTGGAGGCAGCAGCGGCAGCCAAGGCCTACGAGCAGGAGCTGCTGCAGGCCATGGGATCGCTCAGTGCCGCGGATCCGCGGCTTGATCTCGTTCTCCTCGGTATTGGGGAGGATGGTCACACCGCATCGCTCTTCCCGGGGACGGACGCGCTGGCCGAGCAGGGGCGGCCCGTTGCCGGTGTGCCGGCGGCACCCGGCCGCAGGGCGCGTGTCACGCTGACGCTCCCGTTCATCAACGCTGCGCGTCGCGTGATTTTTCTTGTCGCCGGCTCCGGCAAGCGCGCGATCCTTGCGACCGTTCTCGCCGGAGGTCGCGAACTCCCGGCATCGCGGGTCGCCACCCCCGGCGTGACGGTCGAGTTCTTCGTCGATCGCGAGGCATTCCCCGGCTCGTGAAACTAGCGACAGGCAATCCGAGCAAGGCGCTGGTGGCGGCGGTTGCCGCTGCGGGAAGCGCCATGCTATAAGCTCGCATCAAAATCCATCAATAGCTAGGAAGGGAAGTGCGGAGATGAACATGTTCGATGAACGGCTTGTCGAATGCGGTATCGGGTATCTGACCGCTTCGGGAATCGAGCTGTTACAGGTGAACGTCGGCCTGCGCTGCAATCAGTCCTGCGCGCACTGCCACCTTGGCGCTGCCCCGGGACGCACCGAGACCATGGGTCAGGAGGTGATGGCTGGCGTTATTCGGGCGGCAGACGCAGTGCGTCCCCGGCTGGTGGACATCACCGGGGGAGCCCCCGAGCTGCACCCCGACATTCGGAGCTTCGTGGCCGGGCTTGTCCGCGCCGGCCATCCCGTGCAGGTGCGCACAAACTTGACCGCCCTGCTCGAGGCAGGATGCGTCGACCTCCCGGCATTCTTTCGCGACCACGGGGTGCGCCTTGTCGGCTCGATGCCCTGCTACCTCGAGGATAATGTCGATCGCCAGCGCGGCACGGGCGTCTATCATCGAAGCCTCGCTTCCCTGCGGCTGCTCAACGGCATCGGCTACGGGACGTCGCCGGAATTGCCCCTCGACCTTGTCTACAATCCCGGGGGGGGTGGGCTCCCGCCGGGACAGTCTGCTCTCCAGGAGGACTACCGGCGCGAGTTGCGCGCCCGCCACGGGATCGAGTTCACTCGACTGCTGACCATCGCGAATCTGCCGCTCGGCCGCTTTGCCGACGCGCTCAAGCGTGAGGGACGCAGTGGTTCGTATCTCGATCTGCTGCGCACATCCTTCAATCCCTGCACGGTTCCGGGATTGATGTGCCGCAGCCAGGTCGAGGTGGCCTGGGACGGGCGGCTGTTCGATTGCGACTTCAATCTCGCGCTCGGGCTTCCCGTGAGCCACGGGGCACCTGGCCACGTCGACCGGTTCGACCCGGCCGCGCTCGCCGGCAGGCGCATCGTCACCGGTCCGCATTGCTTCGGCTGCACCGCCGGTGCAGGCTCTTCGTGCCGGGGAGCGCTCACCGCCGCGTGAGCACCGCCGGTGTCGAGCGCCTGCTTGTCGTCTTCACCCGGTACCCCGAACAAGGCATCGTCAAGACGCGCCTGATCCCGGCACTGGGGTCGTCGGGCGCCGCGCTGCTGCAGCGAGAGATGACTGCGAGGACGCTGGCGCGGGTCACCAAGTCGCCGTGGAACAACTTCTCGTGGGAAACCCTGGTCCGGTTCGCCGGTGGCGATTGCGAGGCGATGCGCTGCTGGATCGGCGGATCGCCCCGATGCGTCTTGCAGGGAACGGGCGATCTCGGGGAGCGGCTGCGTCGGGCGTTCGCCGAGGGCTTCGCGGGTGGGGCTACTTCGATCGCGGTGGTTGGGACAGACTGCCCGGAGCTCGGCGCCGCGGACGTGGCTGACGCGTTTCGGGCACTTGAGGGGAGTGAGGTTGTCTTCGGTCCGGCGCGCGACGGTGGCTATTGGCTCATCGGGATACGACGTGCGGCGTTCGCGACCGCCTCGGAGCTGCTCTTTGCCGGCATCGGCTGGGGCGGCGCCGCGGTTCTCGAACAGAGCCGCGCTGCGGCGGCGCGCGGCAGGCTCGCCGTTTCCTGTCTGCGCATGCTCGACGATGTGGATCGCCCAGAGGACGTCCCGGTCTGGGAGCGCGCGCAGGAGGCTGACCGCGCCGGCGAGACGATCACCGTCGTGGTACCCGCGCTCGACGAAGCGGTCCGGATCGGTGCGCTCGTGGAGGCCCTGAGATCAGCCGCGGGTGTCGAGGTGATTGTCGCCGACGGCGGCAGCGTGGACGGCACGCCCATGGCGGCGGCCGCGGCCGGCGCGCGGGTCGCAGCGTGCACGCGGGGCAGGGCGCTCCAGATGAACGCCGGCGCGGCCGCGGCGACTGGCGCCATTCTTCTTTTTCTGCACGCGGACACGCGGCTGCCCGTGGGGTGGACCGCCGCCGTGCGAGCCCTGCTGCGGCAGCCCGGGATCGCCGGCGGCTGTTTTTCGTTTGCCACGGACTCGACCAGCGCCACGATGCGTCTGGTCGAGTCCGTGGCGAACTGGCGCGGTCGATTGCTCGGGATCGTCTTCGGCGACCAGGCGATCTTCATGCGTCGCGAGCAGTTCGAGTCGCTCGGCGGTTTTCCCGATGTGCCGTTGATGGAGGATTACGAACTCGTCCGCGGGCTCCGGCGCTGCGGCAAGCTGGTCGTCCTGCCTCAGCGGGCAGTCACATCGGCTCGCAGGTGGGAGGCGCGCGGCCCGTGGCGGAACAGCCTGAAGAACGCTGCCATCACCTTGGCGTACCTTGCCGGCGTCTCCCCGGAGCGACTCTCCCGCTGGTACAGTCGGGAATACAGGAGACAGAATCCCGGCACGGGGTAACGACCGCCCGCCTCGATACGGCTGATTTGCGAGACGCTCTGGATGGAGGTGTGGCGCGAAGCGGGGGACCCCGGCGGCGCGCAGCGACGGAAATCCGCCGTACTCACGATAATCGCGGGCTCGCGTCTAGCAGGCGGCCAGGGTAGTGGTCAGTTTGATTGCCCGCTTGACAACCGACATCCCCGCCTGTATTCTGCGCGCGCATTGACTAGCTTAACAGTATACTTGCCACTCACGGCTCGATCGTGAGTATTGATCCACTTCAGGCAGCCTGCGCCGCAGTTATTTCGCTGCTGACGCTCCCGGTATTTGCGCTCGCAGCACATCGCGGTCAACGCATTCTGATTGCTTTTTCGTTCACGGCCGCCGCTGTTGCCTCGCTCGTGGCCGCGTCTGCCGGGGCGCTGTGCGTCGCGCGCGGATCGGTCTCCGCGGCGAACCTGCTGCTCGGCCTTCCCGAACTGCCGTTCACGCTGCGCCTCGATCCGCTGGCGGGCTTCTTCCTCGTCGTGATCGGGCTGCTCGCGCTGGTGGTGTCGATCTACTCGCTGGGTTACGTCCGCGGGTATCTCGGCCAGCGGCCCGTGACGCGCCTCGTCGTCTTCTACAATCTCTTCCTCGCCGGCATGTTCATGGTGGTCCTGGCCAACGACGCCCTCTTCTTCCTGGTGGCCTGGGAGGTCATGGCGGTGGCCTCGTATTTTCTCGTCGTGTTCGAGGACGAGCGGGTCGAAAATCGCCGCGCGGGATTTCTCTACCTCGTGGTGGCCCATGTCGGCGCCGTCGCGATCCTGCTCTCGTTCGGCATCATGGCCGGCCTCGGGACCGACTTTGCGTCCTTCGCCGGGTACTCCTTCGACGCGATGCGCCAGTCCTCGCTGCCGCACGGCTGGGCGACCGCCGCGTTCCTGCTGGCGTTCTTCGGCTTCGCGGCCAAGGCCGGCGTGATCCCGCTGCACGTCTGGCTGCCCGAGGCGCACCCAGTCGCGCCCTCGAACGTCTCGGCGCTGATGAGCGGGGTGATGCTCAAGACGGCGATCTACGGCATCGTGCGCGTCGCCTTCGACCTGCTGCGGGACGCTCCCTGGTGGTGGGGAGTGATCATCCTGGTTTTCGGGCTGCTTTCAGCGGTGCTCGGCGTGCTCTACGCGCTGATGCAGAATGACCTCAAGCGGCTGTTGGCGTACAGCTCGGTCGAGAACGTCGGCATCGTGCTGGTCGGCGTCGGCCTCTCGCTGATCTTCCGGTCATTCGATCTGCACCTGCTCGCCGCCCTGGCGCTGACGGCTGGTCTCTACCATGCGCTCAGCCATGCCCTGTTCAAGGGCCTGCTCTTCATGGGCGCCGGGGCGGTACTGCACGCCACCGGCGAGCGGAACATGGAGCGGCTGGGCGGGTTGATCCACCGGATGCCCTGGACGGCGGCGCTCTTCCTCGTCGGCGCGGTCTCGATCTCCGCGCTGCCGCCCTTCAACGGCTTCGTCTCCGAGTGGCTGACGTTCCAGGCCTTCCTGCTTTCGCCCACGCTGCCGCAGCCGATGATGAAGCTGCTGATACCGATGGGGGCCGCCCTGCTGGCGCTGACCAGCGCGCTGGCGGCCGCGTGCTTCGTCAAGGCCTTCGGGGTCACCTTCCTCGGCCACTGGCGGGGGCGGCACCTGCCGCAGGTGCACGAGGCGGACTGGGCGATGCGGACCGGCATGCTGCTCGCCGCGGGCTCCTGTCTCGTCCTCGGTGTCTTCCCGCCCCTGGTCATCGACTGGATGGACGCCGTGACGCAGCAACTGATCGGCATGAAGATCGGGTCACCGGTCAGCGGCCTTGGCTGGCTCTGGCTGACGCCGGTGGCCGCACAGCGCGCATCCTACTCGGGGGGGATCGTCTTTCTCGGCCTGCTGCTCTGCATCCCTGCCGTCTACCTGGTTCTCCACATCCGCCCCGGCACCATCCAGCGCGTGCCGATCTGGGACTGCGGCTTCGAGAAACTCACCCCGCGCATGCAGTATTCCGGCACTGCCTTCGCGATGCCCCTGCGGCGGATCTTCGGTTTCTTATTCGGAATCAAGGAACGTGTTACACCGGTCCCTCACGCCGGAGCGTCGGCGTACTCCAGCCGGATTCTCTACTCGCTGCGGGTGCGGGATCGTTTCTGGAGCTGGTTCTACGCGCCGATCGGCCTGGTGAGCCTCGCCGTCGCGCGCCAGGTCGGGCGTCTCCAGCAGGGGCGGATCCAGTCCTACCTGATCTACTCATTCGTGACCATTATCGTGCTGCTGGTGTTCCTGCGATGAACGCGTGGCCGTTCTTCCTCGAGTTGCTCCAGGTGCTTGCGCTCGCGGCGATCGCGCCGCTGTTCGCCGGCTGGGTGAAGATGCTCAAGTGCTGGTCGCAGGGGCGCACCACCCCCGGCCTGCTACAGCCGGTGCGGGATCTGCACAAGCTCTTCGCCAAGGACGTGCTGCTGGCCGAGAACGCCTCGTGGATCTTCCGCTTCACGCCGTACCTCGTCTTCGGCACGGCCCTGCTCGCGGGAGGGATCATCCCCATCCTGTCGGTCGATCTGCCGCTGGCGCGGACCGCCGACGTCATCGTCTTCGTCGCGCTCTTCGCGATCGCCCGCTTCTTCACCGCGCTCGCCGGGATGGACATCGGCACGGCCTTCGGCGGCATGGGCTCGAGCCGCGAGATGACGATAGCGTCGCTCGCGGAGCCGGCGATGCTGATGGCGATCTTCACGATTTCGCTCGGCAGCGCCTCCACGTCTCTGGCGCAGATCGTCGGCAGCATCCAGAGCGGGCAGCTGCTGCTGCGGCCGTCGTTCGCGTTCGCCATTCTCGCCTTCGTGCTGATCGCGCTGGCGGAGACCGGCCGGATCCCTGTCGACAACCCGGCGACTCACCTCGAGCTGACGATGATCCACGAGGCGATGATCCTGGAGTACTCCGGCCGGCACCTGGCGCTGATCGAGTGGGCCGGCATGATGAAGCTGTCGCTCTTTTCTTACCTCGGGATTGCCGCCTTCTTCCCCTGGTGGATTGCCGCCTCCCGCGACCTGAGGGCGCTGGGGCTGGCATTCGCCGCGCTGGTGGTGAAGCTGGCGGTAATCGGCATCGGCATTGTCCTGATCGAAACCGGCTTGGCCAAGATGCGCATCTTCCGCCTGACCGAGTTCCTCGGCGCAGCATTTCTGATGGCGACCCTGGGCATGCTCTCCTTCTTCATCCTCGAGTGATCATGAATCCTGAGCTGGCGGCCCGGATCAACAGCTTCCTCGCGGCGCTCGTGCTGTTGACCGCCTTCGCGATGCTCGCGCAGCGTCGGCTGAACGGCCTGATCCACCTCTTCGCGTGGCAGGGGCTGCTGCTCTCGGTCAACACCGCGGTCGTCGGCTTCGTGGCGGCGCGGCACCACCTCTACATTTCCTCGGTGCTGACGCTCGGGCTCAAGGTCGTCCTGCTGCCGTACATACTCCACGTGCTGATCCGCCGCCTCAAGATCCACAAGGAGATCGAGGTCGTCGTGAACGTCCCGATGACGATGATGATCGGCATCGCCCTCGTCGTCTTCTCCTACCACCTGACCGCGCCGATCATGGAACTTTCTTCGATGGTCACGCGCTCGACGCTGGCCGTGGCCCTGGCCACGGTCCTGATCGGCCTGTTGATGATGATCACGCGCCGGCACGCAGTAACGCAAATCATCGGTTTCCTGGCGCTGGAGAACGGGCTGTTCTTCGCAGCCACGAGCGCCACGTACGGAATGCCCCTGGTCGTCGAGCTCGGCGTGGCGCTCGACGTGCTGATCGCGGCCTTCATCTTCGGCATCTTCTTTTTCCATATCAGCGCAACGTTCGAGAGCCTGGACGTCGAACAGATGGCGCATCTGAAGGAGAGCGGCTGATGGCCGACGCGCCGTTGCTGCTGCCCCTGCTGCTGGTCCCGCTCGTCGCCGCGGTCGCGCTGGCGCTCGTGGGTGACCGCAAACTCGCTCCCGAGATCAACATCCTCGGGTCGGCCGTGACGCTGGTTGCCGGGCTCGGGCTGGCGCTGCAGGTCTACGAGCGAGGCCCCTTCATGGCGGGGGGGAAGTTCTTCTTCGTCGACGCATTCAACATCTATCTCGCGGTGCTCACCGCGTTCGTGTCGATGACGACGGCGATCTTCAGCCGGCGCTACATGCGCCGCGAGCGTGAGCACGGCCGGGTCGGCCACGTCGGCATGCGCTTTTACCACGCGATGTTCCAGCTGTTCATTTTCGCGATGCTGCTCTGCCTGCTGAC
>CAZEOK010000055.1:12900-19209 GCA_964513745.1 uncultured bacterium
TGGATCGCGATGGAGCTGGCCACCCTGTCGACCGTGCTGCTGGTGTCGCTCTACCGCACGCCCACCGCGATCGAGGCGGCGTGGAAATACTTCATCCTCTGCGGCGTCGGCATCGCGCAGGCGCTCTTCGGCACCGTGCTGCTGTACTTCGCGGCCGAGAGGGTGCTGGGGGAGGGTGGCGACGCGCTGCTCTGGACCAACCTCAGCCGCGTCAGCGGCAGCCTCGAGCCGACGGTGCTCTCGCTGGCCTTCGTCTTCCTGATGGTCGGCTACGGCACCAAGGTCGGGCTCGTCCCGCTGCACAACTGGCTGCCGGACGCCCACAGCGAGGGGCCGACGCCGATCTCCGCGGTCCTCTCCGGCCTTCTGCTTAATGTAGCGCTCTACGCGCTGGTGCGCTGCAAGGCGCTCGTCGACGGCGCCACGCAGACCCATCACGCCGGGGACATCATGATGGGCTTCGGCCTGCTCTCGATCCTGGTCTCGGCGTTTTCCCTGCTGCGCCAGAGGGACATCAAGCGGATGTTCTCCTACTCGTCGATCGAGCACATGGGTATCGCGACCTTCGCCTTCGGCCTCGGCGGGCCGATCGCGACCTTCGGGGCGCTGCTGCACATGCTGATGCACAGCCTGGCCAAGTCCTCGATCTTCTTCACGGTCGGCCACGCCTCACAGATGCACGGCACGCAGGAGATGGCGCGCATCCGCGGCTTGTTCAAGGGCAATCCGCTCGTCGGCTGGGGCTTCATGCTCGGGGTCATGGCGATCGCCGGCCTGCCCCCGTTCGGCGTCTTTACGAGTGAATTCCTGATACTCACCGCGACGATCAAGGACGCGCCGGTGATGGCGCCCTTTCTGCTGCTGGGTCTGGCGGTGGCCTTCGCCGCGCTGTTCAGACGCGTGCAGCCGATGGTTTCGGGCGAGGTCCCCCCGTGGCAGGTGTCGTTGCGCGTCGCTCACGTCCCGGTGATCCTGCACCTGGTGCTCGTGCTGGTGGTCGGCCTCTACCTGCCGGCCTTCCTGAACGACTGGTTCGTCACCGCTGCGGGCTTGCTGAAATGAGCCGCCTTTTCCGGCTGCTCAAGGCGGCGCTCGGGGACAAGGTTCGCGTCGACGCGCGGCAGTTCCCGGCCTCGGTCGTCGCGTGCATCCTGCCGCGCGAGCGTTTCGCCGATGCCGGGAGGGAGTTGAAGAAGGCCCACGCGCTGCTGGTCGCGGAGTGGGCGACCGACGAGAGCGCCTTCGGGCGCGGCTACGGCGTCTACGCCTGCTACCGCTGGGCGAAAGACTGCGTGATCGTCAAGGCCGGGCTGCCGTCGGAAGACCCCTCGTTCCCGACGCTGACGGCGTGGTACGCCCCGGCCTTCCGGTTCGAAAGACAGATCCACAGCCTGCTCGGCGTCGTCCCGGCCGGGCATCCCGACCTGCGGCCGTGGATCGCCTTCGAGGACTGGCCGGCGGGAGTCCATCCGCTGCGCAAGTCGTTCGACGCGACGCAGGCATTGACCCGGGGCTCCGGCGTCTATCCCTGGATCCGGGCGGAAGGGGAGGGCATCTACGAGATCCCGGTCGGCCCGGTGCACGCCGGGATCATCGAGCCGGGACACTTCCGTTTTCAAGCGCTCGGCGAGGACGTCGTGAACCTCGAGGAGCGCCTGGGGTATGTGCACAAGGGCATCGAGAAGCGCTTCGAATCGCTGCCGTGGGAGCAGGGGCACCGGCTGGCCGGTCGCGTCTCGGGCGACACAACGGTTGCGCACGCGCTCGGGTACTGCATGGCGCTTGAATCCATGGGCGACAATCCGGTGTCGGAGCGGGCGCACTGGATCCGCGCGCTGCTGCTCGAGCGCGAGCGGATCGCCAACCACTGCGGCGACCTGGGTGCGATCGCCAACGACGCGGCGTTCGCCTTCTTCTGGCATCAGATGGCGCTGCTCAAGGAGCAGTTGCTCCGGACCAACCGCGCGCTCTTCGGACACCGTTTCATGATGGACTGCGTCGTCCCGGGCGGGGTCGCGGTCGATCTGACGGCGCAGCTGCGCGCGACCATGGAGCGTGAGCTGACCGTCTTCCTCGAGGAGTTCGAGCGTTTGATCACGATCTACGACGACAACGCCTCCCTTGAGGACCGGGTGCGCGAGACCGGGGTGCTCTCGCCGAAGAAAGCGCTCGACTTGTGCGTCGTCGGCGTGGTCGCCCGGGCCAGCGGCATCAACCACGACGCCCGCGTCTTCCACCCCTTCCCGCCCTACGACCGGCCGGAGGAGATAGAACTGGACGTCCCGGTGCTCATCAGCGGCGACGTTCACGCCCGTGCCTGGGTCCGGGTGCTCGAGGTCCGCGAATCCGTCCGGTTGGTCCGCTACATCCTCGAGCATCTCCCCGAGGGTGCGGTCCGCGCGCCGTGTGCGCCGCCGGCGCCGGGGGTCAAAGGCTTCGCGGCCGTCGAGGGCTGGCGCGGCGAAATCGTCTACTGGCTGCAGGCCGGGCCGAACGGCGAGGTCAACCGCTGCATGGTGCGCGATCCTTCCTCGCTGAACTGGATCGGGCTGGAGCAGGCGGTCCCGGGGAATATCGTCCCGGATTTCCCGCTCTGCAACAAGAGCTTCAACCAGTCATATTCAGGGCATGACCTGTGACGGCGGCGCGGTATCGGCCTGCGACTGCGTTCGCTCATCGAGTCTCCCTGCGGCGTACGCTCGTACGCCTCGGTCGGCCCTCTCCGCGTGCCTTGTCTCGGCTCGGTCCTGCGTCGCCTCGATGCACGGGCGTGTTCGCATTTCGGCGGATGCCTTCATACATGAGTCAATCGGAACGATAGGATCCGGGAGAACATGATCAGGATTCTGAGACAGATTTTCCGGACCGGAATCGTCACCGAGACCCTCCCCGACGAGGTCGAGGCGCAGGTCGTGCGGGTCGGGGAACGGCTCGAGCGCGCGATCAAGCGGCGGTTCCGCGGGAGCCTGGCGATCCGCCAGGTCGATGCCGGCTCGTGCAACGGCTGCGAGCTGGAGATCCACGCGATCAACAACCCGTATTATAACTGCGAGCGGTTCGGGATGCACTTCACCGCTTCGCCGCGCTTCGCGGATCTGCTGCTGGTGACCGGGCCGGTTGGATTCAATATGGAAATTGCGCTGCGGCGGACATACGCCGCCACGCCGAACCCCAAGCTCGTCGTGGCGGTTGGCGACTGCGGCCGCGACGGCGGCGTCTTCGGGACGAGCTACGCGTCGCTCGGCGGCGTCTCCAGCGTCATCCCCGTCGACGTCATCGTCCCCGGCTGCCCGCCGACCCCGGTCGACTTGCTGCACGGCATCCTCGCGGCGGTGGAGTCGGGTCCGAAGTCGACTCGCCGGCTGTGAGGGGCATCGGCTGTTCCCGAAGGCGTCGCGCCGGGGCGGCTTCGGCGCGATCGAACGCATGGCATCTTCCTTCGTGAGAAATCCGCCCGGCGGATGGGTGGCGCGGAGGGGAGGTCCGCAGAGTCAGGACCCCGCAGCCTGCACGAAGACAAGAGGGATCGGGAACGAAACGGTCCGCGCCCCGCTCGGTCGGACAGCGACCCGGTAGAACGCCGCCGACATGAGCAAGCGCACCTTCCCCGAATCCGACCTGATCCTGCTGTTCGCCACGCGTATCCTGCGCATCTTCGCCTACGGCTTCGTCTCCGTGACGCTGGCTCTCTACCTGCACGCGCTGGGATTCGCCGAACGCACCGTGGGGCTGCTCTTCTCCCTCGCCCTTCTCGGCGACGTCGTCATCACCCTGTCGATCACCACCTCGGCGGACCGCCTCGGACGCCGTCGGATGCTCGGGGTTGGCGCCGCGCTCATCGTCCTTGCGGGTGGCACCCTCGCTGCTACGGGAAACCTCGTTTTGATAGCACTCGCCGCGGTCGTCGGCGTCGTCAGCCCCAACGGCAGCGAGATCGGCCCGTTCATCTCGATCGAGCAGT
This sequence comes from uncultured bacterium, assembly GCA_964513745.1. Classification (GTDB taxonomy): domain Bacteria; phylum JAUVQV01; class JAUVQV01; order JAUVQV01; family DATDCY01; genus DATDCY01. The sequence goes on from CAZEOK010000055.1 coordinate 16,862, forward strand.
CGGCGCTCGCGCAGCTCGTCGGCGACGGCCGGCGCACCCGTGTCTTCGCCTGGTACAACCTCGCGGGCTCCTTCGCGGCTGCCCTCGGCGCACTCGCGGGCGGCGCATTTGTCCAGGGGCTGCAACAGTCGGGGCTCGGCGAGACGGCATCCTACCGCGCCGTGCTCTGCGTCTACGCCGGGATCGGGGTGGTCCTCGGGCTGCTCTTCTCGCGCCTCTCCGTGGCGGTCGAGGCGCCGGCGCGTACAGCCCCGTCGACGATGCGTAGCCGCCTCGGGCTGCACCGTTCGCGTCGGACGGTCCTCAGGCTCAGCGTTCTTTTCGCCTTGGACGCCTTCGGGGGCGGCTTCGTCATCCAGGGGCTGCTGGTCTACTGGTTCCACCTGCGCTTCGCCGTAGAACCGGCTGCCCTCGGCGCCATATTCTTCGGCGCGAACCTGCTCGCCGGCGTCTCGGCGCTGCTCGCCGACCGGATCACGGCGCGCATCGGCCTGATCCGCACCATGGTTTTCACCCACATCCCCTCGAACCTGCTGCTGATGCTCGTGCCGCTGATGCCCAGCCTGACAGCCGCCGTCGGCATTCTGCTCGTGCGGTACAGCATCTCGCAGATGGACGTGCCGGCGCGCCAGTCCTACACCATGGCCGTCGTCGACCCGGACGAGCGTTCGGCCGCCTCCGGCGTGACCACGATCGCCCGCTCCGTCGGTGCGCTGATTTCACCGACGATCAGCGGCGCGTTGCTGTCGGTGCCGGCGTTGATGAGCGCGCCTTTCTTTTGTGCCGGCGGCCTGAAGATCGTCTACGACCTGTTGCTCTACCGCGCCTTCAGGGACCATCGCCCCACCGAGGAGACAGACCTCTGAACGGGCTCGTCCGCCGTGTCAGGCGGGTCACTCGTCGATGCGGCGCGCACCAGAGATCCTTCCACCTCGGGCACCCGCGAGCCTTCATCCGGAAATAGATGGGTCTGCGATTACCATGCTCCTGGATTCCTGGAAAATCAGGTCAGTATTGGGGTATCATCAAGATCATGTCAAATGAGAAAGCGGGTGGCTGCGGTGAACAGCTGGTGTTCATCGGGCACATCGAGACGCCGTACCAGACTCCCGCAGACTGCCCTTATACAGTCAATCCCGGCGGTCCTGAGTGCCGGCTTTTCGTGCGCCCGCAGTACGCCGCTGGGCTGACCGGGCTCGAGGTCGGTGGACGGATCCTCGTGCTCTACTGGCTGGACCGAGCGAAACGCGACAAGCCCCTCGTGGCCGAGCGTCGTTCGGGGAAGATCGCCGGGGCATTTGCCGCGCGGACCCCGAACCGCCCGAATCCGATCGGCGCCGCGATGGTGGTCATCGACGGCATCGACGGTGCAGTCCTGAAGGTGCGCGGCCTCGACTGCGTGAGCGGCACGCCGCTGCTCGACATCAAACCGGCGATGCGCGCCGAATTCACTGCGGGTGGCAGCGTGTGAGCGGATAGCTGCAGATCGTCGGCGGCTGGATACCCGGCGCCATCGGCAGAATCGTTCGATGGGCGCGTCGCGGGATGCAAGAGGGCGCCGGGGTCAACGAGCGGCGCTTCGAGCTGGAGCCGACAGAGACGACGTGAGGGGCCTCCCTGCGCGAAGGTGTGATCGGGGCGGACGCGTTGCTTTTTGCGGGTATTTCGCTATACTTCTTCAAATTCAGCGACAGGAGCACCAGCATGGGCATGACCATAACCGAGAAGATTCTGGCGGCGAAAGCCGGCGTGGCAGCCGTGGCACCGGGGCAGATCGTCCGGGTGCCGGTCGACGTCGCGCTGGCGAACGACATCACGGCTCCGCTGGCGATCCAGGAGTTCGAGCGGGCGGGGGCGACGCAGGTCTTCGACCGGGCGAAGGTCGTCCTCGTCCCGGATCATTTCTCCCCGAACAAGGACATCCAGTCCGCCGAGCAGTGCAAGGTGATGCGCGAGTTCGCGCGGCGCCATGAGATCGTCAATTACTTCGAACTCGGGCGCATGGGCATCGAGCACGCGCTGCTTCCCGAGGCCGGGCTGGTCCGGCCCGGGATGGTGATCGTCGGCGCGGATTCCCACACCTGCACCTACGGGGCTCTTGGTGCGTTCGCGACCGGTATGGGCAGCACCGACCTGGCCGCGGCCTGGATCACCGGCTGGACCTGGCTCAAGGTGCCGCCCTCGCTCAAGTTCGTCTTCAGCGGGGCACCACGGCCCTGGGTCGGCGGGAAGGACTACATCCTCGCCGTACTGGGCAGGATCGGCGTCGACGGCGCACTCTACTCGGCGATGGAGTTCGCCGGCGAGTCGATCGCGGCGCTCGGCATCGACGGCCGCCTGACGATGTG
>CAZEOK010000056.1:0-19137 GCA_964513745.1 uncultured bacterium
CGGCAGGTGCGCGAGGCGATGGCGCGCAAGGCGGCGCAGGAAGCGGCCGCCAGCTACGGGAGGGAGTGATGACCCGTCGCCATCCGCTCGTCACGCGCGCGGGAACGCTGCTGCTGCACCGGCTCCTCGAGCACCCGCGCGGGCCGCGCTGGAACCACGCCTGTGGCGACCGGCTCGACGCCGCTGGTCTCGAGCGGGTGCAAGCCTTCGAGGAGCAAGTGCGCCGCGCCGCTGTGGAGCCCGTGGGTGACGGGGTGCCGCAGTGGGTGCTCGAATTCGCCGGGCATTGCCTGCGGTGGGTTCCTTTCCATCGTGCGCGCGCCGCAGGGGGGCGGCTTCCGCAGGACACGGTGGCGTTCGCGGCGCTGCCCACCTGCGACCGCGCTGACCTGAACCGGGACTTCGCCGCGTTCGTCCCGGACGACGCATCCCTCGATGAGTTGATCGTCTACGAAACCTCGGGCACGACGGGCCACCCCGTGACCGTTCTCTCGCACCCGCTCGTCTCGAACCTCTACCTGCCGTTGTTGCGCGCCGCACTCGCGGACCGCGGCGTGGCGCTCGAGGGCGGGCCGGGCCGGGTGGCGATCGCGCTCGTCTGCGCCCAGAGCTTCACGTACACGTATGCCTCGATCTCGTCGTACCTGGGCGGCGCCGGTTTCATCAAGGTCAATCTCAATCCCCTCGACTGGCGCGAGCCGGCAGACCGCGCAGTATTTCTCGACGACTGCGAGCCCGGGATCTACAGCGGCGACCCCCTCTCCCTCCGCGAGTTGATGCGCCTGCCACTGCGCCACCGCCCGCTAGCGCTCGTCTCCACCTCGATGGCGCTCACCCCGGGGTTTGCGCGTGAGCTCGAGGGCCGCTTCGGTTGTCCGGTGCTCGATCTGTACTCCCTCAACGAGTGTCGGTTGGTGGCGGCCGCCGCGGACCCCGGGATCGTTGATGCAGCCGGACACCGGCTCGTTCCGCATGACGTGTATGTCGAAATTCTCGATGATGCCGGTTGTCCCGTGCCCGAAGGGCAGCGGGGAGAGATCGCCCTGACCTGCGGACGCAATCCATTCCTGCCTCTGCTGCGCTATCGCACCGGAGATCATGCGCGTCTCGTGCGGCGGCGAGAGGCGCTCGTGCTCGGCAGTCTGGAAGGGCGGGCGCCGGTGGTGTTCCTCGATGCCGAGGGCCGCTATATCAACAGCATCGACGTTTCGTACCTGCTCAAGCCTTTCCCGCTCGCGCGCTATGCTCTGCACCAGGCGGCGGATCGCTCGTTATGCCTTTCCGTCCAGGGGGCCGCGGCCGACCAGGGCCCGATGCGCACGGTGCTGGCGAAGCTCTTCGGGGATATCCCCGTGGAAATCCGCGAACTCGAGACGTTCCCGGGAGGCACCGGCAAGCTCGTGCCCTTCACTACCGAGTTGCCGGGCGCCAGGCGTGAAACGAAACCCGGGTACCGCGCCTTCACGTTTCAGGAGCTCATGCATCCCGACAACGCATGAGTGCCCATGCGGGGTCTCGGCGACTTGCAGGCTGCTGAAAAATATGCCCGGCCGTTGTGGCTCGGGAAGCGCGGAGGGATCGGTACTGATCTGAAGCTGCGTCGATATCGATGCGGCGTGGACATCGCCAACTGCTGGTCTGCGTGGCCGGCGCGGCGGCGCTTTCCCGGGCGGTTGCTGACGCCGGAGAGGATCCGCAATGCGGTCCGTCTCGATCAGGCGGCCCCGGCGGCTCTCCCCCTCACGCACCCATGTTCGTTGCCGTTTCAACGTCCTGCAGGGAACGAAGAAGGTATTCCGAAGCACTGTTCTTGATGTTCGTGAGCGAATTCAGCCGGGCACTGGAGTGACGGCATGAGTAATTGCGTTTCACCTGCCGATGTGGTTCCATGAAGCCATGAGGTCATCAGTGAGAGCTGACACCCTTACGGGCAGTCCGTGGCCTACAGGATGAGATTCGTCGGATCGAGGAGTCTCGGGACGATCACCGATCGCAACGTCATCCTCGTGGCCCGGGGATTGAACCGTGGTGACCGCTGAGCTTGTGGCCTGGCGTGGGCATACGTACATCACGCTCGCCCGCCTGATCGTCGAACGCCGCCGGCTGCTTCGGGTCGGCAAGGAACGCGCGTCCAAGTCTCATCTGCGGTTTGTCTGCGCCGACCTGCGGCGCCTCGACGTGCGCGCCATTCGGGCCGAAGAAGCATAATCCCGATGTCCGCGGTCTTGCCCGGGGCCCAGAACGAATCCGGCGCCACGCACAGCCTCATCGGCTGGTTCGCGGCAGCGGCGGCGGTGAAGGTTGCTGCCCTCGCGCTCTTCTCCTCGGAGTACCAGGACCGCTTGTTCGTCCCCTTCGTCCAGCACTTCCTGTCACGGGGGGGCAACCCCTGGCAGGATCTGTTTGGCGTCCAGCCGGACGCGTTCCCCTATCCACCACTGATGCTCTATCTGCTTTCGTTCTTCCTCTGGCCGGCGGCTCTGCTTGGCGCCGGCCCGCTGTTTCAGAACATCCTCTTCAAGCTGCCGACACTTGTCGCCGACGTCTCGATCGGGCTCCTGCTCCTGCGGATGTTTCCCGGCCGCCGCCGCGAGGTGCTCATCTACTATTGGGCCTCCGCGGTGGTCCTGTATGCCGCCTACATGCATGGTCAGCTCGATTTGATACCCATGGCGGTGCTCCTGCTGGCGCTCTATCTGCTGAGCCGCCACCGCTTCCTGCTCGCCGCGGTGGCGCTCGGCGCTGCCCTGAGCATTAAATTCCACATCGCCGCGGCGCTCCCTTTCATTGCCATCTACGTCGCCCGGAACCACGGATTGCGCCGGGCCTGGTTGCTCTTCAGTCTGCCGTTCGCCATCTACCTGCTGTTGAGCCTGCCGTATCTGTTCAGCGACGGCTACGTGGCCATGGTCCTGAAGAATCCCAAGCAGATGACGGCGGTCGATGTGTTCTACCCCATCGGTGATCTCAAGGTCATCCTGCCGGTTTTCGCGGTTCTTGTGTTGCTGCTGCGGTTCGCGGCGTACGCCAAGATCAATGCCGACCTGTTCTACACCTTTCTGGGCATCCTTTTCTCCGTTTTCGTCCTGCTCGTCTTTCCCTCGCCTGCCTGGTATCTCTGGCCCATCCCGTTCGTCTGTCTGTTCTTTATCCGCAACGCCGCGGACCGCCCGGAAATTCTCGCGCTGCACGTCGCCCTGAACGCGACCTACGTCGTTTATTTCGTGTTCTTTCACCGTCCCGACCACGGAGATCTCTCCTGGCTCGGCGCCCCGGTCGCGATCAAGGTCGCGGACGAGCGGCTCCGCAACCTCGTCTTCACCACGCTCGAGGTCGTATTGGCGGGCACGATCTATCTCCAGTACCGGTTCGGAGTCCGCAGCAACGCCGTCTACCGTCCGAGCCGGAATCTCGTGGTGGGCGTCAGCGGCGACAGCGCCGCGGGAAAAACCACGCTTGTTTCGGACATCAAGCTTCTGCTCTGCGAGCGCGTGCTGGAACTCGAAGGCGACGCCGACCACAAGTGGGCGCGCGGCGACGAGAACTGGCAGACCTACACGCACCTGCACCCGAAAGCCAACGAGCTGCACCGTCAGGCGCAGGACCTGCTGGCCCTCAAGAGCGGCCGCAGCGTCAGTCGTCCGGACTACGATCATGACACCGGCACGTTCACGACCCGCAGGCAGATCGCGCCCCGCGACTACATCATCCTCTCCGGCCTGCACCCCTTCTACCTGCCGATCTCCCGCAAGGTCATCGACGTCAAGATCTACCTCGACACCGAGGAGACGCTGCGACGCCAGTGGAAGCGCGAACGCGACGCCTCGGAGCGGGGCTACACGCCGGCCCAGGTGGAGGAGCAGCTCGAGCGCCGCGCCGAGGACGCCAGGAAATACATTCTCCCGCAGCGTGATCATGCCGATATCATCGTCGCCTACTTCACCGATCCCGGGGTGGCGGGCACCGCTGCTCTGCGGCTCAAAGTCACCCTGAGCTCGAGCCTGCAAATCGAGCCGATCGTCAGCGGGCTGGAAGAGCAGGGCCTGCTGCTCTCCTGGGACTATTCCGACGACCTGCGCAACCAGTTCATCGTCCTCGGCGACGCGCCGGGGCGCGGCCTGATCATCGCCCTCGCGCAACAGGCCATGCCCAATTTCACCGAACTGCTCGGCGTCGACGCGCAGTGGCTGGAGGGGTACCGGGGGTTCGTGCAACTCATCGCGCTGCTCGCCATCAGTGAGAAATCACGAGAGGGGAGCAAGGAAGTTGACTAAACAAGGAGTGCTCCTCGATCTTGACAACACCCTGTACGATTACGAAACTTGTCACCGGGCGGGCATGGACGCGGCCGCCGCGCTGGCGCTGGAGCGCTGCGGTATCGACCGGCCTTCGTTCGAGCGCGGGTATCAGCAGGCCCGCCGCGAGATTCACGACGCACTCGCTGGCACCGCCGCCTCGCACAACCGTCTTTTGTACTTCCAGCGCCTGCTCGAACGGGAGCGGCGCAGCGCGCTGCCGCACGCGCTCGAAGTCTACGGCGGCTACTGGGAGGCGTTCCTGGCCGTCATGCGTCTTGATGCCGGAGCCGAGGAGTTTCTCGACGCCATCGCCTCCCGACCCGTTTGCCTGGTCACCGATCTCACCGCGCACATCCAGCATCGCAAGATTCGGCGCTTGGGACTCGAGCGCTGGGTCAACCGGCTCGTGACCAGCGAGGAGGCGGGCCGGGAAAAGCCTGACCCCGAGATCTTTCGTCTGGGTTTGGAAAAGATCGGCTGCAATCCCGCCGCGGCCTGCATGATCGGCGACGACTATCGCAAGGACATCCTCGGCGCCGTCGGCTGCGGGATCCGCGCCTTCTGGATCAACCGCTCGGGAGAGCGGCGGGACGGACACGGACTGGTGACAGAGGTCCGCGGTTTCGCCGACCTGACAGGCTGGTTCCATGACTGAACGGGCAGATCTCGTCCGCCTCTCGCAGTACGTCGGCGAGCGTTTCGACCTTGTCCAGGCGGGCGGCGGGAACGTTTCACTCAAGCGGCCGGACGGCACCATGATCGTCAAGGCCTCGGGGGTCGCTCTGGCCGATGTCGACGACACCGCCGGCTTCGCCGAGGTGACGCTCGGGCCGCTCGCGGCATTTCTCCGCGGCCCGGAGCTCGTCGGCGCCGGCGGCCAGGGCGAGCGTGAGCAATTGGCCGCGCAGCATCTTGTCCGGTACACGGCTCCCGGATCGCCCCGGCCCTCGCTCGAGACCTACATGCACACCCTCTTCCATCGCTGCGTGGCGCACACCCATCCCCTTGCGGTCAGCGCCGTGGTCTGTCGACGTGACTGGCGGGAGCGACTGCGCCCCCTTTTCGCTGAGACCGCCCTCTACGTGGATTACCGGACCCCGGGCATCGATCTGGCGGTCGCGATCGATCAGGCCTCCGGCGAGGCGAGCCGGTTCGACCAGCGCCGCCCGGTCGTGGTCTTTCTTCAGAATCACGGTCTCCTGGTCAGCGGCGACAGCCCGGACGAGGTCCTGCGAACCACCGACGAAACGGCCAGCCGGATCGAACGGCACTTCGGTTTCGATTATGGGCATTACAAGCTGGGCAATCGGCTCTCGCGCCGCTTCCGCGAACTGTTCGGCGCCTCGCTGGTCAGTTATCTCTCCTGTGACGTGGAGCTCGCGCGCATCGTCCGCGAGCGGCGCTCGCTCCTGTTCACGCCGCCGTTGAGCCCCGACGAGCAAGTATACTGCGGCGCTCTACCGCTCGAGATCGACGCGCCGGAGGCTGCCGAACCCTTCACGGAATATGCGCGAAAGCACGGGGAACCGCCCCGGGTCGTGCTCTGGGGAGAGAGGCTGTTTTTCTTCGCGCCGCGTCTGCGCAAAGCCCGGGAGATGGAGGAGGTGTTCAAGTTCCAGCTTCTGGCCGCGTGCGCTCCGGGCCCCGCGCTCGAGGTTCTCTCCGAAGCGGAACGACGGCATATCGGCTCCTGGGAGGCCGAACGCTACCGCCGGGAGCGTTGAAGGGGCCGAAATGCAGATCGTCATCCCGATGTCGGGCAGCGGCAGCCGGTTCCTCGATGCCGGATACCGTTTGCCCAAGCCGCTCATCGAAGTGGACGGGCGGCCGATGATCGAACACGTCGTTGGCCTCTTTCCGGGCGAGCGGGACTTTCTCTTCGTCTGCAGCACCAAGCACCTTGCCGAGACCCCGCTGGCCGAGGTGCTCGCCCGGATCGCGCCCGGGGGCAGGATCGTGCCCATCGAACCGCACAAGTATGGTCCCGTCCATGCCGTGGCCCACGTTTTCGAAGCCATCCGCGACGACGATGAGGTCATCGTCAACTACTGCGACTTCGGCAAGTACTGGGATTACCGCGATTTCCTCGAGCACACGCGGACACGCCGCGCCGATGGCGCTCTGCCGGCGTACCGGGGGTTTCATCCGCACATGCTCGGCAGCACCAACTACGCCTTCATGCGAGACGCCGACCAGTGGCTGCTCGAGATCCGCGAGAAACAGCCGTTCACGACCGATCGCATGAGCGAGTACGCTTCGGACGGCACCTATTATTTCCGCAGCGGCTCTCTCCTGAAGAACTACTGCCGGCGGTTGCTTCAGGAAGATATCCAGGTGAACGGCGAATACTACGCGAGCATGGTCTACAACCTGCTGGTGCGGGACGGGCTGCGGGTTTCGATCTACGAAATTCAGCACATGTTGCAGTGGGGCACTCCGGAGGACGTCGAGGAGTACCAGCGCTGGTCCGACTATTTCGCGCGCGCTCTCGAGCCGCAACGGCGGCCGGCACCGCAGGCGGGCAGCATCACGGTGATCCCCATGGCCGGGCGCGGCGAGCGTTTTTCCCGAGCCGGCTACACGACCCCGAAGCCGCTGATCGAGATCGGCGGACGCCCCATGGTGCTCCAGGCCGCCGCATCCCTGCCGCGCTCCGAGCGCACGATTTTCGTCTGCCGCGCCGGACAACTCGATTCCGGCCCCCTGATGCAGACGATCGCGGCGGCATGTCCCACGGCGAAATTCGTCCGCGTCGAAGGTGATACTCAGGGCCAGGCCTGCTCGGTGGAACTGGGCCTGGCCGGGGAAGACCCGGAGGCACCGCTCTTCGTAGGCGCCTGCGACAACGGTATGCGTTGGGATAGCGCGGCCTACCAGGCGCTTCTCGACGACCCCGGCACCGACGCCGTTGTCTGGAGCTTCCGCCAGCATCGCGCGAGCGCCCGCAACCCACAGATGTACGGGTGGATAGACGCCGACGCCACGGGGCTCGTGCGCCGGGTCTCCGTCAAGGTCCCCATCTCCGGCGATCCGTTCAACGACCATGCCATCGTCGGGGCGTTTTATTTCCGGCGCGCGCGATATTTCCTTGAAGCCCTGCGCCGGCTCGTGAGCGGCGACACGCGGGTGAACAACGAGTTTTACGTCGACAGCACGGTGAACGAACTGGTCGCGATGGGACTGCGTGCGCGGGTTTTCGCGGTCCAGGATTATCTCTGCTGGGGCACCCCGGATGACTTGCGCACGTATGAATACTGGCAGAGTTTTTTCCACAAGTGCTCCTGGCATCCTTATCGGCTGGATCGCGACCCGGCGGTCACCAGCGTGGCGGTCGAGTCCCTCGACCGGCGCTATCGCACGTTCAGCCAACCGCACCGACAGCGGTGAGCGGCACGGTTGGGAAGCGCATGTCGGTCACGCTGAGCATCGTGGTGCCCTGCTACAACGAGGCGGCGAACCTTCCCCCCCTGCTCGAGCGCTTCCGTGCCGTGTTCCTGCGCGACGACGTCGAGCTCGTCGTCGTCGACAACGGGTCCACGGACCCCACGCCGGCACTCCTGGCCGAGCTGCTGCCGCAGGTCCCGTTCGCGCGCACGGTGCGGGTGCCGGTGAACCGGGGGTATGGCTTCGGGATCAGGGCCGGACTTGCCGCCGCGCGCGGCGATTTTCTGGGGTGGACGCATGCCGACCTGCAGACCGACCCGGCAGACACGATCGCCGCGCTGAGCGTCATCGAGTCCAGCGCACGACCGCAGCACATCTTCGTCAAGGGGAGCCGGCGCGGCAGGCCGGCCTTCGACACCTTCTTCACCGTGGGCATGAGCTGCTTCGAATCAGTCTATCTGGGTGCGCGGCTCTGGGACATCAACGCGCAGCCGAACCTCTTTCATCGCAGTTTCCTCGATACGTGGCAGTCGCCGCCGGACGACTTTTCGCTCGATCTGTACGCCCTCTGGCTCGCGCGCCGGCAGGGACTCGAGTTGGTGCGCGTGCCGGTGCGTTTCGAGAGCCGCCTGCACGGGACGTCGCACTGGAATACGAGCCTGGGCGCGAAGTGGAAGTTCATCCGCCGGACCATCGCCTACAGCCGGCAGTTGAAACGCGGTTTGTCGCCGTGAGATTCATCTGCCACCGGGTGAACACCCTGGACGAACTGCGTCGCGTGCCGCATCAGTACGGGGTCGAGATCGACCTGCGGGATCGCGGCGAGCGCCTCATTCTGCAGCACGATCCGTTCGCCGACGGCGAGGACCTCGAGCCGTACCTGGATGACTATCGCCACGGCACGCTCATCCTCAACGTGAAAAGCGAGCGCGTGGAGCACCGCGCGCTTGAGCTCGTCCGGCGCCGCGGGATAACCGATTTCTTCTTCCTGGACTCCTCGTTCCCCATGATCTACCTGCTGAGTCGCCAGGGCGTGCGCAACTTCGCGCTGCGGTTTTCCGAGCTTGAAGGGCTCGACACCATTCTGGCGATGCGCGGCCTGGTGGACTGGGTCTGGGTCGACTGCTTCACGCGCTTGCCGCTGACCGGAGAAATCGCCTCCCGGCTCCGGGATGCGGGATTCAAGCTCTGCCTGGTCTCCCCGGAGCTCCAGGGGCGGCCGGCGGAGATCGAACAGTACCGCGGGGAGCTCGAGGTTCTGGGGATCGCCGTCGACGCGGTGTGCACCAAGCGAGGCAACATCCCCCGCTGGGGCGGCAACGCCGGCACGGGGGCCGGCACGCCGTTTGCTTGACAACCACCGGCCCCTTCGGGAGACTGCGGCCAATCCATGGGAGGTCGGTCTGATGCCGGCATGTCACGCGCGGCGAAATCGAGCTCCCGAGGGTCGGGAGGACCGGCGCTCCCGGCTGATCGCCGGAGCGCGTGACCGTGTTCACGCCGGGATGACGGTACAACCACGTTAGGAGAAGAGATGTTGCCGCTCCAGGTCGCTGCTTCCCTGCTCGTCGTTCTCGCGCTCAGCGCTGTTTTCCTGTACTGCGGCACGTTCCTGCAGCGGCGCTGCGCGGCAAGCGACGACCTGCCGCTTTCTTTCCGCGCGGGCTTCGGTTTTTTTCTCGGCATGTCGCTCTTCCTCGGCCTCTGGCGCGCCGCGGCATTTCTCACGGGACGGGCGACGCTCCCGCTCCTCCTGGCCCTGCTGGCCTGCCTGCTGCTTCCGATCCCCTGGGCTCCTTCGACCCGGCAGGCCGCGTACGCGGCGCTCCGTTTCGTTGCCCGGTTCCCCTGGCGAATCGCCGCGGTCGGCCTGGTCGCGCCGTTGCTGCTCTTCAGCCTCCATCTGGGGGCCGGATCGATCAACGTCTTCGCGAGTCTGGGGAGCCTCCACAGCGGCAGATACGTGAACGTGGCGACCTACATCGCGGTCAACGATCGCATCCCGGTCCTCGGGCAGAACATCGGCCAGTCCATGCTGACCGCCGTGTCCCTTTTCGCCGGGGTGCAGCACCCGTATTTCACCCTTTCGCTGTGGCTCGTCCTCGCGAATATCGCGTTGACCTCCCTCGTCTGGGGACTGCTGGCGATCCTCGGGTCGAGCCGGCGCGGCGCAACGCTCGGAGCGCTTCTGGTCTTGCTCGGCAACACGGCGCTCTCGCTCACCCATGTGCTCGTCATCGACTCGGGGAGCCCGTTCGTGGCCAACGGCTACACGGATTCCCTGGCCAGCCTCGGCACAATCCTGGGTTTTCTCGTCTGGACCGCCGGGCTCGCGCGTGGAGCGGCCTTGCGGGCGTGGGACGTCGTCTGGAGAGTCGCCATCCCCGGCGCATTGCTGGGTTTTGCCTGGGACATCTACGCGCCACAGAATATTCCCGTGGCACTGGTCGGCCTGGGCGCCGTCGTGGCAGCGAGGTATCTCGCGCCGACCCGCATGGCACCGACGCGCGTCGGCCCGCTTCTCGGCGCCGCTGCGGTATTGGCCGTGGCGGGTCTGGCCGGTGCGTTCCAGGGCGGCATGTTCTGCCCCGCCTCCCGGATCGAATCTCTGAATCTGCCCGGACTGATGAAGGTGAGCCGGGGCGCGCAGCTCCTTGCGTTCAACCCCGAGCTGCCTTCGTATGCGGTCTTTGGCAGTCAGCAGTTCTATCAGGCGGGGGCAAACGTCGAAAGCGTGCTTAAAAGAGTCAAGCCCTTCAACGAGTTGTCCCCCTGGTACCTCCAGCTGTCGCTCCTCTGGTGCGAGAGCAACCTCTGGGCCGCCCTGCGCACGGCGTTTTTCCCGATCGCCGGCCTGGGATTGGTCTTTCTGCAATTGCGCGCGCGGCCGACCGAGCGCGAAGAAAGCGCCTCCCTGCCACTCGCTTTTTTCTGGGTGCAGACCGCGGCCGCGTTCGCCTTCGGTTTTACGGTGGTGTTTTTTATCGAACTCGCCGGCTACAAGTGGGAACTTGTCCGGTTTCTCATACCCGGCTACGGGCTCGGCCTGGCGGCTCTCGCCGTCGGCCTTGAAACCTATGCAACCCCGGCGAAGGGTGCCAACCGTTCACCGGGGAGAAGCTGGGTCTTTATCGGCTGCGTAGCCCTTGCCGTTGTCGGGCCGCTCGCCTTTGTTCTTGGTCAGATATACAACAATTTCAATTGCACTCCCGCCGAGTTCGCTGCGCGGGTCCTGGCCTGGTTCAGCCTCTCCGGCTTTGCTCATTGAGCGGCTCGGCCGGGACGGCCATCGCGCTTGCGGTCGCCGTGGCAACCGAATCGGGCGTGGGGTGCGTGCGCATCGACAGGCGCCTCGATACGAGCGAGTACACCAGCGTGGATTTATTCGAGGGGCGTCGATGTTCTGAACGCGCAGGTTATCGTCGTGAAATCGGTTGAGCATCGCGGGCTTGCGCTGCCGCAGGTGCGGACCTACCCTGACGGCAGGGACACGGAGGGGGAACCGGCGGTGGTCGCCTCAGACCTCGCGAAGTTCTTCGAGCGACTTGTTCTTGTCGACCGCGCAGTGGCGGGAATGTTTCGGCATTTCGCCGCCCGGTTCGTCCGCCACCCCGGGTTTGTTGCGCCGCTGCTCCTCGCGCTCGCCGGCTGCGTTACCCACGCGCGACGCGGCGGTGCGCGCGACGCGGCCCGATCCCGCGTACGACCGGCTCTACCCCCGCTTCATCGAGGTCTGCGCCACGAGCCGAATCCGCCAGCATCTTGCTGGTCCTGGCGGCCCCGCCGGGCACGCGGTGCTCTATCTGAAGGGCGTCTGCCGGGACACCGCCGCCTACCCGCGGCTGAAGCTCTGTGATCCTGCAACGACGGACCTCTTCGACCCGGAATCCGGTACCGGAGTTTCAGTGGATCGCGTGCTGCGGAATGTGAACTGGCTCGCCGTGCCCGGCGAGAAGCTCTTCTTCTACGGCGACGTCGGCCGCTATGAGCTCCTGGGCCGCGAACACCTGGAGGCGGCCGTAGACAGGGCGGAGGCGCTGGGGATCTTCTCGGGCGTCGAGATCCATCCGGAAGCCCTGCCGGCCGGCACCCCGGCGGCGGTACGCCACGCGGCGGCACTCGAGCACTTCCTCGGCACCGATTTCGCGCTCGCGTATGGAAGGTCCGCCTACTGCGTCCGGTTCCCGGTGCCGGAGGCGGCCCTCGCGCGCACGGTCGACTACCTCAACGGCCTGAACGACACCTACGCCTCCGGCCGGCGCGAGTACCGCTGGAGCGGCGTCTTCGACAACTGCGCCCACGTCCTGCACAACGGACTGGCGGCGGCCGGCTTCTGGGGCGGGCAGTCGGTGCGGGCTTTCATCGTCGAGCAGTTCTTCAACCTCGCTATCCCCGTCGACCAGTTCTCGGACGCGGCGCTCCTCCTCGACACCGGCGTCGAGAACCCGAAGGCCGTCTACGACAACCCCGCGCTCCGCCGGCTGCTCCTGCGCGAAGGCTGGCTCCCGATCGGACACGGCGCGCTTTTCCGCGTGATCCCGGTGCACCAGCGCAATGCAATGTATGACACCGAGCTGACCTTTTTCACCCTCACCGACCTGCTGGGTCTCAAGAGTCGCCGGGTCGGCGAGCTGATCAGCGATGCCCGTTATACCGACCTGGAGTACAATCTGCTCTCCTTCCAGCGACGGTACGAGGCGCTGCTGTCGCGCGAGAACCGGCGGCGGCCCGACGAACCGGAGGATGACGAGGACTACGAGCGCTTCCGCAGCGCCTACTTCGCCTGGGCCGGACGCCAACTTGAGGACGTGAAGGCGAAGCTGGCACAAGTCTACGGCAGCCCTTGATGACTGGCTGGCGCGACCTCGGGCACTACCTCGTCTCCCGCTGCGTCACAGCCGCTGCAAATCGCTCGTCGGGCCGCCGGCCGATCGCATCCCGGTCATCGACCAGGAGTTGCCGCTCGTCAAAGCGAAACTTCCCCGAGTCGTGGGCCATCAGCACCCACACCCGGGATCGTCCACGCTCGCTGTCGACCTGGCGCAGGTACTCCCGCGGGTCCGCCCTGTTGCATTCCCCGATACGGAACTCGCTGGTGAAAGGAAGCAGCCGGTCGTAATAGAGAAACGCCTGCCCGGCCCCGCAGTAGACCCAGAGTGCGTCATCAGCCTTCCTGTGGTCGGCGATGCATTGCATCGCCGGGCGGATATGCTCGGGTGTGCGCGGCGGTGACGACCACTGCACCGGCGGCGGTCAAGGGAAATACTGCGGCATGCGAACAAAAAAGCAGCGGGGTCGAGGCGAGCGCAAATCCGCACGCGTTGCGGCGCGTCAGCTGCGAGTAGTCAAGGGTCCCGAGGAGTTGCCATGGCCGTCGATCGAGCACGTCGCGCAATCGCGGCCAACGCTCGGGGACTGGAGGCGGTCTTGTTGCCCACGTCGGAGCCGGAGTCCGCACGGAGGCCGACTCAGGAGGCGATGCGGGCGAATTCGTCGAACGAGCGCAGGACGCAGTCCTCGATCGCGAGTCCCTGGAAATAGTTCCCCGTCAGCGCCAGGCGGCGACCGGCGAGCAGCCGGTCGAGGTCGGCGACGACGCGATCGTGCCCGAGGGCCGGCGCCGGGAGCGCCGTCTGCCGCGCTTCGGGCTCGCCCAGTTCCGTGACCGGGAAACGCAGCACTTCGCCCATGCGCCTGAGCTGCTCCTCCCGGGTGTGCCCCGACCTGAAATGGAACGTGAAGGCACGACGCTCAGGGTCGGGGAAGGGGTCGCGCGTGACCGCCGAGAAGAAGATATCCCCGGCGGGTATCACGAAGGCGGCCTCTGGCATCCAGCAGCGCGCGCGCGGCAGCACGACGCCGAGGGAGTCGACGCGCACGGTCTTCACGGGCGCCAGGGCCTGCGTCAGCTCCGGGAAATCCTGGCGAAGCATCGCCGCCGCGGCGTCGATCGGCGTCGCCACCACGGCGAGAGGCGCTTCGAAGCTGCGCCCGTTCGCGGTCGTGACGACGAAGCCCGCCGCCGACGGGGCGATGCGGGTGACCGCGGTGCCGGACTCGACCCGGATGCCGGGTGTACGCAGTGCGGCATCGCAGACGGTCTGCAGCCCGCCGTCGAATCCGTAGCTGCGCGGGAACTCCTTGCGTCGGGCGCGTTTCTTGAAGAGGGAGCCGGGGCCGCCTGCGGGAAATCCGTCAGCGTTCTGGGACGGCACCGCCGCGAGGAACGGCTTGAGCCAGCGCGCGTAGTTTCCGGGGCCGAGCAGTCCACCGTAGTATTCGGCCAGCGTGCGGCCGCTCTTCCCGCGCATGATGCCGAGGGGCCCGTGCAGCGCGATCTCGAACCAGTTGAAGCGGCGGAGCAGGGCCAGGGGGCTCAGCCATTCGTAGGAGTTGCCCCGCAGGTAACCGAAGCGGGCCCGCGCGGGGCCGCGCTGGACGATCTTCGCGGCGGCGCCGCTGCCGGCGGCGATGTCGAGGAAGCCACCGTAGCTGTTGTAGGTGGTGTGCGCCCCCAGCTCGTGCCAGTATCCGTCAGCTCGGCGGTGCGAGTGCACACAGCCGCCGAAGCGCTTGCCGCTCTCGAGCAGCAACACGGCGCGGCCGGCGCGCGCGGCCTTCCAGGCGAAGGCGATGCCGCTGATGCCCCCGCCGACGACGATGATTTCTGGATTCCCCATGCGTGCGCGCTCCTCCGCTGTTGACGTCCTGCATCTTGTAGCGGGGGCGCGCGACCCTGTCAAATGCCGCAAGGCCGTGCGAATCGCGCGGGGACGGCAGCGGTGCGGCTGTGGGGCGACCCTTTCCCCCGGTCTGGCCTATAATAACGGCGACGTCTCTTGCCTCGACGCGCCACGCCGGGGTGCGGAACTTCATGCAGAAGGGTGGGTGCGCCGTGCCGAATCTCATCGTGAAGGGCGGTCCGGTCATGGCCCCGATCATCGTCCTCTCCGTTGTCGCCCTCGCGATCATCGTCGAGCGGGTCGGCGTCCTGCGCCGGCTCCGTCTCGACCTGCCGGAGTTCGCGGAGCGGGTCTTCAGCATGCTCCGGGCAGGTGACAGCGACGGGGCGCTCAAGGCGTGCAGCCGCGTCCGCCACCCCATCGGCCATGTCTTCGCCGAGGGGATCCGCCACCGCGGACTGCCGCGGGAGGCCCTCGAGCAGCGCCTGGAGCGCGTGGGCGAGAGGGAGATTCAGGCTCTCGAGCGGAATCTCGGGGGGTTGATCGTGATCGTCGGGGTCGAACCGATGCTCGGCTTCCTCGGCACGATCACCGGCCTGATCCGGGCCTTCATGACCTGGGAGCAGCTTGGCGCGGATATCACCGTGAGCGCGCTGGCCGGGGGGATCTACGAAGCGATGATCACCACCGCAGCCGGGCTGCTCGTCGCAATACCCTACTATCTCGCCTATCACCTGATCGTCGGGAAGATCCAGGAGCACGCCCGCGGCACGAGCCTCCATGGAGAGCGGCTGCTCGACCTCCTGTCCGGGGTCGGGGAAGGTGGCCGGCGGTGAGAATCCAGACCAGACTCGAGACGCGCGCTTCGCTGGAGTCGGTCGCGATCACCGACATCGTCCTGAACATGTTCATCTTCTTCTTCACCACCTTCAGTCTTCTCTACACCTTCAACCCCGCGCGGGAGGCTCGGGTCACCGTCAACCTGCCGCAGGGTTCATCCCGGCAGATCGAACGGCGACACGCCCCGCTGATTGTGACGATAGACGCCGGGAACGCGCTTTTTCTCGGGGAGCACGCGCTGCCGCGCCGGGAGCTTTCCGTAACCTTGGCGGCCGCTCTCGTACGCGAACCGCGGCGCCCGGTGATCGTGCGGGCGGACAGGAGCGTCGATCTCGAGACCGTGATCGCGATCCTGGAGCTCGCGCGGGAGGCCGGCGCGCTCGAGGCGGGGATCGCGATCCGGGACAGGCCGGTCGGGGCTCCGGAGTCGTCGCGGTGAGGCCGGACGCCCCGATTCCCGTGATGTGATCAGTCCCCGATAGCGCCGCGGGTCAGCGCCGCCAGCAGCGCGATGAAGTCGGGCGCGTCGTTGAAGGCCGGTGTGCGGCGGAAGTCCACCCCGGCGGCCCGCGCCGCTTCGGTGTAGACCACGTCGATCTCGTGCAGCGTTTCGATCTGGTCCGAGACGAAGCTCAGCGGCACCATGAGTATCTGCTTGCGGCCCTCGGCGGCGAGCGATCTCAGCGTGTCCGCCACCTCCGGGGCGAGCCACTTCACCGGGCCGGAGCGGCTCTGGAACGCCAGTCGCCAGGGGTGCGCCCCGATCGCCGGGAGAAGCCCTTCGACCGTGGCCCTGACCTGGTCGAGGTACGGGTCTCCCCTCCGGATCAGCTTCTCCGGCAGATTGTGCGCTGAAAAGAGCACGAAGGCACCGCGGCCACCGTCGGGGAACTGCGCAAGCGCCGCGGCAATGCGATCGGCATGGGCGCGGAGAAAGAGCGGATGGCGGAAGAAGTGCTCCACGCTGGACATTGGACAACCGAGGGGCCGTCTGCGCAGCAGCGCGCGCACTTCGCCGAGGCTGCTGCCGCCCACGGCGCGCGAATAGTGCGGGTAAAGCGAAAGCGCGACGAGACGGGCGGGCCGCAGCGCCGCGGCCTCCTCGAGCGCTTCGGCGGCGAAGGGGTGCCAGTAGCGCATGGCGACGAGGACGCGCCAGCTCCGGTCGCCGGAAAGGTCGTTCAAGGAGTTTTCGAGCGCGGTCGCCTGCCGCGCCGTGAGTTCACCCTGCGGTGACTTGCCGCCGAGCATCCGGTAGCGCGAGATGACCTTGATCGCGCGTTTCGCGGCGATCCTCCGTGCGACGAACCCGCGCAGAAAACCCGGGAGCGGCAGCGGCAGGATCTCGGGGTCGAGGAACAGATTGGTCAAGAACGGCGCGACGGCGGCCTCCGAGTCCGGACCGCCCATGTTGAGCAGCAGCACGACGTTCGGCCCGGTCTCCGGCGCCGCGCTCATTGTACATCCCCGAAGCGAAATGACGCCCAAATCGTTCCCGTGCAGGCTGCGGGGTCCCGCCGCTGCGGACCTCCACCGTGCTCCCTGCGGTCCGCGCGGTGGAGGCCTCCCCTCCGCGCCACCCCTTCGCTTGTCATGTGACGGAAAAAGGTGAGGCAGGAGGGATTTTCCTTGGTGGAGACGATTCCCGCTTCGATGCTTTTGTGACGGGCGTAAGCGGGGACTGGCCGGTGACGGGCGGGCGCCTGGCCGGACAGGCGCCGGTCGAGAGCGCAGCTCAGCGAACGCACGGCACCGGCCAGTCCCCGCGTGCACGAAGCACTACAGTTTGAATTTGTGGACCTCGTCGACGAGCACCTGCGCCGCGCGCACCGTGCACTGCGGCAGGATGCCGTGGCCGAGGTTGAAGATGTGGCCGGGCGCCTTCGCGTTCGCCTCGAGCACCTCGCGCACGCGAGCGCGCAGTTGCCGCTCGGGGAGAAACAGCGAGCAGGGGTCGAGGTTGCCCTGCACCGCAACGCGCTTGCCGAGGCGCCTGCGTGCCACGTCGATGTCGACGCGCCAGTCGAGCCCGACGACGTCGGCGCCGGTGTCGCGCACCTGCTCGAGAACGCCGCCGCCGTCGTAGACGAAGTGGATCACCGGCACGCCGGTCTTTTTCAGGCGCCTGATGATCCGCGCCGACCAGGGGGCCGCGAGAGTGCGATAGTCCCGGGGGGAGAGCGCCCCGGCCCAGGAATCGAAGAGCTGCACGGCCTCGGCGCCGGCCTCGACCTGCGCGAGGAGGTACTTTTCCACGGTGGCGGTGATCTTCTGCATCAGCGCCCGGTACAGCGCCGGCTCCTTGAACATCATGGACTTGATCCCGACGTAGCTCTTCGAGCCGCCACCCTCGACCATGTACGATGCCAGCGTCCAGGGCGCCCCCGAGAAGCCGATGAGCGGGACCTTGCCCGCGAGCCCACGGCGGATCATGCGCACCGCCTCCATCACGAACGGCATCGTCTCGCGGGGGTCCGGCACGGCAAGGCGCGCCACGTCGCGCGCGGTGCGCACCGGCCGGGCGAGCACCGGCCCCTTGGCCTCGGTGAATTCCACGGGCACGCCCATCGCCTCGACCGGTATCAGGATGTCGGAGAAGAGGATCGCCGCGTCGACGCCGAGTTGCTCGACGGGCAGCAGGGTGACCTGCGTCGCGAGCTCGGGCTTCTTGCACAGTTCCATGAAGGTGTGCTTTTTGCGCAGCGCGCGGTACTCCGGCTGGTAGCGCCCGGCCTGGCGCATGATCCAGACCGGCGTGCGCCTGACCTTGGTGCCGCGGCAGGCTTCGAGAAAATCGTGGGCCGGTGCGTTCGTTACGGCTTGTTTGCGCATGCTTTGAGACCTCACATTTAGGTTATTGGTCGATGACGCGCTCGGAAAGGTCCCAGATGCAAGGCGCGCAAGTTCTGAGGAATGAGGCGTACGCTGAGTACGCCGCAGTGACGAAGGACGCAGAGCAACGCAGCAGATGGGGCCTTTCCGAGCGCGTCATGGTGTGCAGCCGCTCCTCATCATCCTGATCGGGGTGTAGGTGCAAAACGGTTCCTCATCCAGGTAGTCACCGGTCACAGCGTAGGCGCGGGCACGGCAGCCGCCACAGACGTTCAGGTACTCGCATTGGCCGCACTTGCCCTTGTAGCCCTTGAAGTTGCGCAGCTCGAGGAAGAGCGGCGATTTCTCCCAGATCTCCCGGAAGGGGGTTTTCTTGACGTTGCCGGCCGAGACCGGGAAGTAGGAGCAGGGCTTGACCTCGCCGAAGGCGTCGATCAGGCAGATGCTCTGCGCGGCGATGCAGCCCTTGCCGCCGCCGGTGGAGAAGGTCAGCGAGCGGCGCTCGAACTTGACGCCCTCGGCCTTGGCCATCTGCGGCACGACGCGATAGTAGTGCGGCGCGCAGGTCGGGCGCACGAGCAACTCGCTCTCGCCCTTCTCCATCTCGTAATGCCATTTTAGGATCTCCTCGTAGTCCTCCTTGGAGATCAGCTCGTTCATGATGCCTTCGCCGCGGCCGGTCGGGACGATCATGAACATGTACCACGCGGTCGCGCCGAGCGACTTGGCAAGGCGCATCACGTTCGCGATGTCGCCCTGGTTGCGTTTCGTGAATGAAGAGTTGATCAGGAACGGGATGCCGTGCTTCTTCAGGAACGAGATGCCCCGCAGCGTGCCCGCGAAGGCGCCGGGCATCGAGCGGAAGTCGTCGTGGACCGCAGCGGTCGAGCCGTCGAGCGAGAGCGAGACCATGCGCAGCTGCGCCGACTTCATGTTCTCGCAGACGGCGTCGTCGATCAGTGTGCCGTTGGTCGCCATGCACATTCGAAGGCCCAGTTCGGTGCCGCGCCGCGCGATATCGAAGACATCGGGGCGCAGCAGCGGCTCGCCGCCGGAGAGCACGACCACCGGCTTGGAGAGCTCGGCGATCTGGTCGAGCA